>NZ_JBBEXD010000009.1:0-194198 GCF_037782385.1 Ascidiimonas meishanensis
ACAGGGCTCACAACACTATGAGACTCCATTTCACGTAATTCTTTTTGCGCTTCAATTACCTTTTCACTCCCATTAACGAAAGACCATGAAGTGTCTAATGCTCCTATTTTAGAAGCCAAGGATTCACTTTGCTCCTCGCTATAGAGTTTTGCCAAAACCTCTTTATAATCAGAAGCCACATCAAAAGCAGCCATATTGTATCTAACATGAATATTACGCTCCGCTGCTATAGCATCTAAGAAAGCTATGGTATCTTCTGATAAGGGATTGTCTGTTAAATAAAGCATAAGATTTTCAAGATTCTCTATTTCTTGAGGTACGTTAATAAGTTGATTATTATTTAAAAAAAGATGATTAAGATTTTCAAGGTTTCCTATTTCTTGTGGTAGCGTAGTAAGTTGGTTACCCGCTAAATAAATACTTTCAAGCGCTACAAGGTTCCCTATTTCTTGGGGTAGTGTAGTAAGTTGGTTATTACTTAAATTAAGACTTAAAAGGTTTTTAAGATTCCCTATTTCTCGGGGTACCTCAGTAAGCTTGTTATTTCTTAAATAAAACTCGCTAAGATTTCGAAGATTCCCTATTTCCTCAGGTATCGTAATCATTTGGTTTTCCGCTAAATCAAGACTTTCAAGACTTCCAAGATTCCCGATTTCCTGGGGTAACGCAGTAAGTTGGTTACTACTTAAATCAAGACTTTCAAGCACTTTAAGATTCCCTATTTCCTGAGGTATAGAAGTAAGTTGATTATGATTTAAATAAAGATACTCAAGATTTTCAAGATTCCCTATTTCCTTAGGTAAAGAAGTAAGTTGGTTACCACCTAAATCAAGCCTTCCAAGCATTTTAAGATTCCCTATTTCCTGAGGTAAAGAAGTAAGTTGGTTACCACCTAAATCAAGACCTTCAAGTGCTGGCAGTCCTTCGATAATCTTTGGCATTAATTTTAAAAGATCATCACTGTTTAAAGAAAGTGTATCTAGCTGTAATATTCTTTCTTTATTTTCAATTGCCTTTTGAATTCTTTTCTCTGCTTCTACTATATTTCCCATTGTTATATCATGACTGTTTTTTTGAAATCATTACTTACAAATCCAAATTATCAGGAGCTCCAAAACTAAAAGTGAAGAAGAACCTATTAAAATTATGTATTGAAAAAGAAGATTTCCCCTAATATAAAACTACTGAATTCCAATAAATAAATGTATTCTGTCTATGTTTTCTAAAACCAAAATTACTAGAATATTTTGTTCTAGTGCGAATGACAATGGGTAGAAAGACTAAGAATTCAACAGTTAAGATATTTTCAAGTGAGATGGTAACTATGACCGTATTATTTGATCAAGAATTCTATTTAACTGCCAATATTAGAAACAACTTGAAAAATGTATTCATGGCTATGAGAGATAAAATACTGCTCAGAAAAAAATCTGTACTAGAAACTATAATGATCAAATAAAAAACATTGCTCAGACAGCGCATTCAAGACATAGGAGCTTTGGCATTTTACAACTATTGTGCTAAATCATTAGATAAAAGTCAGCTTATTAGAAACCGCAAGAAGCCAATCAATAAATTAGTTGACGAATAATACGAGGGGTAAACCTGCCTAAAACGCATCAACTAATTTTACCGGAAGCTCTAATTGGTGTCTTCTTGAATTCCAAAACAAACCTTAGTATTAACCCTGTATTGGTTAATGACATTATCATTAACGGTTACCTGCATATCTTGTATGTAGACCGATTTAATATTTTTCACACTTTTTGAAGCTTCTTTTACGACATTTTGAAGAGCATCTTCAAAACTAACCGTAGAATTTCCAAGAATTTCTATAACTTTTAAAACTGACATACTATTTTATTTTTTAGGATTAATGAATAGAATAAGATAAAACAGAAATATCATATTTAAAATGATATTCATCACCTTACTAAAATGAGATTCTTTCAGAATCATGAAGATGATCCATCATTAATTTTAGCAGTCAATAAAATAAACTCATTAAGATTGGTAGGGTCTAGCGCACCCAAAATAGTATTTTTATCAAGTACCGGGAAAAAGTTTTCTTTTGTAGCAGTGATAAGTCTTAAAACCTCCGGTAACGCGTCTTCAGGATGAATGGTTTTAAAGTTTTTATGAAAAAGATCTCTAATTTGCAAATCAGGTTGGTTCGCATGCTTTAAAATATCTTTAAAGTGAATAACTCCAATTAAACTATCTTGATCGTCAACTACCATAAAATGTTTTTCGGTACCAGCTAATATAAGAGAAATCATATATTCAACTGTATGTGTTTGATTTACTAAGGTGAAATGGGTAAGCATGGCATCCTTCACTTTGTAATCTTTAACCACAGAAAGCTGTTGTTCAATCTTATTTTCTTGAAAAGCTCCCATAAAAATAAAAAGCGCTATTAATACCAAAAAAGGATTGTATAGAATTCCCAGAATAAAAAATAAAACAGCGAGTATTTGTCCCAGTCCCGCTGCAATTTCTGTAGCTTTAGAACGCTTCATTCGCATCGCTAATAATGCTCTTAAAACTCTACCACCATCCATAGGAAAAGCAGGTATGAGATTGAATACTATCAAAACCAAATTAGCCAATAGCATGTTAAAAATAAAGCTATCAAAACTACCCGAACTTACAAATTCTATGAGTTTGTCTGGTGAAAGGTTAAAATACTTTTCAATGGGAAATACAATCAGCAATACCAGTGCAATGGCAAGATTCACTAATGGACCTGCGATGGCAACTTTTAGTTCTTCGGATGGCTTTTCAGGCATTTTTTCAAGGCTGGCAACTCCACCAATAGGGAGAAGGGTGATTTTTTCTGTCTTAATATTAAAATTCTTTGCTGTTAATGCATGTCCTAATTCATGTAGTACAACACATGTAAATAAAATAAGAATAAAAAGAATGTTAGTAAGAATAGTATGGATGGTACCTCCTCTGTTAAGTTCTAAAAAAACAATCCATACTATTAAGAAAATAAAAGTCCAGTGTACTTCTATCCTAATGTCTGAAACCTTGCCCAATTTAAGAATGCCCTTCATTATATGAGTTTTTTCTAATGTAGGAACATGTTATTTATTAACAAATGATAATAGTCATCCTCTTTATTGTAATTGCCGTAATTTTCGTATTTTTGATTTGCCTGAAAAAGAAGAATTTCCATAACATTTGATAACCACCAATTTGTCAAGCAATAATATGTTCGAGTCAGGACAAGATATTTTTAATATACTATCAGAAGCCATACCAGAAGGACTTTTGATGGTAGATGATAATCAAAATATTGTTTCAGTAAATTCTGCCTGTCTAAAAATCTTTGGTTATGCTCGTGAAGCACTTATCAATCAAAAATTAAGTATTCTTATTCCTAATAGATACCATGCCAATCACGGAGGTCATTTTAAAGGTTTTTTTCACAATAGTGAAAGACGGCAAATGGGTGAAGGACGTGAATTATTTGGACTCAAAAGATCTGGTAAAGAATTTCCTATAGAAGTGGGTCTTGCTCCCTTTACCATTTATGGCAAAAGTTTTGTATTGGCTTTGTTGGTAGATATAACGCAGAGAAAAGAAACAGAAAGTAAGATTCTGGAACTCAATGAGCGTCTTGAAGATAAGATCAAAATAAGAACTTCAGAATTACATGAAACCATAGCTGAATTGGAGATTGAGGTTGAAAAAAGAAAAAAAGCAGAGGCGCAAGCTTTAGAGAGTTTAAAAGCAGAAAGGGAACTAAATGAATTAAAAACAAAATTTCTTTCTATGGTTTCTCATGAATTTAAAACCCCATTAACCGGAATATTGACATCTACCAGATTAGCAACTAAGTACATTGAAACGGGTAATGTAGAAAAACAACAAAAGCATTTAAATACCATTGCAAATAAAGTACATTACCTAAATGATATTTTAAATGACTTTCTCTCTGTAGAAAGATTTGAATCTGGTAAAATTAAATACCATTTTACGCATTTTGAATTGAGTAAGGTACTTAATGAGGTGGTTTATGATTCAAATATGTTGCTCAAGAGCGGGCAGTCTATTAATTATCCGGAAAATACAGATGACTTCACCTTATATTTTGACCAAAAAATTTTAGAGCTGTTACTCTTTAACCTAATTAGAAATGCCATTAAATATTCACCAGAAAATACTACGATAGATTTAACCGTAGAAGAAAAAGACAGTAAATTAATTTTCACAGTAACAGATGAAGGAATTGGAATCCCTGAAAAAGATCAAAAGCATATTTTTGAACGCTATTTCCGCGCTCAGAATGCATCTTTAGATCAGGGCACAGGTATTGGTTTAAATATAGTAAAAGGACATTTAGAAAGTTTAGGAGGGTCGATTTATTTTTCGAGTAAAGAAAATATAGGAAGTAAATTTACCATTGAAATACCCATAAAATCTGCATTGCTATCATGATAAAAAAAGTGTTGTTAATAGAAGATGATCCCGTATTAAGAGAAAATACTGCGGAATTACTTGAATTGGCTAATTATGATGTGGAAACAGCAGCCAATGGTAAAACTGGTTTGTCTAGAGCCATAGAAATATTGCCTGATGTTATTATTTGCGATATAATGATGCCTGAGTTAGATGGGTATGGTGTATTGCAGGGTTTGTCACGGCATGAGAAAGCTAAATTCATACCCTTTATTTTTCTGTCTGCTAAGACGGAACATAAAGATGTTAGAAAAGGAATGGATTTAGGGGCAGATGATTACCTTACGAAACCCTTTGAAGAAGAAGAACTCATTAATGCCATTGAAAGTAGAATTGCCAAAGCAGCTATTTTAGAAGACCATCAAAGATCTGTAGAGGTTAATCAGATACATTTTAATAGTCACGAAGACCATTTAAAAAGCCTTAATGATCTCAGAACCTTCTTTGATAAAGAAGGTGATTTTCAAGAGTATGAACCAGGAGAAGAAATTTATTCGGAAACAACCAATTCTAATTACCTGTATCTAGTAGAGAAAGGGGTAGTGAAAAATCATCGATTAGATGAACATGGTAAAGAACTAATAACAGGACTTTACAACAAAGGAGATTTTTTTGGGTATACTTCTTTTGCCTATAATTCACCAAATCCCGAAGCTGCTACGGCCATGGAGTTCTCTGGAATTTTAAAAGTATCTAAGGATAGAATTAAATCAATACTAGAAGAAAATCACAACGTTACTCTAGAGCTCATCAATTATATTACAGATACCCTTTCAGATGCTAAAGACCAACTTCTTCAAATGGCATATAGCTCAGTAAGAAAAAAAACTGCGAATACTATTTTAAAATTTGTAGATAAATTGAAAGATCGTCAACAAGATGGCATCAGAATTTCCAGAAGCGATCTGGCAGGAGTTGCAGGTATTGCCACAGAGAGCTTAATAAGAGCTTTATCTTCCCTTAAAAAAGAAGGTCTTATTGAAATTGAAGGAAGAACTATTAAGGTTTTAGATGAAGATGGCTTGACAATTGTAGAATAAAAGAGCGCCTTTTTAAACTTCATTAACTGATATTCCTCATTTTTTCCAGATGCATTGCAAACTATTTTTGTTTTATTAGCTAGTAAGTGTCATTAAAATGAAGAATATTTTATTACCTACCGATTTTTCGTCCAACTCTTGGAATGCGATAAAGTATGCACTCTCTTTTTTTAAAAATAGTCGTTGTAATTTTTATTTATACCACGCATGTAACTCCAATACTATTTTAGAGAAAGAAATGATTTATATTCCATCCGCAGATGTGTTGGAAAAAAGTGTGGTAGCAGAGTCTAAAGAAAGAATGACTGATTTATTAAAGAAAATTAATCAACTAACCTATAATTCTAAACACAACTTTGTCACTTTGGTTTCCTTTGATTTTTTAGTAAATGGTTTGAGAAAAATCATTGACGAGAAAAAAATAGATATGATAGTAATGGGTACCAAAGGAGCATCCGGTTTAAAGAAAATAATTCTAGGCAGCAATACTGGAGATACTATTACCAGAGTTAAATGCCCAGAATTAGTGATACCAGAAGATAGTGTTTACACACCTATTAGAGAAATTGCTTTTCCTACTGATTTCAATATTCTTTACAATGCGCGAATTCTAGATGATTTATTGGAAATTTCTGAAATTCACAATGCGGCTATCAGAGTATTACATGTGAGTAAGAAGGAAGAAGCATTGAATGAAGAGCAACAGGCAAACAAACAACTATTAGAAGGCTATTTGAAAGAACGTGAACTTAGCTTTTACAGGCTTACAAATCATAAACTTGAAGATGCCATCCAGTGCTTTGTAGAAAGCAGAAATATAAATCTTATTGCAATGGTGGGTAAAAATCTCAACTTTTTTCAACAAATATTTTTTAGACCAGCAGTAGAGACGATTAGTTATCATACAGAAATTCCCTTTCTTGTACTGCACGAATAGATTTTCTGAAAACATGTTATATTGATAAAAGAATTAAGCTTTCTATAAAACCAAAGTTTTATTTTTGATGGTGACTGTTTAATTATTTTTAATTTTAAAGTAATAATGGGAGAACATAAAGTAAGTACGGAAGTTACTATAGATACACGCACAAAGTTTATAAGCCACTTATTGAATGATATTAAGGCTTTAGAGTATATGCTTGCTAATAATCTCTTTGAAGATGATATTGTAAGGATTGGAGCAGAACAGGAGTTTTGTTTAGTAGATGCACACTGGCGGCCATCTAATCAAGCCATAGAAATTCTAAACCTTATCAATAATAAAAACTTCACAACAGAATTAGCACTCTATAATTTAGAAATAAATCTTGATCCTGTAGAGTTAAAAGGTAAAAGTTTTTCGATTATTGAACAACAGTTAAAATCATTGCTAAGTCTTGCTATGGAGACTGCCGCCAAGAAGGATACTAAAGTATTATTAACTGGTATTTTGCCTACTATAAGCAATGGTCAATTGTCATTGGATTACATGACTCCAAACCCTAGATATGCTGCGCTTAATGATGCCATTAAAAGTCTAAGAGGCACTAATTTCCAATTAAATCTTCGTGGAGTAGATGAATTAAGTGTAAAACACGATTCTGTATTGTACGAAGCTTGCAATACTAGTTTTCAACTTCACTTGCAAATAGCACCAGATGATTTTATTGCTAGTTATAACTGGGCACAAGCAATTTCAGCCCCAGTATTAGGATGTGCTGTTAATTCTCCCTTGCTATTAGGTCGAGAACTATGGAATGAAACCCGTATCGCCTTATTTCAGCAAAGTATAGATACAAGGTCTTCTTCTTATGCACTTAAAGATAAAGAAGCTCGCGTTTCATTTGGGCAAAATTGGGAATCTGGGTCTATAGTGAATATTTATAAACACAATATAGCTAGTTATCCCGTAATTTTAGTAAAAGATATTGATACAAATGCCATTCAAGAACTTGAGCAAGGGAGAATTCCAAAACTTTCTGCACTTAATCTTCATAATGGAACTATTTATCGTTGGAATAGGGCCTGTTATGGAGTAGGTGGGGGTAAGCCACATATGAGAATAGAAAATAGATATATCCCTGCAGGCCCTACTATAGCAGATGAAATGGCCAATTTTGCTTTTTGGGTAGGACTTATGAAAGGAAGACCCATAAAATATGATGATATGCCATCCATAATGGATTTTAGAGATGCTAAAGAAAATTTTATAAAAGCAGCCAGAACAGGAAAAGAATCTATTTTAAAGTGGGATGATAAATATCTTACTGTGAACGACTTAATTTTGAAAGAGTTGCTGCCTATTGCTTATAACGGACTTGAAAAATGTGAGATTGATAAAAGCGATATGGAGCGATTACTTGGAATTATAGAGGAAAGAGTAGCAGGAAATTCTGGAGCGTCATGGTCGGTAAGTAATTATAGGAAGTTGCGCAACACCATGAAAAAAGATGATGCTTTAGTAACACTTACACAGCAAATGTATGAGAATCAACAATCATCATTGCCGGTACATAAGTGGCCAGATGTTAATAAGAATATAAATCACTCAAAATCAGCTACTTTAGTAAGGCATATCATGTCTACACAGCTCTATACGTTAAATGAAAATGATCTGGCAAGTTTGGGAGTGCAAATTATGCAATGGAAAAATATCCATCATATACCTATTAGAAATAATATGGATAAACTTGTTGGATTACTTACCTGGTCTCATATAGAAAATTTTCAAAAAAACATAAAAGAATTTGAACACAAAAATGTTTCTGAGATAATGATCAAAGAAGTGATCACCGTTTCACCAGATACCTCTATAAATGAAGCTGTTTTGACAATGAAATCGCTAGAAATAGGCTGTCTTCCTGTTGTATATAAAGAACAATTGGTAGGTATTATAACGCTTATGGATCTAAGTACTATTAAAGATGAGTGAAGTATATAGCAAGGCTCTTCATAAAACCATTGAGGTTAATAGAATTATTGGAAAAATTTCAGGAAAAAATTCAGGTCCGGTAGTAATTTTCACAGGAGGGATTCACGGTAATGAATCTGCGGGGGTATTTGCACTTCAAAGAGTTTTAGATTTTTTAAAACCACAAGAGTCCATATTTAATGGCAGCATATATGCCTTAAGCGGTAATTTAAGCGCATTAAAAAATGGTGAACGCTATAATGAGAAGGATCTTAACAGGATATGGACACCAGAATATACCAATCTATTAGAACAGGATAATTTTAAACCTTCTGGTGAAGATGAGCAGGAACAATTGGAATTGTTTAAAGCGGTGCAGCATATTTTAACGGTAGAATTAGGACCATTTTATTTTATAGATCTGCATACTACTTCTGGAAAAACGATACCTTTTGCAATTCTTAATGACAGTTTATTGAATAGAAAATTTACCATGCAATATCCTATACCACTGGTTTTGGGTATAGAAGAATATTTAATAGGCCCTTTTTTAAGTTACATCAATGAACTGGGTTATGTTGCTTTTGGATATGAGAGCGGACAACACGATAGTAAACAAGCAATAGATTATCATGAATCATTCATTTTTTTAACCTTGTATTTTTTAGATATCTGGAAAAATGAAGCTTTGTTCAAAAAACATTTCAAAAGACTTGCCGATGCAGGAAAAGGATTTGATAAGTTTTATGAGATATTTTATGAGCATAAAATTGCAAACAATAGTAATTTTATTATGAAGTCAGGGTTTGAAAATTTTCAAAAGATCCAAAAGAATCAAGAGCTTGCAATTGAAAATGGGATTAAAGTTCCTGCCCCTAGAAAAGGAAGAATATTTATGCCATTGTATCAGCAAATGGGTGATGACGGCTTTTTTCTTATTAGACAAATACCTTATTATTTTTTGGAAATTTCAAAAGTACTACGCAATTTAAAGTTTGACACGATGTTACCTCTTTTGCCGGGAGTGCGTTGGCAGTCTCAAAAAAAAGACACCCTATTAGTGAATCGAAAAATAGCTCGTTTCTTTGCCAAGCAGTTTTTTCATTTAATGGGATATAGAAGCAAAACATTAAATAAGAATCACTTAATCGTAAAGAACAGGGAGGCAGCTTCAAGAAATATGGATTATAAAGAAGCTTCTTGGTATTAAGTTTTCTTAATCCTAGGTTAGAATTCAATAATTTATTCTGTAGTATTAATAAATCAGTCCAGTTCTCAAATGATATCTGTTAGTTATCCATTGACAGGTTAAATTTGGTTTTTTTGGTAATAATTAACGGGAGTTCTACGTAAATAACTTCAGTTCGATGTAAATAAGAATTAAAATCGAGTTCAAAATTGTCTTTTTACGCAGTATAACAAGGTTTTCCGTTAAGAATTTTCGAAGCCCCAACCGTTCGAGGGAGAAATGTAAATTCATGAACTCCTTTGAAGAAAATAGAAATCGTTTTTTGAACCCTGAGCGATGTCGCAGGGTGGAGAAGCAAAGAACAAGAACGTAAGTAACTTATATACAACAACTTTAATAATTCAAAGACGCTATTTAAGCTTAAAAATAAAACTGAAATTAGATCGAATTCACGTTAGTTAGATAAATTGTTATAATGGTGGTGCTTTTTTTCTAGCTTTTTTCTTTGTACTGTTTTCGGTCTCCCTTTCGCTGCTGTTTAGACGTTCAATTGTTTTTGGTAAATTTGAAATTCTTTCTTCTAAACTTTTGATTTTCTTAAGATTATCAATTTTTATGTTATCTTCTGAATCTTGAGGGAGGGTTAATTCATGTAAGGTAGCAGGTACATCGTAATCTAGATTTTTATCTAATTTGCCTGTTTCTATATCTGCAGTATCGAAGGAAATATTTCTTGATAACGGAGAATTTAAATCTTCCAAGGAAACTTGATCTTCTGCATTAATAGATATCCTATCAAAAATAGCACTGGATCTTGCTTTCTCACTAGCAGGAAGAGGTAGATAAAGTTCATAATTCTCTATATTAGAAGATTCCCTTAAAGTGAATGCGAGCTCTCCTAATATATTTGGATTAGTTAAAAAAAAGGGAGAATTTATTTGTTCTAACGTAAGACCAAATTCAATCATGCCTAAAACCTGTCTAGAATTTAGTGAAAGCGCAATTTCTACTCTATCATCCATAGGAATATTGAATTGATTTCTATTATTCCTGTCGTTAAAATACTCAAGGGCATCAATAGTAAAACCTGCAAAAGCATTATTAGATGGCTTAGCTATACCACCCCACCAATTCTTTTGAATTCCCATTTGTTCTAACGTAAATCCGTTTCGCAAACCCCGTACTTGATATTCAGGCATATCTATAACTAATTTATAGATTTTAGGGCCGTTTTTAGAAATTCCAGCATTCATTAAAGTGTTCATTAGATATCTAGTAGTTTCAGAGTAACCTGAAGATTCAATATGCGCTTTGGTAAGTCCAAAATTTGCCATTTCCTGAGACAGATGGTTATCATAACCTATTTCTATAAATGATGCTCTCGCTTTGTTCTTTTTTTGTGCTTTAATTTTCGCTACCGTTTTTGTTACTTTTGAAAACGCTGCACGTGTTAGAATTACAGCAGGTATCATATTCAAAAATGTACCCATTAATATAGCTCCTGTACTACCTTTCATTAAGATTGGAACAGATATTCCAACTATTGCGATACTCATAAATATGTAAATAGCTTGTAAATCGGAACTGTCTTCTCTATCTTGCGGTCTTTCATTATTCATCATACTAAATTGATTTTAAACGGTTCTTACATATTTTGACTTATTTATAGGTATTTTTTGGAAGGATAAACCCCCAACATATTAATCAAAATTTTATCTTTAAGTCTTTGATAATCATTATTTTTTTATCAAAAAAACCTCTATAAAAAAGATCAGATAATTCTATTTTTGTTCAAGAAATTTACTTTATTCAAAGGGGTTTTCACTATGGCTTCAGAGCGTATAAATGTATATAAGAAGTTCGTGTCATTTACTTTTAAATATAAGATCAGATAGCCTTAAAGTATGCAAGCTATAGGCCATTCGCATTTGTTTCATTAAAATATACATGTAAGAAAAATAGGTGTAAATTATTAATGCATAAAAAATCGAGTAGCTGCTTGTAGGTATTTAGAGACTAAAAAAAACTCTTGAATATTAATCTTACTTAGACTGATATTAATCAGTTATTTTGACAAGCTCCTTTTGTACCTTCATGAGTAACTTTTTTACTATGCAAAAAACAACTGATTTTATTGAATTGGATCTTTCTCGTCCAATATGGGATCATTTTTTCACCATTGCTCCCTTGGTTATTATTGGAACAAAGGAAGGAGTTGGTTATGATATGGCTCCAAAGCATCTGGCTTTTCCAGTTGGCTTTCACAATTATTTCGGATTTGTGTGTACTCCAAGGCATTCTACTTATTCAAACATTCAGAATAATCAGGAATTCTCCGTAAGTTTTCCAAAACCTGGTCAGGAAGTGCTTACCTCCTTAAGCGCAAGTCCCCGTAAAAAAGAGTTATCTAAATTTGAAAGCACAATTTCCGTATTACCTACAGTACAAGCCTCGGTAACCGATACGTTGTTTTTAGAAGATTCTTATCTCCGCTTAGAATGCTCCTTATTCAAGATTATAGATGGTTTTGATGACAACAGTATCATTACGGGTAAAATAAGTGCGGCATTCGTGAATTCAAATTATTTAAGAATGTCTGATTTAGACGAACAAGAACAGCTTTATAAGCATCCTTTATTGGTATATGTAGCAGATGGAAGATTCGCAAAAGTATCTGAGACTTTTAATTTCCCTTTTCCTAAAGACTTCATGAAATGAAAGATTTTACAACTACCGTGAACGATATTCAAGGTTTTCTTACCCTTAAGAAACCAGAAATGGAATCTTTTCTAAAAATATTGGTCTCCTTAGAATCACCTTCTCACAAGAAAGCTTTGCAACAGAAAATACTCCGTATACTCGCTAATGAATTAGAAAAAACCGGATTATTTGTTTCTTACAAAGCCGGCAAAAAAACTGGAGGGTATTTGTATGCAAGACCTCAGAATAGAACCAAATACAAACCTTTACAGCTATTAGTTGGACATTGTGATACCGTTTGGCCAGAAAAAACACTTCTTGAAATGCCATGGAAGAAAAAACATGATCGAATATCAGGTCCTGGTATATATGATATGAAAGCAGGTCTTACACAAATTGTTTTTGCATTAAAAGCAATTAAAGAGCTTAATATATCACTCCAGGTAACCCCAATTATATTAATTAATTCGGACGAAGAAATTGGTAGCAAAGAGTCTACTGTAATAATAAAAAGACTGGCGAGAATTTCTAATAGAGCTTATATTTTGGAACCACCACTAGGTTTAGAGGGCAGATTAAAAACCGCTAGAAAAGGGATTGGTCGCTTTACCGTATCTGTTAAAGGCAAAGCTGCACATGCAGGACTAGATCCGGCTAAGGGAGTTAATGCCATTGTAGAGCTTTCGTATCAGATTCAAAAACTTCACGAGATGAACAATCTGGATCGTGGAATTAGCGTAAATATAGGTATTATAGAAGGCGGAATCTCTCCTAATGTAGTAGCGCCCGTAAGTAAAGCGGTGGTAGATGTACGTGTACTCACTGAAAAAGATGGAATTCAAATAGCAAATAAGATCCTTAACCTTAAACCTTATCTCCCAGATGTTGAATTACATGTAGATGGGGCTATTGGAAGACCTCCAATGGAAAAAACTCCTGCAAACCAAATGCTTTGGGAAATTGCAGAATCGCAAGGATGGTTGTTGGGGCTTGAACTTCAAGAGGCAACTGCCGGTGGTGGCTCAGATGGAAATACAACTAGTTTGTATACCGCAACATTAGATGGTTTAGGAACCCCTGGAGACGGTGCTCACGCTTCCCATGAATTTATTAAACGAAATAAACTTGTAGAAAGAACAGCGCTGCTTACACTTCTACTTATGCAAAAACCCCTAAATGTGATGTCATGAATTACAAATATATTTTTACTTCGTTAACCAGAATTTCAGATCTTTCCATGAATCCATTTCAGATAGAAAAAATAACAACTAATCATTGGCAAACTGGTGATTATGTAGTTGGACAGATTACAGATCCTGGAAGTAATAAATTATCTATTGAATTGCCTAATGGACGAATGAGAGGAATTATTGGCAATGAATATCTCATTGGTGCGCTAGGAGAAAGGTATGCTACTTTAGAAGCTACCGGTAATTGGAGCGCAATAAAAAAAGATTTGAAAATGCATGTACTTACCGGTGCAGGTCTTTTTGGCAAGCTTACCTCCAAATCTGCTTTTATTCCTCAAATGATAGAAATTAAATATGTAGGACATACAGTTCGTAAGCATAAAAAAATAACGATGGATCAATTTGTTTCCTATTCTGAACCGATACCGTTCAAAACACCAGTAGTCTTGTTTACAGGAACATCAATGTCTGCTGGCAAAACTACTTCGGCAAGAATAGTAACAAATCTTTTTAAAAGTGCAGGACTTAAAGTGGTAGGGGCAAAGCTAACAGGAGCGGGTAGATATAAAGATATTCTTGCAATGAAGGATGTTGGTGCAGATATGGTAATGGATTTTGTGGATGTGGGGCTTCCCTCTTCTATTTATGTACAAAATGGTTATAAAAAAAGGCTAAAAGAACTACTCAATAGAATTGAAAAACAAAAAGCAGATGTTGCAGTCATAGAGATTGGTGCTTCCCCCTTAGAACCCTACAATGGAGATACTGCTATAGAGGAAATAAGAAGCCAGATAAAATGTATCATATTGAGCGCTTCAGACCCATATGCTGTTTTTGGTCTTATGAAAGCGTTTAATATAGTACCGGATATTGTTACCGGAGTTGCAACCAATACACTTGCAGGAAGAGACATGGTTGAAACGCTTTGCAAAGTAAAACCACTTAACTTGATAGATGCCTCTACAACTGAGGAGCTCAAACAAATTTTAACTGCTAAAATGGGTTTTCCATTGTAAGAAAACCAACAAATTAATTAACAATGTGTTGTATGATGTTCTCACCAATACTACAGTAAATGAATTTTGTTGGTAAATATGATTTAATGGAAGTAACAATAAAATTTATATTCAAAACTGATAAATGTCATTTTTTAAACTGTATGTATACCGTATCTTTATATAGTAATTAAAAAACGTTCTTTGACTGAATAAAAAAATAAAGATGTTTATTGGATGTATTTCCAATAAAGTCTTTAATGTAGGTATTGAAAGTATGTTTAGAACCTGTAATTTTCAAGGTTTATTTAGCGATGAATGGATTGAGAAAACTATGAAGTGTTTTAGAAGTGGTTTCAATATGATACAAAAAGACAGGGATAACCTGAGTATCCCTGTCTTTATTTTTATTCATGTAAAATATAGGTCATTAAAATTCTTTGCGGGGTTTTATTGGCGTTAATGATGAGATTGAAATTTGGTAAGGAAGCAATTGCTAGCGGTGTTTTAGCGATAGAATAGTAATAGTGTTTGTGAAATTATACATTGAAGAATCCCATCATCGAAAACAGGAGGCCTCGGCTTCCTGTTTTTGTTTACAACTGTTTCAACTACTCATAATTTACTGTCAAATGGAATATTACTTCAATAAAAAGCTACTGGATACTACTATTAATATGGTGATGTCATCAACAGAAGAAATGCTAAAACAGGTAGGTTTTGGAATCCTTAATGTGATTGATATGCAGGCTACACTTAAAAGTAAACTCGATGTTGATTTTTACCCATACGTAATATTAGAAGCCTGTAATCCTTCATTTGCCTACCAAGCTCTTCAAGTAGAAGATAAAATTGGGACCCTTTTACCTTGCAATGTAATCATTCAAGAAAAAGAACTTGGAATTGTAGAGGTTTCAGCTGTGAACCCATTAGCATCTATGCAGGCGGTTCAAAATAATAAACTCAATGAAATTGCAATAGAGGTAAGTGAGCGTTTAAAATGGGTTATAAATCATTTGAAGGTATGACCACCTTAAGCAGCAATGCTATCGAAATACTTAAGGATAGGTATCTACTTAGAGATCTTAAGGGAACTATTATTGAAACACCTGAAGCACTTTTTCAGAGGGTAGCTAAACATATTGCTTCTGCCGAAGATAAGGATGAAAAATACTGGCTAAGCTGCTATTATGACCTTATGAAGAATCTTAAGTTCTTACCCAACTCTCCCACATTAATGAATGCAGGCTTACCGAAAGGACAGTTAAGTGCCTGTTTTGTTTTGCCGATAGAAGATAGTCTTGAAAGTATTTTTACAACGCTTAAGAATGCTGCCTTAATTCATCAAAGTGGTGGCGGAACTGGTTATAATTTTTCAAAATTAAGACCGGAAGGAGATTTAGTGACCGGTGCTGGAGGAACCTCTTCTGGTCCCGTAGCCTTTATGAAAATTTTTGATGCTGCTACAGAGTATGTCAAACAAGGAGGCAAGAGAAGAGGTGCAAATATGGGTATTTTAAATATTAATCATCCAGATATTGAAGCCTTCATTATTGCCAAAACATCTGGTTTAACCCTATCTAATTTTAATATTTCTGTTGGAATTAGTGATCATTTCATGAATGCGGTTTCAAAAAATAAGTTATGGCCACTTATCAACCCCCATAATGGAAAAGTACAAAAGCAAATACCTGCCATTTCACTTTGGGAAATGATCATAAAGGAAGCGTGGAAAACTGGAGATCCAGGACTTATTTTTCTTGATGCCATAAATAAAAACAACCCTACTCCATATTTAGGAGCTATTTCCAGTACCAACCCCTGTGGAGAAGTACCCCTTTTAGATTACGAAAGTTGTAATTTAGGTTCTCTAAATCTGGTGAAAGTTTTGGAATATAAGAAAGGGAAAGCAACTATTAACTGGAGTCAATTAGAAGATATGGTAAAGATTGCAATTCGTTTTTTAGATAACGTAATTATTAAGAATCATTATTTGCTTCCTGAAATTGATGAAAAAACAAAAATGAACCGAAAAATTGGTCTTGGTGTGATGGGCTGGGCTGAGATGTTAATGTTACTAGAAATACCTTATGCCTCGGAAGAAGCCGTTTTGTTAGCGGGGAAGCTTATGAAATTTATCAAGGAAAAAAGTTATGCTGCTTCAGAGAATCTAGCAAAGGAAAGAGGAGGATTTTATAGAAATAAAAATAGAAGAAATGCAACTTGTAATAGCATCGCCCCTACAGGAACAATTTCTGTAATTGCTAACACTTCATATTCTATAGAGCCCCTTTATGCATTGGCATATAACCGTGTGGGAATTTTAGGAGGAAAAAAGCAACAGGTATTTAATCATATTTTTGTTAATAAAATGAAGAGCCTCAATCTTTGGAATGAGTCTTTAAAAAACGAAATCTTAGCTTCAGGAAGTATTCAGGATAACAGAAAGGTTCCAAAAAATGTTAAGAGATATTTTCAGACTAGTTTGGAAATACCTTGGGAGTATCACTTACAACATCAACTTGCCTTTCAAAATTATACAGACAATGCCGTATCTAAAACAATCAACCTTCCTCAAAACAGCTCTCAAAAAGATATTGCTAGTATTTATCTTACTGCATGGAAATCTGGCTTAAAAGGGATTACTGTATACAGAGACAAAAGCAAAGTGTCACAAGTATTGCAAAAGTGTAACTTAAATGGGAGCGTTTCCTGTTAAATTCACAGTTTCTAGTAATTAATTGTAGCTTTGAAGCGCACAAGATTGTATCTAGAACATGATATTATGATAAACCATATCCTTTAGATCTTTCGGTAACTCTGTACGAATATCTTCTAATTCTCCCAAAGAGATATATTTTCTAAGAACAATAAAAGTAGTATCTATATAGCGACTTGCCTTCTCGTCTGATCCAAAGTCATGTACAGAGGTAACACCATTATATTTTCTAACCAGATCTATAAAATCAACCCGAGTTTTAATTTTGTCACGGTGCGCTTTTGGTGACCAACCATTTACATATACTGCCTTTAAGAACATGGGAAATTGCGCAATAAGTTGAAGTGATTCCTCTACGGAGATTAAATCTCTCAAGGCATGTAAAATAGAAGATAAAATTCTTCCACCCATATCGGTTTCGTTACCAAGATTAAGTTCTTTGGTATATTCTTTTAAGAAGGTATTGCCTTCACGTGCATATTTGTTAAAATTTAGTGCCATGATTATTGATTTTGATTAATGGATATTAACTGCCATTTTCCTTTTTCTGTTTTAATTGCTACCTGCAAAGGACTTACAAAATAACTATGGGAATAAGGTTTTTTATATGTTTTCTTGCTCATAATAATGTGAGGAACATCTCCAAGATCTTTTATCACTTTACCTTTACGATCTATAACTGCCTCATAGAAAGTATAGGCAATAATATCTTTATCAAGGTATTCATTTCTACCTCTATTCTTTTTTTCTGGGATGATGGCCAACGCATATTCATTGTGAAAATTGGTAACGTTTAAAAAAGTAGGAGGAATAACAATTTCTTCCAATTTATTAATAAAGCCATAGTAGGGAATCCCTTCTTTATATTGTGTTATAATGCATAATCCGTTTTTGAAAATGGGTTTTTTTGCATCGTCTCTGCCATTATATTCCTCAGAATTAATATCATTTCTGTAATTAATCATTATTTCATTATGTATATCTACAAATCCCCATTTGTCTGCTTTCTTAATTGCAATGAGGCTGTCTGAAAATTCCCCAATGGTTTCCAATGAAGAATGTTCTTGGGCGATAATGCTTGATGGTAATAAAAACAGTAAGCAAACTAAAATTATATTTTTCATGATTTCAAGGCTTTTTTAAGGAATAAAAAGGTATTAAAATCAGATAGATATGTAAATGACATATGTCATGTTTTAACTAGACTACCCAGATTATATTTGGGTCAATAAATTATAATCTATGACTTCAAAAGATTTGCTTGAAAAGTATAATGTACCTGGTCCAAGATACACAAGTTATCCAACGGTGCCTTATTGGGATATTAATACATTTTCATTACAACAATGGCAAAGATCACTTCAAAAAAGTTTTGTTCAATCTAATAAAGAGGAGGGAATAAGCCTTTACATTCACTTACCTTTTTGTGAACAAATGTGTACTTTTTGTGGATGTAATAAACGTATTACCAAAAGGCATGAAGTTGAAATTCCATATATAAAAGCGGTACTCAAAGAATGGCATTTGTATAGAGATTTATTTGGGAGCAAGCCTAAAATAAAAGAATTACATCTTGGAGGTGGAACGCCCACTTTTTTTAGTCCTAAAAATCTTGATTATTTACTGAAAGGTATTTTACGACATGCTGATCTTGCCGAAAATTATGAATTTAGTTTTGAAGGTCATCCTAATAACACAACTCCAGCGCATTTAGAGGTATTGAGTTGGCTAGGTTTTACCAGAGTTAGTTATGGAGTTCAAGATTATAATCGCACCGTGCAGAAAGCAATTCATAGAATCCAACCATTTGAAAATGTGGCGCGTGTTACCTTACAGGCAAGGGCATTGGGTTTTAACTCAGTAGGACATGATCTTATTTTTGGACTTCCCTTTCAAACGCTTGAAGACGTTAAGAATACGATACAACAAACATTAAAATTAATGCCTGAACGGATTGCTTTTTATAGTTATGCCCATGTACCTTGGATAAAAGGGAATGGGCAAAGAGGTTTTGATGAAACTCATTTACCTGATGCCGCAGAAAAACGCGAGATGTATCAATTAGGCAAAAGTTTACTTAAGGAAAAAGGATATGTAGAAATAGGAATGGATCATTTTGCATTGCCTTCAGATTCGTTATACAAATCTGTAGAAAAAAAAGAATTACATCGTAATTTTATGGGATATACAGCTTCTAAAACACAATTAATGGTAGGTTTAGGCGTTTCTGCAATAAGTGACAGTTGGTATGGTTTTGCACAAAATGTGAAAGGTGTAGGAGAGTATCAGGCATTACTACAAAGTAATATTATTCCAGTATTTAGAGGGCATATCCTTAACGATGAAGACCTAAAGATTAGAACCCATATTTTAAACTTGATGTGTAATTTTGAAACTAATTGGGAACAAAAAAGCCTATTTTTTGATGAATTACCCTTGGTTTTAGAACGACTGGCTGAAATGGAGAAAGATGGTTTACTCAAAGTTTTTGAAAATCGTATAGAGGTAACCGCCAAAGGAATTCCATTTATTAGAAATGTATGTATGGCTTTTGATGTCTTATTGCGACGAAAAAATCCCAAGTCTCAATTATTTTCTATGACGGTGTAGCTAATTAATTAACCCTATATTTTACCTAATGTAAATCAATTATTATGAAAAAAATTCTAGTTCCCGTAGACTTCTCAGAACATTCTGAATATGCTTTGGAAGTAGCTGCTACCATCGCAAAAAAATACAACGCAGAAATTACAGTACTTCATATGCTTGGATTATCTGAAGCTGTGCTTTCCCGAGAAGAGGCGTCTGGTTTGTCTGAAGCAGTATATTATATGAAGTTGGCAAAGCAGCGATTTGATTCTTTTTTAGATAAAGCGTATTTAAAAGGAATAAAGATTAAAGAATTGGTTCAAAATTATAAAGTTTTTAGCGAGATCAATGAGGCTGCCATGGAGCAGGAAATAGATCTTATTGTAATGGGATCTCACGGAACTGGTGGAGGGATTAATGAAATATTTATTGGATCTAATGCCGAAAAAGTGGTTAGAACTTCAAAGATTCCTGTTTTAGTAATTAAACAACATATTTCTAATCTAAAATTGGATAATGTTGTATTTGCTTGTGATTTTAAACCAGATAGTATTAAACCTTATGTAAATGCCTCTACATTATTCAAAAAGTTTGGATCTAAATTACATCTTTTATATATAAACCTTCCTAATGAAAGTTTTAAAAGTACCAATGAAATTGAACATCGTATTACTGAATTTTTAACTAGAGCAGATGGTAACACAAATGCATTGAAAGATGTGGTCATTAGAAATGATTATACCGCAGAAAGTGGTATTTTCAAATACGGAGAAAAAATAGGTGCAGATCTAATTGCGATACCAACGCACGGAAGAAGAGGTTTGGCACATTTCTTTTATGGAAGTCTTGGAGAAGATCTCGTAAATCATGCTTCCATACCTGTTATGACTTTCAGAACTTCCTAATCAAAATAAGTATTAGACTAAAAACTAAAAAAAGAGATCGTAGAGATCTCTTTTTTTAGTTCCTTAGTAAGGGTTTTTATCAACTAACAGTCATTGTACAATTTGTACAAGCACCACCCTCGCAGTATTTCACACCCCAAGAAGAATCTGGAGAACAACCACTTTGACCACTGTCGCAATTGCAGGAATGACCCCCGCCATCATAATCAAGCACTAAAAATTTATTAGATTTAAATATTTCAGGTTTTAACAGGCTAGTGTTTACCGAATAAATAAACTTGTAGCCATACATTTTCATTTTAACCAACATAATATCATTTATATCAGATCTTTGTACATTCTTACGATCTACATACTCTAGTGCTTCCAAGGACTTATTTCCATATAAAGTTGTAGCGTAAGACTTGAATTCATTTCTCAGACTTAGAATCAAGTTTTTAGGCATGTATGGTAAACTTTCAAATTCGTCTTCTGTTGCAGGTGCTAAGACATCTTCCTCGTTAATTATGAATATATTTTCAATGTCAATTTCTTTGCCATTCCTATCAGAGAAGCTACCTGTGCAATTTCCTGTACAACTTCCATGACTACATCCATAATTACCTTTTACATAGAAAACATTACAACCATTTGAACCAGAACAGGTACATGTATAAGATCCGCCACCAGAAGTTAATTCTAACAAACGTCCTGAAGTATTTGCAATGTAATAACCTTTGGGTAAATTTATTTTTATGGTTGAGTTGTTTATTTTTTCTATTTGAGAGCCATCAGGTAAAATAATGCCACTTACACTGGCATTTTTGGTAATGGTTGGAAAATTATCTAATTCTAATTCTGATTCTGTATTCTGAATATTATCTTTACTATTATCTTGATTCGTACAGGCAAATAATATGAATAGCATAATGGTAGTAAAACTAATTTTTTTCATTTTTTGCTGTTTTAAGTTGTTTTTAATAACAGGATATTTTTAATATATACTGGAAGGCTACAACTAAACCACTTATTTCTTCTAAGAAAATTATTCCTTTTTAACCATTTCTATTTAAAAAGTAACAAAATTTTTTAAGCCATGAAATAAGCAGTAAAAAACTATGAATTAACTAATAAACTTATCATAAATGTTATATTTTCTTTCAAATCTATATAAATATCTTATTAAACCCAAAATAATTTAAACAGTAGTTATTTAATCAGCTGAATGTTTATAAACTTTAATAAACTTCATGAAATTACGCTATGGTTTTCCTTAGTAGCCGTAAAATATATGGTCTACTTGATATATAAGTGCCTTGTTCTTAAAGATGTTGTAGCCTTCTCTAAAATAGGACAACTTAAAATTAGAATTTTCTAAATTTAGATTTTAACTATGAAATGAATAAAAGTCACTTGTTTTGTGGTTTTTGATTAAATCCAAAACTATATAGAACTAAAAATTAGGTTAAAAAACCGATAGTATATTTCTTTAGACGATATTAAGTGCAATCTCAATCATTTCTTTAAAAGTGGTTTCTCTTTCTTTACTTGTAGTTTTTTCACCAGTAACCAAAGAGTCTGAAATGGTTAATATGGAGAGCGCTTGAGCCTTATATTTGGCGGCTACTGTGTACAGACCTGCTGTTTCCATTTCTACACATAGTATGCCGTAAGCTGCCCATAACTTGTAGTCTTCAAGATTGTCTGGATAAAATTCATCTGCCGTAAGTATATTTCCCGCTTTAATAGGAATATGATTTTCCTTTGCAAAATTAGCCGCTTTCATAAGCAACCCAAAATCTGCGGCAGGGGCAAAATTTGCTTGATTAAACCGTAAGTTATTAAAATTAGAAGTAGTAGATGCTGCTATTGCAATTACAATGTCACGCAACTTTACATCTAGCTGATAAGAACCAGCCGAGCCCACTCGAATAATATTTTTAACATTGTAATCTTGGAAAAGTTCGTGGTAGTAGATCATAGCAGAAGCAACTCCCATACCACTTCCCTGGACTGAAATGCGTTTACCTTTATACATTCCGGTAAATCCTAACATGCCTCTTACTTTATTGTAGCAGTTAACATTGGTTAAGTAAGACTCTGCAATCCATTTGGCGCGCAAAGGGTCACCCGGCATTAAAACGGTTTCTGCAATTTCTCCCTTTTTCGCTTCTATGTGTAAACTCATGGCGATTAGATCTTATAAAAGCCATTAAAAATGGCAATAAGTATAGCGTATGGTTTTAAAACAAATTAAATAATCCGGTTAAAACGTTCAAAAGCTTTTTTATGTAACCTTTCTCTATGATCTGGATGTGCTATAGAAATTAATGCGCGGGCACGTTGCTCCAATCCTTTTCCAAATAAATCTACCACCCCATATTCTGTTGCCACATAATGTACATGGGCTCTGGTAGTAGTCACTCCAGCACCTTCTTTTAAAAAAGGAGTGATTTTAGACAATCCCTTGCTGGTTGTAGATGGAAGTGCAATGATGGCTTTGCCGCCTTCAGATAAAGACGCCCCTCTTATAAAGTCCATCTGTCCACCCACCCCAGAATATTGATAATTTCCAATGGTATCTGCACAAATCTGGCCGGTAAGATCAATTTCAATGGCGCTATTAATAGCAGTTACTTTAGGATTTTGTCTTATAATAGCCGTATCATTTGTATACGCAGCTTCCTTAAAATGTACAATAGGATTGTCATCTATAAAATCATATAATTGCTGTGTGCCAGCAGCAAAACAAGTTACAATTTTTCCTGTTTTAATTTGCTTTTCTTCTCCGGTAATTACACCACTATGTACCAAAGGCAATAAGCCATCCGCAAACATTTCGGTGTGTACGCCCAGGCGTTTGTGATTGGTTAAATTTGTTAGAATAGCATTAGGTATATTTCCAATTCCCATTTGTAGCGTAGCACCGTCTTCAATAAGTTCAGCTACATTGGCTCCTATTTTCTTTTCTAACTCACTTAGGCTATTCATTGGTGCGGTGTGAATTGGGATATCTACTTCTACCGCCTTGTCTATTTGACCTATATGGATAATGCCATCACCATGAGTACGGGGAACCTGAGGATTAATTAGTGCAATTACTTTTTTTGCTGTTTGTACGGCAGGTAATGTAATGTCTACTGAAACACCTAACGAGCAATACCCGTGTTTATCTGGTGGTGATACTTGTACAAATGCTACATCAATTGGAAGAATATTTCTTCGGAACAGTAAATGAATTTCACTTAAAAAAATGGGAATATAATCCCCGCCATTTTCATTTACTGCCTTCCGAACATTGCTTCCCACAAAGCAGCTAATTAGTCTGAAAGATTCACGATAAGGTTCCGTCATATAGCGCGCTGGTCCTACTGTATGAATTTGTACAATTTCAACCTCTTTTAACTCTTTATGACGGTCACATAAGGCATCAATTAATAGGTTAGGTGTCATGGCTGCCCCCTGAAAAAAAACTCGGTCTCCCGATTTAACAATAGAAACCGCTTTCTCAGCAGAGGTAATCTCCGGTTCTTTAAACATGAGTAGTTTTTGAATTTATAATTTTAATGATTTCGTGTTTGGGTAAAACTCCAGATTGCCTCCATAGTTGCTCTTTATTTTGAAAAAGCATCATGGTAGGAACGCCTCTCACCTGAAATCGAGCTGCAAGCTTTTGGTTTTTGTCAATATCAATCTTAACCACTTTAATATGGTCACCTAATTCGTGTTTTACTTCTTTAAGTATGGGCGCCAATGTTTTACATGGACCACACCAGTCTGCATAGAAGTCTACAAGAACTGGTACTTCAGAATCTATAATTTTTTGAAAACTACTTTTCATAGTATATCTATTTATTACTCAATTAATGACATTCAATGGTAGCTTCTACTAACTCAACTACCGGTTCTGGTGAAAGGTAAGGAATACCTAATCCCATTCCTCTAAGAATAAATAAAACACCTAAAACCACTACAAATATAGGAATCACTTTGGTGAGTTGTTTTCTTGTGGTGGTATTTATTCTATGAGCAGCAAATACTGCCAAGGTCATCATAGGGATAGTGCCCATCCCAAATAAAAGCATATATAACCCACCTTGCCATACATCACCAGAAGCAATAGCTCCCATAACAGCCATATAAACAAGACCGCATGGCAAAAAACCATTGAGCAAGCCAAGACTTAAAAAGGTATCAGTCCTTGATTTGGCCAGTTCTCTTCCTAAAGCGGATTTCATTTTACTAATGATACCGTACAAAGGACCACTAAGATTAAATTTCTTCGTAGAAAAAACAGGTAAAAGTATCAAAACTATCATCATCAATCCTATTGCTATAGACAGCTTTTGTTGCATGCCAAACAGGTAAATTCCTCTTCCAAGCAGTCCAAAAAGCAAACCAATTAAAGCATAAGAAATAAGTCTGCCCAGGTGGTAGGTACCTACTCTTATAAGTTTGTCTTTGTTTGAGGCCTTATGAACAGGGAGCATAAAAGCAATAGGACCGCACATACCAATGCAGTGAAAACTTCCTAGTAATCCTAAAAGTAAAGCCGTTATGAGCATTTCAATAGGTTATTTCTTTTTTATATAAATAAGATTTTCCTTGATATTTCCAAAGTACTTTTATATTCCATCGGCCATCCAACAAGCGTTTGTCAGGTATGAGCAAATGCGTACTGGAAGTACCTATTGAATAGGTGAAATCCAGCCGCTCGTTAGATGGCCTGTAAAGGAATATATTTCCAGAAATTTTTTCTGGGTTTAAGGCTTCGGGGAAAAACACCTTAAGTCCGTTCTTGGTTTTTGTAACAGTGAGTTGCATTTTATCATCTGCGCTTTTCTGTTCCATGTTAATCTCGTCTTGGAATGCGAGTTCTTGTTTGTAATAGTCTTTTGTGACTAATTCATGTTTATATTGCTTATCTGTAGCCATGTTAATTACAAAGTACATGATGAAGCTTATAAATAAAATAAAGCATATTACGATTCCTGTTCCCCAGTTAAATTTCATTTTCTTTAGTTTTTGTTATTGCTTATTCTTTCCAGTTGAGCAATTTGCTGTTATTTTTTAATACTATTTTAGCGGTAACTTCTAGGTCCTAAGAAAGCTGTAGAAGTAGTTTCTATAAGTTCTTCTCCACTGTAAACTCCAATTTTAATTCTATCTTTATCACCTTTTAATGCTCCTTGATTAATGATGATAAAAAGAGTGCCTTCTGCTAATTGTTGAGCGGATACTTCAAAATTTTGGTGCGTTACATTTTCTATTTTTCCGTTGTGAGAAAGGAGTTTAAACTGTACATCTTTAATATCAAAGGTAGTTTTATTCAGTATTTTATAAGTATAGACATTACTGATTAGGTTTTCACCTTTTCGTTCATATAATTGTCCTGGTAACCTTAATATATTTGCTTCTACATCATTTCTCAAGAATAACATCCCAATAAAAACACTAATAAGTATACCAAGAACGGCTGTATATCCTTTAAGACGTGGTGAAAAACTAAATTTAGCCTTTTTTTCAATATTATCAATACTGGCATATCTTATAAGTCCTTTTGGTAGATTTACACTTTCCATCATGTGGTCACAGGCATCTATACAGGCTGTACAGTTTACGCATTCTAATTGAGTACCATTGCGAATATCAATTCCGGTAGGGCATACATGCACACATTGAAAACAGTCTATACAATCACCTTTTCCTGTTTCTATACGGTTTTCATTTTTTTTAAATTTGGCTCTTCCTTCCTCTTTTTCACCTCTTTTATAATCATAAGCTACTACTACAGATTTATTATCAAGCAGTACACCCTGCAAACGACCATACGGACAAGCAATAATACATACTTGTTCTCTGAACCAAGCAAAAACAAAGTAAAAGACACCTGTGAAAATGAGTAATGAAATTAAGGTACTCATATTCGCAGTAGGTCCTTCAGTGATATATTGTATCAGCCTGTCGCTACCAATTAAATACGCAAGAAATACATTGGCTATCAAAAAAGAGATCACAAAAAAAACGAACCATTTAAGACTGCGTTTTCTGATTTTTTCTCCATCCCATTTTTGTTTGTCCAACCGTATCTGTTTCCCTCTATCTCCTTCAATCCAATATTCAATACGCCTAAAAACCATTTCCATAAAAATAGTTTGCGGACACATCCATCCACAAAAAATTCTTCCAAAAGCTACCGTAAAGAAAACGACGAATACTACTCCAATAATCATCATGATTACAAACAGATGAAAATCTTGTGGCCAAAAAGGGGCTCCAAAAATATTAAAACGCCTTTCCAGTACATTAAACATTAAAAACTGATTTCCACTAATCTTTATGAAGGGAGCTGTAAACAAAAATATTAGTAAACCATAGCTCACAAGCTTTCGATACTCGTAATACTTTCCGACAGGTTTTTTGGGATACAGCCAAGCACGTTTACCTTCTTCAGTAATAGTACCTATAGAATCTCTAAATTTTTGATCTAGTGGGGGTGTACTCATTGTTTTATATTAATTCATGGTAACCGATAAAGAATCTGTTGATTTTTCTATGAGATCATTTGTGCCGGGAACTACTTCGGGCGTATCAGGGTCTATCCAAATATCACCTTCAGCTGCTTTTGGTTCTGCAGGAGTGGTTCCTTGAAGAGAAAGTACATAACTTGCCACCTGAGCCATTTCAGCTGGTTTAAGGCTTTGTTTCCAAGCAATCATACCTTTACCGTCGCGTCCACCTTCAGAAATTGTTTTGAATACATTCTTAATTCCTCCGCCTAAAATCCAGTTTTTATCGGTGAGGTTTGGACCAATCCCACCACCGCCATCTGCTTTATGACATACTACGCAATTTAGTTCAAATACTAATTTCCCAGCTTTTAAGTCATCTACTTCAGTAAGCAAAACAACCGTATTTATATCTACCAGATCTTTAGCAGTTTTTTTGTATTCTTCTATGGCTAATTGAGCTTCTGCTACTTCTTGTTCGTATTCCATCGCTTGATCTACTCCATTAAAGACATGAAAACGAGCTAGGTAAACTACCGCAAATAAAATGGTAGCATAAAAGCCCCATACCCACCATGGCGGAAGGTCATTATCTAGCTCTTTAATGCCATCATAGTTATGATCCAGAATAATTTCTTGTTCTTCTTCAATAGGTTTGCTACCCAGCATTTTCTTATAAAAACGCTTAAGACCTTTAAATTGTGCTTCTTTTTCATGAGCCAGACTTACATTGTATTTTTGTTGTGCTTCTGGTTTCATACTTCGGTATAAAATTGAATTAAGAGATTCTATACTTATTTCAATGGCAATCATAAATAGTAATACAATACCAAGTATCACCCAGATTACTGGGTATTTTTGAATAGCCATTTGATCTCCGGAATCTACCATAAACTCCATCAAGAAAAAGGCGATGATTAAAAAGAAAGTAATTCTTAGATAGGATGCTATTGTTCTCATAAAATGGAGTTGTTTGGTTCGTCTTTCTCTAGGGGTAGCTGGCTTACTTCATTCAGATACGATTTTTTGGCAGTAAATACCCACCAATAAAGTCCGGCAAAGAATAAAAAGAAGATAATCAGCGAAATGATAGGATAGATTTCTATCCCGTCTATAGTTGTCATATGATGTTTAATAAACTTCAACATATTTATTTGTTTTCAACAGTTAAATTAGAATTATTTTTGATCTTAATATCGGTGCCCAACCTTTGCAAATAAGCAATAAGTGCTACTACTTCGCGATCTTTCATATCTGTAAACGGGATTCCGTTTTCTACAGCATATTTCTTGTCAGCTTCATACGCACTCACAAAATCGGGATCACTGTATAGACTCTTTTCAATACGTTCTCCCTGCTGTGTCATTGATAACTGTGCTTTTTTAATGTCTTCTGGTGTGTAGGGAACTCCAAGACTCACCATAACTTCCATCTTTGTTTCGGTCTCAGATTTGTCTAAAGGACTTTCAATAAGCCATTTATAGGAAGGCATGATAGAACCGTACGAGGTAGTTTGCGGATCGTAGAAATGATTTAGATGCCAGTTATCTGAATATTTACCGCCAATACGCATTAAGTCTGGTCCTGTTCGTTTACTACCCCATAAAAATGGATGATCGTATACATATTCTCCAGCTTTAGAATACTCGCCATAGCGTTCTACTTCACTTCGGAATGGTCTAATCATTTGGGAATGACAGGAAACACAGCCTTCTCTGATGTAGATATCACGTCCTTCCAGTTCCAGAGGAGTATAAGGAGTAACACTCGTTATGGTTGGGATATTAGATTTTACTAATAGGGTAGGGATAATTTGTACAGCTCCACCAATCAAAATAGCTACAGTAGCAAAAATAGTTAGTTTTACAGGTCTTCTTTCTAGCCAAGTGTGATACCCTTCTCCGGCAACTCTTTTACTGGTTACTCTTTGTAAAGGAGCTGCCTCAGCCAATTCGTCAGCTACTTTACTACCAGTTCTTATAGTCATAACCATATTATAAAGCATCACCAATGCACCAACTATGTATAGGGTACCACCAATGGCACGCATCCAGTACATGGGAATGATTTGTGTAACCGTTTCTAGAAAGTTACCATACACTAAGGTACCATCAGGATTAAATTGTTTCCACATAGAAGCTTGTGTAAACCCAGCTACATACATGGGCAAAGCATACATAATGATTCCCAGAGTCCCTACCCAGAAATGTACATTGGCAAGACCTAGAGACCAAAGTCTGGTTTTAAAAAGTTTTGGAACTAACCAATAGATCATACCAAATGCAAAGAAACCATTCCATGCCAAAGCGCCTACATGTACGTGAGCAATTACCCAATCACTAAAATGAGCAATGGCATTTACATTTTTTAAAGAAAGCATTGGACCTTCAAACGTGGCCATACCATAGCCTGTAATAGCAACTACCATAAATTTTAACACAGGATCTGTTCTCACCTTATCCCAGGCACCTCTTAATGTTAAGAGACCATTAATCATACCTCCCCATGAAGGTGCAATAAGCATTACAGAAAATGCTACTCCAAGATTTTGAGCCCAATCTGGTAAAGAGGAATAGAGTAGGTGGTGGGGGCCTGCCCAGATATAAATAAATATCAGTGACCAAAAGTGAACAATAGAGAGTCTGTATGAGTATACAGGTCTGTTAGCAGCCTTTGGAACAAAATAGTACATTAGCCCCAAAAAAGGGGTAGTTAAAAAGAAAGCTACCGCATTATGGCCGTACCACCATTGCACCAATGCGTCCTGAACACCTGCATAAGCAGAGTAACTCTTTAGCATGTTTACGGGTAGTTCAAAACTATTAAAGATATGAAGTACTGCAACAGTTACAAAAGTGGCTAGATAAAACCAAACTGCCACATAAAGATGCCGTTGTCTTCTTTTGAGAATAGTTCCTATCATATTCCAACCAAAAACTACCCAGATAAGTGCTATAGCAATATCTATTGGCCATTCTAACTCGGCATATTCTTTGGAAGTTGTATATCCTAATGGCAAGGTAAGTGCTGCTGCTACAATAATGAGTTGCCAACCCCAAAAGTTGATATTGCTTAAGGCATCATTGAACATTCTTGCTTTCAAAAGGCGTTGTAATGAGTAATAGACCCCTGCAAAAATCGCATTTCCCACAAAGGCAAAGATAACTGCATTGGTATGCAGTGGTCTTAATCTTCCAAAGCTAAGCCATGAGATACCATCGGTTACATTGGGAAATAGAAACATGAATGCTAGCAACAGGCCAACACTCATGCCTACAATACCCCAAATAAGGGTTGCATAGATGAATTTTTTAACGATTTTATTATCGTAATAAAACTGTTGTACTTCCATAATTTATTCTTGTTTATCTGAAGTTGTTGTTTGTTTTTTTTCCAAGGGTTCTTTGACGAGTTCGTCTTCAAAAAGCATTCTTACAGAAGGTGTATAAGTATCATCATATTGGCCGTTCTTTACAGAAAGAACAAAAGCAATAAAAAAGCCTATAGCAACCAGAATGCTTACAGAAAGTAAAATGTAAATAACGCTCATACCTATTTGAAAGTTGATGTAAAAGTATTTGTGACGAGATTCTTATAAAATGACATATATCAGGTTTGAATTGATTTTAATTTTCTTTCGTAATAATTAGTTGCAATTGTGGTGAAAATCACTATGCTGATGGAGCTTAAGGGCATTAAAATTGCCGCAATTACTGGTTGTAATTGACCGGTCACTGCAAAATAAAGTCCTGTTATATTATAAATAATAGAAAGCAGAAAGCTCCATTTAATTACTCTGATTGCATAAGAAGATGCTTTCATGAAAGCCGGAAGCATTTGAAAACTGGAAGCGTCTAAAATAGCATCACATGCAGGAGAGAAAACATTCACGTCTTCTGAAATAGCAATACCTACAGTACTTTGAGCAAGTGCTCCTGCATCATTTAATCCATCGCCAACCATCATAACATGCCTGTTTTCCTTCTGTAATTTTTTAATGTGGTTTAATTTATCTTTGGGTTTTTGATGGAAATGTAAATTAGTTACAGAAGGCAAAATATGTGTTAATCTTTCTTTCTCACCTTCATTATCTCCAGACAGAATAGTTAGCGAATTATTAATTGCCAATTCTTGAAACACACTGGATACCTTATCTCTATAAATATTGTGAAATATGTATTTTCCCTTATAGGCATTGTCTGTACTAACATAAACACTGGTTTCTTCTCTTTTTTCCTCCTTGGCACCTACATAAAGTGCATTGCCAACTCTAACAGAATGTTTATTTACAGAGCCTTCCAACCCCTGCCCTGTAGCTTCATGGTATTCATCTAATGTAATTATTTCGTTTGCATTAAGAATGTTATAAAGTTGTCTACTTAAAGGATGCCCAGACCCTCTAAGCGTACTTTTTAGAAGACTGCATTCTTCATTGGTAAGTGGTATGCCTTTATAACTTATGTCATTTTTATGATGGGTTGTAATAGTACCCGTCTTATCAAATACAATAGAATTAATAGCTGCCAGACGTTCTATAACACTTGCATTTTTTAGATAAAATTTATGTTTTCCAAAAATCCGTAGCATATTGCCAAGGGTAAAGGGCGCAGCCAGTGCAATGGCACATGGACATGCAATAATGAGCACCGCAGTAAATACATTGAGTGCCATAGAACTGTCTTTGAATAACCAAAATATGGTTGCAATGGTTGCTATTGAAAGTACTGTGATGGTAAACCGTTTACTAATAGAATTAGTGAGGTTTTGAAAAGTTGCTATTTTATCTTTTTGAAAAATATCATTACTCCAAAGTTGTGTCAAATAACTTTGAGATACCTCTTTAAGTACTTCTAGTTCAATAAGACCAGAAACCTGTCTTCCACCAGCATAGAGGTAATCGCCTTTTTCTTTTTCCACTACTTGTGATTCGCCGGTTACAAAACTATAATCAATTAAAGCATTACCCTTCAACAGAATTCCATCTGTAGGAATCAACTCTTCATTTCTAATAAGGATATGATCTCCTTTGACAAGATCATTTACCTGAACACTTTCTTCCTTTTTATTTTTAGAATTCAATCGGGTAACCGCAATGGGGAAATAAGATTTATAATCACGTTCAAAGGAGAGATAATTATATGTTTTTTGTTGGAAAAACCGCCCTAGGAGCAAGAAGAAAACCAGCCCTGTAAGACTATCAAAAAAACCAGAACCACTATTGAGAATTATATCTGTAGTACTTCTTATAAATAGGACCATTATACCAATGGCAATAGGCACATCAATATTTAAAATTTTATGCCGAAGCCCTTTCCACGCCGCGACAAAATAATCTGATGCTGCATAAAAGATCACCGGAAGCGAAAAAGAAAACATAAGCCACCTAAATACATGTTTGTACTGTTCTAGCCAGAATTCTTCTACCTCAAAATACTCAGGAAAACTAAGGAACATTACATTACCAAAGGCAAACCCGGCAATTCCTAGTTTATAAATAAGACCGCGGTTAATACTTTTTTTATTTTTTTGAACATCGTTAAGAGATAGATAGGGTTCATAACCTATACTACTTAATAGTTTTACCAGATTTTTTAGATGAATTTTATTTTTATGATAGGTAATTCTAACTGTTTTCTTGGGGAAATCTACCTGCGAGGTAACTATATCAACAGCTAACTGATGAAGATTTTCAAGTATCCAAATACAAGAACTGCAATGAATTGAAGGAATGGATAGTATAACTACTTGTGTATGTTCATCATCAAATTCTACCAGTTTTTCAATGATTTCATCATTCTCTAAAAAATCAAACTTGTCGGAAATACTTTTTGGAGAAATTCCGGGAGTGTTTTCCAGATCGTAATAAGAGGTAAGTCCATTTGACGCAAGTATTTCATAAACCGTTTTGCATCCAGTACAACAAAATTTCTTTTCCTCAAATACAATTTCTTTTTGGTTACATGCAATACCGCAATGATAACATTCAGACATATGTTTATTTGCTCATTAATACCTGTTACAAAGGTGCTATAGCAAAGCTTTAAAAAATATGACGAAAGTCAGTTATCCAAATTAGAGCATAAGAGATACAAATAATTTAAATTAATTATTGATGTTAGCTAAACAACTATCCTAAAAAAGAAATTTGGATTTTTAAGAAGATTTAAAATGATCTTTTCCAATAGGATAATCTTCATAAAAATCATCAAAAGTTTTATCTGTTTTATAATTATCTGTAAGAACTTTATATACCATTATTAATACTGCTAGTTGACCAATAACGGTAATGTAAAACACCCAACTGAATGAAACATTTAAAGTAGCCAGACAAGTGACCAAAACAAGTAAAATAGTAGTAATACCTACCCAAAATATAGCTGAAGTTTTCATTTTTATTGATAAGATACTAAATATAAAGGGTACATCTTGTTAAGAATTCCTTAAAGATTAAAACGGGATTTTTGTGTCTGATAATTGTCATAGTTTATAAAGCGTGTTTGCGTTAGTTTTATGAGAACTAAAATCACAATCATGAAAAAAGTATTATTGCCAACAGACTTTTCAGCAAATGCTTGGAATGCTATTTCGTATGCGCTACAATTGTTAAAAGACGAGGAATGTACTTTCTATTTTTTACACACTTATGTACCTCCATTTTACAGGATGGATTATATGGTTGGCGGTCCTGCATTTAGTGGTCTCCCAGATGCAATGCTTGATATTTCCCTTACAGGTTTAGATAAAACGCTGAAAGATGTTCAAGAAGAATTTCCTAACGAGAAACATACTTTTAAAAAAATTGCTTCATTCAATATGTTAAGTGATGAGGTAAATGAGGTAACAGAACGGGAAAATATAGATTTCATTGTTATGGGAACTCAGGGAGCTACTGGGGCTAAACAAATTTTTTTAGGAACCAATACAGTCTTTGTATTGCGAAAGGCAAAAGTACCGGTTTTGGTAATACCTGAAAATTATCATTACAAAGGAATCAAGCAAATTCTTTTTCCTTCAGATTATAGAACACTTTATAAGCGCAGAGAGCTTAAGGTTTTGGTAAACTTGGCTAAAAGCCATCATGCCTCTATTACTTCATTGCATGTAACTTCAGAAGGAGAACTAACAGAAGCTCAGAAAAGGCATCGCGAGGCTTTGAAGGACTTTCTTGAAGGAGTAGAATGTAAATGTAAAGAGTTGTATAAGCAGCTAATGCCTCAGGCAGTTTATGATTATTTGAGTGTGAATGATTATCAAATGTTAGCCATGATGAATCGTAAACATTCTTTTCTGGAACGAGTATTGTTGAAACAAAATGTAGACGATATAGGTTTTCATATTGACATTCCGTTTTTAGTACTTCCAGATACTTCAAGAATAACTGATTAAGAACAACGTATGAAACACATATTATTACCCACAGACTTTTCTGAAAATTCTTGGAATGCAATTTTTGGCGCTTTAAAAATGTATAAGGATGTAGACTGCTGTTTTTATTTGTTAAATACGTTCCAGGATGAATCTTTCAGTTTTGCGGCTCCTCTTGAGAGTAATGAAAAAATAACATTGTTAGAGCAGGCAGATAAGAATTCAAAAGAAGCACTGGCAAATGCATTGAGCTATCTTAAAAAAAACACTCATAACAAAAGGCATAGTTTTCAGGCGCTTTCAAGATTAGACGATTTTGTAAATGCTACAAAAACGATCATTGATGAAAAAAGTATTGATATGGTTGCAATGGGTACCACTGGTGCTACTGGATCCAAAGAAATTTTTATAGGGAGCAATGCTGCAAGGATTGTAAAAGGTATCAAAAAATGTCCAATTCTTTTAGTACCAAAAGGAAAAGATTTTAAAGAATTAAAACATGTTGTTTTTGCTACGGATTATACAAGACTCATAGATATTATAGAATTAGAACCGTTAATTGAGCTTGCAGAATTATGGCAAGCCACTATTAGCATAGTGCACATAGATGAATCAAATAAGCTAACAGATTTGCAGAAGTATCATAAAGAATTATTAAAAAATTATTTGCAAAAGGTAGCATGTATTTTTCGCAAAATACCCGTTAAGGGGTCTATAGAAAATACGCTTAGCCATTTTATGAACACCAACCATGCAGATTTGATTGCTTTAATAAAATACAGACACGGTTTCTTTGAGAAATTAATGCGTGAACCAATTATTAAAAAAATAGCATTTCATATTGATGTTCCATTTTTGGTATTACCAGAATTATAAAGAATTTAACTATAAGATCACAAAACCAACTGCTTATGAAACGAATTCTTCTTCCAACAGATTTTTCAGACAATGCTTTAAACGCTATTAAGTATGCCCTGTATCTTTTTGAGAAAGAAGATTGTGTTTTTTATCTCTTAAATGCATATCAAGTGAGTCCATCTCCATTAAGCAGTAAGATTAACCAGGAAAGACATACGAGGCTTTTTGAAATTACAGAAGAAGAATCTATTTACAAAATGAAAAAGCTTCGCACGGCTTTAGAAAATAAAAATTTGAGTAGCAATCATCGCATAAAAACATATTGTAAACCGGGAAATCTTGTACAAATCATTTTTCACTTCACTACAAGCAAAAAAATTGATTACATATTTATGGGGACCAAGGGTTCAACTGCTGCAAAAGAAATATTCATGGGAAGTTCTACCGTTGCAGTAATTAAGAATATAGACTATTGCTCTGTAGTGGCAGTGCCGGGTAAATATGTTTATGATTTGCCAGATGAAATTCTTTTTGCTACTGATTTTAAAAGATACTTTGAAAAGGCGGAGATAAAACCTCTGAAAGATATCGCCTTACTATGGAACACAACTTTACGTATTTTACATATTAACATGGGAACACTCAATACTGCGCAGAAAAAAAACAAGTTTATTTTGGAGCAATTGCTTGTAGGCATTCCATTTATAGAAGAAGAACTTTTAAATCATAAAGGAAGTATTGCCAAAGCAATTATGAAATATGCAAATCAAAAATATATTGGTATGGTGGCTATGGTAAACAATAAGCACAGTTTTATTGAGAAACAACTTAGAGAGGCAGTGGTTAAGAAGGTGGCCTTTAAAACAGATGTACCTTTTTTAGTCTTACCCGAAATACAAGAATAAATTCAAGGTAAAGGCTGTTTAAATAGAAGTCCGGAGTTGTGTATAATTGATTAAAAATAGATTCAACTTAAACAGTAAGATCATGAAAAAAATTATTTTACCCACAGATTTTTCATCGAATGCGAGAAACGCAATTGATTATGCCATACAACTATTTAAAGATGAACCATGCGAATTTATCTTATTGAACACTTTTGGTGCTGAAGGTTATACAACTTCCAATCTCATGGTGCTTGAGGCTGGTAATCCGGCTTTTGATTCGGCATTGATAAAATCACAAAAGAGATTAAAAGGACTTTATGATATTTTAAATACATCAAAAGTTCATGAAGGTCATAATTTTGAAATGAAAGCAGCGTACAACTTTCTTACCGATGCTGTTAAAGATCTGATTGCAAAGAATGATATTTATATGGTGATTATGGGCACAAAGGGAGCAACTGGAGCTAGGGAAGTATGGTTTGGAAGCAATGCGGTTTCTGTGATGGAGCATGTAGTTCAATGTCCGGTTATGGCTATTCCAGAAAACGCAAAACCAGATACCCCCAAAGAGATCATTTTCCCAAATTCTTTCAAACACTTATATAGAAAAAGGCAATTACAGCCGTTACTAGAGATTGCTAGAAAATTTGATAGTATTATAAGAATAATGCACATTTCTGAGGAAGATCAACTGACCGCAGATCAACAAAACCATAAAGAAATTTTTTCTGAGGCCTTGGAAGGAATAAGGTATAGTTTTCACACGCTTACAAATATGGATCCTGAGACTGCTATTCGTTGTTTTGTAGAGAGCAGAGATATTGATATGATTGCCATGATAAGTAAAAAACATAATTTTCTAAGAACACTTTTTAAAAAACCAGTATTACGTGAAGTTGGGTACCATACCAATGTACCCATGTTAGTTATGCATAGGGTTTAACTCAATTACTTTAATAAATTTTAAAAAAAAATAACCAATGAAAAAAACAGGTATTTGGATCGATAAGGAGAAAGCACATCTTGTAACTTTGCAAGATGGAAAAGAGCAGATAGAAACACTACATTCAGAAATTGAAAATTACAAACCTTCCGGAGGTGCAAGGAGTAAGGTTAGGTGGGGACCACAAGATGTAGTTCAAGATAGTAAGTATACAGAACGTGAAAAACACCAGTTCAAAAACTACTTCAGAAAAATTGCCGAAAAAGTAAGGGAGGCAGATGTTATTGCCATTTTTGGCCCAGCTAGTACAAATTCAAAACTTGCTGAAGAACTTCATCAGAATCATAAAAGTATAGCTGCCAGAATTATCGGGGTTGAAAAGGCAGATAGTATGACCCTTAATCAAACAAAAGCCTTAATTAGAAGTTATTTTGAGCAAAATGAATGAGCATAATAACCGGTTGGAGCCTTCCATAGAAATCATCAAGTCTTCTGGAGATAAAGTGAAGTTTTCTATGAATAAGTTGAGGGCATCATTATTAAGAAGCGGAGCAGAAACGAAGATTGTAAATCAAATTTTAGATGTGGTTCGTGATGAGCTTTATCAAGGTATTTCCACCAAAGAAATCTACAATCGTGCTTTTGCCTTGTTGAAAAAGAAACGCCCCATTTTCGCTTCTAAGTATAAGCTTAAAAAGGCAATCTATGAACTGGGACCTACTGGTTTTCCGTTTGAAAAGTTTATTGCCTCGCTGTTAAAATATTCAGGATATAAAACCAAAGTAGGTGAGTTGATCCCCGGAGTATGTGTAACTCACGAAGTAGATATACTGGCGCATAAGAATGAGCATACGGTTATGATTGAATGTAAGTTTCATAGTGATCAGGGTAGAAAATGCAATGTAAAAGTTCCCTTATATATTAACAGTAGGTATGGTGATATAAAAGCACATTGGAATCTTAAAAATACTCACAAAAGATTAGAAGAGTGCTGGGTAGCCACTAATACGCGTTTTACCAAAGACGCTGTTCAATACGGCAATTGTGCAGGCCTTTATTTACTTAGTTGGGATAAACCAAAAGGAGATAGTATTCGAGAGCGCATAGACCGTTTAGGATTGCATCCACTAACGTCTTCTACTTTACTAACTCAAAGGGAAAAACAATTTTTACTAGATAAAGGGATCGTACTTTGTAGGGAACTTAAAGAGCAGGCATTTTTACTGGATCATTTGGGTATTTCTGATAAACGAAAAGAAAAAATTTTATTAGAAACAACGCAATTATGCGAATTTACCAATTATGGACACTAAAATTAGGATACATTTTCTGGGAGGTGCTGGCACAGTTACGGGTTCTAAATATCTACTAGAAACACCAGAAGGCAATTATATGATAGATTGTGGACTTTTTCAAGGGATAAAACAGTTAAGAGTTTTAAACTGGAAAGAGCTGCCTTTTCCTGCTAAAAATATTGATATGGTTTTGTTAACACATGGACATTTAGACCATGTGGGCTATTTACCCTGTTTAGTAAAACAAGGTTTTAATGGGAAAATAATAGGCACAGGACCTACCTTAGCTATAGCCCGGATTATTTTGGAGGATAGTGCTAAAATACAGGAAGAAGAAGCGGATAACGCCAATAAGGAAGGCTACTCTAAACATCATCCAGCGCTACCTTTGTATTCAGAGAAAGATGTTGCGAATACAATCTCACTTTTTGAAGTACAGCCTAAAGATTATGACATTGAACTTTCAGCAAATATTTCTTTTTGTTTTCGGCAAAACGGACATATTTTAGGTTCAAGTTATATAGAAATGAAGTTGTTTACTAAAAATTTTGTTTTTTCAGGAGATTTAGGTCGTCAAAAAGATCCGTTACTTTTGGCACCCGAGAGACCAAAAAAAGCAGATTTTTTATTTATAGAATCTACCTATGGAGACCGGCTGCATCCGAAAGAAGATTTAGAAACTATTTTAATTTCTCTTGTTAATGAAATCATTCATAAACGAGGTAATCTTATTATACCCAGCTTTGCAGTAGAACGAGCGCAAATGTTGATCTATACACTTTGGAAGCTTTATAATAAAAACAAAATACCTAATATTCCTGTTATTGTTGATACTCCAATGGGAATTGATGTATTAGACGTATTTGAGACCTATAGTAATTGGCATCAATTAAGTAATTATGAATACCAATCCATGCATCAGCATGTTAATCTGGTATCTTCTTACAGAGAAACCTGGGAAATAATTGACGATCCCAGACCTAAGATTATTATTGCTGGAAGTGGCATGGTTACTGGTGGAAGGGTACTAACCTATATTAAACAATTAGGCAAAAAAGAAAGCACCACTATTTTGTTAGTGGGATATCAGGCCGAAGGAACTCGGGGTCGTCAGCTACAAGAAGGAATTAGGGAGCTATATATTTTTGGAAAGTATGTAGAGATAAACGCACAGGTTAAACATTTGCATTCTTTGTCCGCACACGCAGATCAAAAAGAATTATTAGAATGGATGTCTGAATTAAGGGCAGCACCCCAAAAAATATTTTTGACTCATGGAGAACCAGGTAGTGCTGATGCTTTTCGTGTAAAAATAAAAGATGTATATGGTTGGGAAGCCACAATACCAAGTTTAGGAGAAATAATTACGGTGAAATGTTAAGATTTTAATTGTGTAAAATTGTGTTCACACTTTCAAACTAAAATAATCCAGCTAGCATGCACTATTATTAGTGGTAAAAAGCGGCTTAGATAAATATCTGAACCGCTTTTGAAGAATGATTATTTAGGAATGAAAGGGCTTTAATTCATGAAATTCACCAACAGCATTGAGTTCTTTTTGCATTACCCATACCTTTATTTTAGACACTGTCTATTTAAGGGGTTTTATTTCTGGAAGCAAGAATCTGTTGAGTGTTTTTTTCCTATCATCTTATGATTATTCTTCTTCTATATGCTTTTTATGATGTCCAATACTGTATTGAATTCCAAAAGTTCCCATCCATTGATTTTTCATTTGAGTTCCATAGGTATTCTGTGTCACAGGAAATTTTATTTCTAGTGCGAGTCTTAAATTTTTAATTGAACCATTTGGAACTAATAGGTTAGAGCCTATTCCTAGATCTAATTGACTTCTGCCAGAATTATCTGTATTGAGCAATGGCATCATCATCGGATTAAAATCAGGATCTACACCGTCTATTTTTTCTAGGTCAAAATAGTTAAGACTAGTTGAAAAACTCACATAATCTGAAACTTTGATAGCCCCCCATCCTGAAGCATCAAATTGGTTACCAAAAGAATATCCCTCGGAGTTATTTCCCATTCTTAATTTATAAGTAGATTGAATTCCCCATGAAAAAAGATCAGACTGGCCTAAATAAGTTGCCCCTAAAAACGGATCAAAAGTGCCACTACCTAATTGCATAGGGTATGCTAATGGTGCATTCGTTGCCGTTGGCGTATTGTCTCGTTGGTCTATGTTTCCCGTAGGTATTGATATCCCTACTGTAGTATGCAATGATTGACGATTCCTATTAAGAATTTTAACTAGGCCTGCCATAGAAATGTCTCCGAAACCACCAGATCCTGTATTGAAATCAATTCCCATTCTCGTTCTTAAATCCATGGAGTTATTTATATAGGTACCCATAAGCATTAAAGTAAGTCTATTTGTTGGCGCATACATGGCACCAAGCATATGCATACTCATCTGCATTTCTTGGGGAGCGATAGCAAAATCTTGAAAAATAGTCTCGTTATTGATATCATCAGATCCTGATAAATTACCCTCCATTTGCATCCTCATATAGCGATAAGAAATCATGATTTCGCCTTTTTTATGATAATGATCACCCATTATACTTATAGGAGCATGACCATCTGGTCTTGAAGAGGTCCAATGGTTGTTTTGCGCTTTACCATAAAGGCATAGCAGTATGGTTCCCAAAAGGGAAAATATTTTTTTATTCACGATAGTTATATTTGATTTTAAATAATGTAATTAAATAGCCTCTCTAAAGAAACTTAGATTTTAAGTACATATTAATTTTGGAGGGGGAGTATTGGGCTTATCTAAATCACTTTTTTCAAGAATTTTATAATTCCAATTTTTCGTATTAGTATGGAAAAGATTGTGAGAGATTTCCATCTTGTTCAGGTAATGAATAAATACAGGGAATTTTTCAAATTCAATAGATGGGATACTTTGATTTTCTGGTTTTTTTTCTTCGGTGGCTTTTGCTAATTGAGTCATTAAATAACATTTACCATCACAATTTAAAGTGGGCTCTTCTTTATTAATACAAAGAATCGTAGAAATGTACTCATAATTAAAAAAATACTCCATGTACGGAAGTGCAGGACGAAGAATTGAATTTGCGAAAAGTATTATGAGTAGGTAGCTAATTGCTTTTTTCATACCAATAAAAACTCCTGCAAAGGTATTCACTTTTGAGAAATACTTAATGATAAATATTATCTTTTATGCGATAAATAGTTCTTAAAGTAAGAATGCATTAAAGTGGATACGTTAATTTGGATACCGGTTTTTTACAAAAGAAATTTTGTCTTTTTCTTCTAGCAAACCTTGATCTAGTAAGTCTTTAAACCACAATGAAAAAGTACTTGCTCCCTTGTAATTGAGATGCTCCAGATCTCCAAAAGATTCTTTGGTTAAAGGAAAATTATCAAAATCCAGAAAAACTAAATCAGCAAAATACTGTGTTCTAATTCGCTGAAAATGCGCTTCATTTAAACGTATTTCAAGTTTAGGGTGTTGCGGACTTCTCATTAGAATTACTTCCTTCCCATATTTGTGGCATTCGGCAATCATTTTTTGCAAATATTGGATACTGTAATTAGAAATCGGATAATCAGTTTTTACCGCTTCCAGTGGTTTTCTCCCCAGATTGTTGAGCAGCGAATCAATGATATTTCTCTTTAGATTTCGATATCCGCCAATTTCATCTGTAAGATCGTAATCATTCTTTGCAATCCGTATTAAATTGCCTTTGAGCGAAGGAGAAAGTGTTTTTTGATATCCTATTAAATTATGTTTAAGGATAAGTTTTTTGTCTTCAGCAGAAATAAAAGGAGTGAGATTGCTATATCGCACTATGTACATATCACCCCAAGTCCATCTATTCATTAAGGTATCTATATGATTGTTGGAAAATTCTATGAAAATTGTGGTGAGCTGCGGATTTTGCGCTAACACTTTTTTTAGTTTGACATAATTATAAAAATAAGCTTCTCCAGCATTGGCAATATTTTTTAATTCAGGGATTAGAGAATCATTGATAGCGCATTGTGGATGGGAATGACCTACGACTAGATATTTGATATCTTCATCAAATGTAAAGCTCGCTTTTTTAGCGATGAGCCAATTGGTTCCATATAATAATAGAGTTGTTACCCCAATGAATAAAAGGATAAATAGACTTATATGAATTAAAAAATTTTTCATTTAAAATTGAAAATATATAAATTCTTGTTGGCTACCTTGAAATAAGAAAATAAGATAACAAATCCCTAAATAAATAGTCCATCTAAATGATCTGCTTTTCTTTGTAGCCACTTTTTCTATAGCGTAGGCTTCTTCACGACCTAACCACTCAATTATTAAAAAGAAGACAATCATAAGAATTAAGTTAGGAGGAAATATTTGGGGAATACTAAATAATGACCCTGAAAATACGCCATATAAATAGTCCCATGCGTGTGGCACGTTTTGGGCTCGGAAAAAAATCCATGCTACCATAGTTAACAAAAAAGTGAGTGTCATTTTAAAAAATTCTGTAAAGGATGGAAGCCATCTGTCTTGAGCAATTACATCTGTATGAATTCTATTTTTCTTAAGTAACAAAAGGGGTAGAAAATAGATAGCATTTAGTGCTCCCCAAACTATAAAAGTCCAATTAGCACCATGCCAAAAACCACTTACTATAAAAATGATAAAAGTATTGCGTACTTTCATGAGGGTGCCGCCCCGGCTTCCGCCTAAGGGAATGTACAAATAGTCTCTAAACCAAGTAGAAAGTGAAATGTGCCATCTACGCCAGAACTCTGCAATATCTCTAGAGAAATAAGGAAAAGCAAAATTTTTCATCAAATTAAAACCAAATAAACGGGAGGTTCCTATAGCGATATCAGAATAGCCACTAAAGTCACCATAAATCTGAAATGCAAAGAAGAATACTCCTAAAGCCAAAGTACTTCCAGAATAATCAGCAGAATTATTAAAAATCTCATTGGCATATTTTGCACAATTATCTGCAATTACCATTTTTTTAAACAATCCCCATAAAATTTGCTGCAAGCCGTCTACAGCTTTGGTATAGCAGAAGGTACGTTGTTTATAGAATTGAGGTAGCAGGTTAGTAGCTCTTTCAATAGGTCCGGCAACTAGCTGTGGAAAGAAACTTACAAAGGCAGCGAATGCCACAAAATTTTGAGTGGGAGCTAGTTTTTGCTTGTAAACATCTATGGTATAACTGAGTGTTTGAAAAGTATAAAAGCTTATGCCTACTGGTAAAATTATTTGAAGCGAAGATGCTTGGAAATCGGTTCCGAAAAAAGAGAATGCCTGAATAAAATTATCAAGGAAAAAATTGTAGTATTTAAAAAATCCAAGAAACCCTAAATTGACTACAATGCTAATCCATAATAAAGCAGTGCGTTTTTGTTGATTTTCTTGATTTTTTAAGGCAATACCTACGGAATAATCAACCAAGGTACTAAAGAGGATTAAGGACAAGAATCTCCAGTCCCACCATCCATAAAACAGATAACTTGCCGCTACTAATAATAGGTTTTGCCATTTCAATTGCTTTCCAACAACAAACCAGTAGCATAGAAAAACGATGGGAAGAAATATGGCAAAGTCAATGGAGTTAAAAAGCATTGCAGGACAAAGGGATTACAAAATATTCTTAAATTATATAAATATCAACCAATTGGCTTATAAGTTTAGTATTAGAAACACAAATATAAGTTTTAAGGAAAATCTAAATGGAGAATTTACTACCAGATAAAGATAGTTTTTTACAGAATACCTTCAAAAGTTAAATTGGGAACTTAAAATGCGAACCCTAGAAATATTTTATTTGTAATTTTTAAAGTGTGCATTGTGGTAAATGATTTGAAAAGTTTCAAAATGGGTTTTGAGAATCTTAAGTTTTGAAGAACTAATTTCATCATTTCCTTTTTTAAAATGTAGTAACTTTGAAATATGATTACAACACTTCAAAAAAAATACGGCCATCTTTTTGAAAATAATCTATTAAATGAGATTAATGAAACGGGAACTTTTAAAGAAATTAACGAAGGTCATAAATTAATTGAGATAGGTGATTATATCAGGTTTATGCCTTTGGTGATTTCGGGTGCTATAAAAGTACTAAGGGAAGATGATGATGGAGATGAATTACTGTTGTATTTTCTTGAAAGTGGAGAAACGTGTGCAATGACACTCAACTGTTGCATGGGGCAAACCAAAAGTGAAATAAGAGCCATTGCAGAGATGGATACTGAGTTAATGATGATCCCCGTACAAAAGATGGATGATTGGATGGTGAAGTATAAAAGTTGGCGCACGTTTGTGTTGCAAAGTTACAACCAACGGCTCAATGAAATGCTAGAAACTATAGACGGTATTGCATTTATGAATATGGATGCGCGTTTACTTAAATATTTAAAAGAAAAAGCAAGAATAAATAATAGCAACTATATTAACAATACCCATCAGGACATTGCTTATGATCTTCATACCTCCAGAGTGGTAGTTTCTCGTTTATTGAAAACACTGGAAACCAGAGGTAATATTGAATTGTATAGAAACCAGATCAAAATAATTAATTTAAATTAAAATTATTAGTAATCTTAGCTTACTTTTATAAATACTATATAAAAAATAGTGTCCGATGCTTAAGCGATTTTTCCCTATTTTAACTTGGTTACCACAGTATAAGAAGTCTTATCTCTCTGGTGATATTACTGCAGGGATCACTGTAGGGGTAATGGTTATTCCTCAAGGAATGGCTTATGCAATGATTGCAGGTCTTCCCCCTATATATGGTTTATATGCGGCCTTGTTGCCTACAATTGTGTACAGTATTACAGGTACTTCCCGTAGATTATCTGTAGGACCTGTTGCTATGGATTCTTTGCTAGTGGCATCTGGTTTAGGAGCACTCTCTATTTCTGGAATTGAATCTTATGTAGCCATGGCGGCATTTCTTGCACTTTTTATTGGTGTAATTCAGCTTGGCTTAGGATTTATCAATATGGGTTTTATGGTAAATTTTTTATCAAAACCTGTGATTAGTGGTTTTACCTCGGCAGCAGCTATTATTATTGGATTGAGTCAGTTAAAACATGTATTTGGGTTAGAGATTAAAGGGAGTAGCCAGTTGCATCAATTATTGAAAGAAATTTTTATAGCGTTAGACCAAACCCATTTAAAAACACTGTTAATTGGTGTGGCTGCTATTCTGGTTATTTTACTTTTAAAGAAAATCCACAAAAAGATTCCAGGTTCTTTACTGGTGGTTATATTAGGTATATGTCTTATTTATTTTATGAGATGGGATCAAATAGGGGTAGCCATTGTTGGAAGTATTCCAGAAGGACTCCCTTCCTTAAAAATACCCAAGTTTAGTCTGGATACTATTTATAGTTTAACCCCCATTGCAATAACACTTGCTTTGATAGGTTTTTTAGAAGCAGTCTCTGTAGCCAAAGCATTAGATGATAAACACAGAGATGGAGAGATAGATGCAAATCAGGAATTAAGAGCTATAGGCAGCGCAAATTTAATTGGAGGTTTTTTTCAATCCTTTCCAGTTACAGGAAGTTTTTCAAGAACAGCCTTGAATGATGATGCAGGTGCCAATACAGCAGTTGCATCTTTAATAAGTGCTTTTTTGGTAGGGATTACGCTTATTTTTTTAACCCCTTTATTTTACTATTTGCCAAAGGCTATTTTAGGAGCAATTATAATGGTAGCGGTATATGGATTAATAGATATAAAATACCCTATACGTCTTTATAGAAAAAGAAAGGATGAGTTTATTTTACTTATTTGTACATTCCTAATCACCCTGATTTTGGGAATCAAGGAGGGAATTTTGTTAGGTGTTTTATTATCTCTTCTACTACTAGTGTACAGAACTTCTAAACCTCATATTGCTGTTCTTGGCAGAATAGCTGGAACTGATTATTATAAAAATATCAATCGATTTAATGAAGATATTGAAATTCGTGAAGATATTTTAGTGGTAAGATTTGATGCCCAATTGTTCTTTGGCAACAAAGATTATTTTAAAAAAGAGTTGCGAAAGCAAATCGCTCTCAAGGGGCCATCACTCAAAGCAATTGTTTTAAATGCAGAAGCTATTAATTATATGGATAGCAGTGCAACTTTAATGCTCATACAGTTAATACAAGATTTAAAAAAACAGGGGATAAGATTTATGATTGCTGGCGCCATAGGCCCCACTAGGGATATTATCTTTAGAAGTGAATTAATTGAACTTGTAGGGAGTGAAAACCTTTTTGTGAGGACTTTTGAGGCTGTAGAGAGTTTTGAAGGTAGATCTGTTCATAGTCCTATACAGCAAAAAGTATCACAGCAATCACAGAATTAAAGATTAACAAACTCTTTTATTTGTAACTAAGGTTACCAATTAATTGAAGATGGAGTCTTAATTTTACAAACCAAAACAAAGATGAAAAGATGAAAATAGAACAAATATACACGGGCTGTCTTTCTCAAGGAGCGTATTATATAGAAAGCGATGGTGAAGTGGCAATTGTAGACCCTTTAAGAGAAGTTAAACCTTATCTTGAAAAAGCCAAAAAAGATAATGCAACTATTAAATATATTTTTGAAACTCATTTTCATGCTGATTTTGTGAGTGGGCATATCACCTTGTCTAGAGAGTCCAATGCTCCTATTGTTTTTGGGCCTCAAGCGAATCCTTCATTTGACGCTATAATTGCTAGTGATGGAGAAGAGTTTAAAGTTGGATCAATCACCATAAAGGCAATACATACACCTGGGCATACCATGGAAAGTACTACGTATTTGCTTAAAGATGAAAATGGAAAAGATCATGCAATCTTTAGTGGAGACACTTTGTTTTTAGGGGATGTGGGAAGACCAGATCTTGCGCAAAAGGCAGCAGACATGACACAGGAGCAACTGGCTGAGACCCTTTTTGACAGCCTTAGAAACAAAATAATGCCCTTGGCTGATGATGTAATTGTATATCCTGCGCATGGTGCAGGGTCTGCCTGTGGAAAGAATATGATGAAAGAAACGGTGGATACCTTGGGAAACCAAAAGAAAATGAATTACGCACTTCGAGCAGATATGACAAAGGAGGAATTTGTAAAAGAAGTAACCTCTGGTTTATTACCACCCCCTCAATATTTTCCGCTTAATGTCAAGATGAATAAAGAGGGTTACGAAGATATAGATGAGGTTTTAGATCGTGGTACCAAAGCGTTATCACCAGAAGCATTTGAGCAAGTCGCCAATGAAACCGGTGCGGTAGTTTTGGATGTAAGAAACCAAGATGATTTTGCCAAAGGCCATATACCAAGATCTATTTTTATAGGACTTGAAGGAAGTTTTGCTCCTTGGGTTGGAGCATTGATTGCAGATGTAAAGCAACCTATTTTACTGGTTACGCCCCAAGGCAGTGAAGTAGAAACCATTACGCGATTATCAAGAGTTGGTTTTGATAATACATTAGGTTATTTGGATGGTGGATTTGAAGCTTGGAAAAAGGCATCAAAAGAATACGATACGGTGACTTCTGTTGCTGCAGAAGAATTGAAAGCAATCCTTAAAAAGAATAATCAAACACCAGTTTTTGATGTACGAAAAGAAGGTGAGTATATTTCTGAACATATGGAAAATGCTCAAAATACTCCTCTGGACTTTATTAATGAGTATTTAGGCGATTATCCCGATGCTGATAGTTTCTTCATCCACTGTGCAGGAGGATACCGCTCTATGATTGCAGCATCTATTTTGAAAAGTAGAGGTATTCATAATTTAAAAGATGTAGCTGGAGGGTTTAAGGCAATCAAAGAAGCGGGAATCACTGTTACCGATTATATTTGCCCAACCACATTGTAAGTTTTTTATATAAACTGTATGAATAGAAAACACTTGGGTTAAATTATTTTTTTATTTAAAACAGGCTCTTTTAAGCTCTTAGGAGTTATCAAGCTAGTATTTATTTTTGTTAGCGTCTTTTGTTGAGTTACGCTAGTTACCTAATAATAGTTTTTAAATTATAAAATATTTAAAGACAGTTTTCGTTTTTATTAATATTTGGCTTATGAAACTTAAGAAGAGAGATTTAGCATTGGTTGCGCTGCAAGTATTGTTTTTTGTATTTTACTTTTTAGATTTTAAAGTATTTAAAGTAGAAGACTTGGGGATCATTAATACATTAGGGTTGGTGATTGCCTTTTCTGGTTTTTTTGTGTTAAGTACTGCACTCTTGCAGTTGAACACCAACCTTTCTCCTTTTCCTACACCCAAAAAGGGTAGTAAGCTTATTAAAAATGGATTGTATTCTCATATCCGTCACCCTATTTATACGGGTATTCTTTTCACCGTTTTTGGCATAGCTATTTATCTTGGTTCAATATATAAAATAGGCATAGGATTTCTATTGTTACTACTATTTGATGTTAAGGTAAGATATGAAGAACAGCTTCTTAGAAATAAGTTCCATGATTATGAAAATTATATCAAAAAAACAGGAAGATTTTTACCTAGATAATTAAAAGTTGGGCTTAGTTAACAAAAGTTAGTACATCTAATAAAAAAGCTGCTTATTTTTATCCAAAAATTTACAATCATGAAATGGATAATGGAAACTTGGCCTTGGTATGTTTCAGGGCCTTTGATTGCATTTGTCATGTTTTTACTTTTACTAATGGGTAAAAATTTTGGAATGTCTTCTAATCTGAGAACACTTTGTACCATTTGCGGTGCGGATAAAACCACTGATTTTTTTAGATTTGACTGGAAAGCGCAACGTTGGAATCTGATTGTAGTTTTAGGAGCTATTATTGGAGGCTTCATAGCGATTCAATTTTTAACTACCAGTGAAGCCGTAATTATAAATGAGGCTGTAGTTTCAGACTTAAAGCAAAAAGGGTTTACAAGTGCAGGTAAAGCGTATCTCCCCGAAATTCTTTTTAGTATGGAAGCATTTACCAATGTAAAAAGTCTGGCAATATTAATTATTGGAGGCTTTTTAGTAGGTTTTGGTGCTCGTTATGCAGGTGGTTGTACATCGGGTCATGCAATTTCGGGACTCAGTAATTTACAACTACCTTCCTTATTGGCGGTAATAGGTTTTTTTATAGGTGGCTTAGTGATGATTCATTTAATATTCCCTTTAATATTCTAATTATGAGATCAATTTTTTATTTGATTATAGGTATCTTGTTTGGGATCATAATGTTTAAATCTGAGGCAGCTTCATGGTTTAGAATTTATGAGATGTTTCAATTTAAAGCATTTCATATGTATGGCATCATGGGATCTGCATTAATTACGGGGATTTTAATAATTCAGGTCATAAAAAGATTTGGGATTAAATCGTTTTATGGAGAAAAGATAGTCTTTGCTCCAAAGCAAAAAAGTTTCAGTCGCTACCTTTATGGAGGCATTATTTTTGGTTTAGGATGGGCACTTGCGGGTGCATGCCCCGGTCCTATGTTTACACTTGTTGGAGCAGGGTATTTACCTATACTAATAGTTATTGTTTCTGCATTAGCAGGTACTTATGTATACGGTAGGTTACAAAAGAAGTTGCCTCATTAGATTAATAGTAAGTACGCTTTATAAGATGATTCTAAAACTAAGGACTTTTTTTAAGTTCTGCATTAGAAGCCGGTTTTATTCCCAATCCATATTTTTCTGCATACACCGCTGTAAATTTAGCTCCTAATAATAGAATGAGACAAGAGTAAAAGACCCAAAGTAAAATAAGTATAATAGATCCAGCTGCTCCATAAGTAGAATCAGGTGAAGCTTGTCCAAAATAAATTCCTAGAAGAAATTTTCCAGCAACAAATAAAAAAGCAGTAACAGTAGCACCTCGCCAAACGGTTTTCCATTGAATTTTTGCGTCTGGGAGATACTTGAATATAAGTGCAAACAGAACTGTAATAATCCCCATAGAAATTACAGCGTCTAAAGTATAACCAATATATAAGACAATATCTGGAAACAATTCTCTTATAAAGTCGTTTAGCAAGGAAATAGCTGCGGTAAGCACCAAACTAACTAATAAAAGAAAGCCAATAACTAAAATAAATCCAAAACTAATCACTCTGTCTGTTATAATTTTAATAATTTGAGTTCTAGGAATGGGATTTATTTTCCAAATCTCGTTTAGAGAAATTTTTAATTGATAGAAAACACCTGTAGCTCCAAAGATCAAAGTACCAATTCCAACAACGGTGGCCATATAACTTTGATTTGATTTTTCAGCACTGGCAATCATGGTTTGAATTGATTTAGCAGAATCCATTCCCAATACCTGTGAAAATTCATTGGTTAACTTGCCCTGTACAGCCTCTGTTCCCCATATAATACCCACTACATTAATGAGAATAATCAATAAAGCGGGCAAAGATAAAACAGCATAAAAAGCGACCACCGCACTCAATCGCCAAGGATTATCTGCATTCCAAGACTTAATGGTTTCTATGACTATTGAAATTGATGTTTTAAGTTTTTTTTTGGTCATAAATGCATTAAAATTTATTCAGACGCCTGTTAAAAATAATATCTTAAGGAATTTTTTGCATTACTTTTTTTCTGCATAATTTTCTAGGGGATTTATTTACTATCTAATTATCTATTTACATAGAAGGCATGAATAACTCCTGGAAGCCATCCCAAGATAGTGAGAAGTAAGTTTATAAGAAAAGCTCCTCCAAGCCCGTGTTTTAAAAAAACTGCCAACGGCGGTACAAGTAAGCTAAGAATAATGGTTAATAAAGGCATATACTATCAATTTTTTAGAATTAGAAATAAAGATGCAATTAAATTCTGAAAGGTTTTAACGTAATCCCTATTAGTATTAACGCATGCTATAATCTGTTACTAATATTACCATATTTGATAAGGCACATTTTATTCTTTATAATTTCTTAAATTGCCATTCATTCAAATTTAGCTTTAAATGAAACATACTCCAAATGATAAATTTGTGAATATGGTAAAAGGGGTTTTTGGAAGTCAGTCGGCTCTAGGAATTACTCTTTTTGTAATGGTTCTTGTGGCTATGATTTGGATTAATTCTCCTTGGGGGCATAGTTACCATTGGCTTTGGAATCAAAAACTAACAATTGGATTTGAAAATTTCGCAATCACAGAAACTTTGCACCATTGGATTAATGATGGATTAATGTCCTACTTCTTCTTTATGGTTGGATTGGAAGTAAAGCGAGAATTTATGAATGGGGAATTATCTTCTCTTAAAAAAGCTGCACTACCCATTACTGCTGCGATAGGAGGAATGTTGGTTCCAGCAGGTATTTATGTTTTAATTACAATTGGGGGTGAAGGTGCAAGTGGATGGGGTATACCTATGGCAACAGATATTGCCTTCGCTATTGGCTTGATTTCACTTTTGGGGAGTAAAATTTCCAGTTCATTAAAAACATTCTTAACGGCGTTAGCCACTGCTGATGATATAGGAGCTATTTTGGTAATTGCTATTTTTCTCACAACAGATATTCAACTTATAAGTCTTGCAGTAGGTGGCGCATATTTTATATTGATGCTTTCAGGAAATCTACTTGGAGTGCGTAATATGTGGTTTTATCTTATTCTGGGTATTTTTGGCTTATGGATAGCAATCTTACTCTCTGGGATTCATGCAACTCTAGCAGGTGTTTTAGCAGCATTAACCATTCCAGCAAGAACTAAATTATCTGAGCGTGCCTATCTTGAAAGAATTTCTAGAAGACAAGATGAATTTGAAAAAACATGTTTTACAGATGATAAGCTTCTGACGCATAATCAGGTAAAGTTAATTCAAAATACTATTAAAGACAGTAAGCGTGCCCTTACGCCTCTTCAACGGGTGGAAGAAAATATCAAACCATTTGTAAATTATTTTATTCTACCCTTATTTGCTTTGGCCAATGCAGGAGTTGTGATTACCTCTGATTATTTTAACATTGTACTACACCCTGTGAGTTTAGGAATAATTATAGGTTTGCTTATTGGTAAATTAATAGGTATTCTGCTGTTTTCTAAAGGAGCCGTAATGCTTAAATTAGGAATCCTGCCGGAAGGTGTGCGGTGGAAAAGTATAGCAGGTGCAGCAATGATGGCTGGTATTGGATTTACCATGTCTCTGTTTATAGCAGAACTGGCATTAAAGGACGAAACCTTATTGGAAATTGCGAAAACAGGGATATTAACAGGATCTTTTTTATCAGCCGTAATTGGATTATACTGGCTTCATAAGGTTTCAAAAAATTAGAATGACAAACAAAAAAACAGAAATAGAAAAGGAAGTAGACAATCTAGAAAAGCATGCATCTTCTTCTAAAACTCAGGAGGAAATACTGGTTGAACAGCTTTGTGAAGGGATGGAAACATATGAAAAAAAGTCTGGCAGAGTCTTTCTTAGTTCACTTTCTGCCGGTCTTGAAATAGGCTTTAGTTTTTTATTAATTGCCATTGTATATACTTTTTTTAAGGGAAAAGTACAAGATGAAAGTTTATCTTATATTGGCGCTTTTGCCTATCCCGTAGGGTTTATTCTAGTGGTTTTAGGAAGATCTATTTTGTTTACAGAGCAAACCTCACTTCTTGCGCTTCCCGTGTTGCATAAAAAACGCTCTCTTAAAGAACTGGCTGGTTTGTGGGGATTGGTAATTCTTGGTAACTTAATTGGAGGTTATATTATTGCATTATTAGTAGTATGGGTAGGTACTAGCTTATCCGTTATATCTAATGAGAGTATTATAGCTATTGCAAAGCATGTTTCTCATTATAGCATGCCCATTATTTTAGGCAGTTCTGTGCTTGCAGGATGGCTTATGGGCTTATTATCTTGGTTAATAACTTCGGCAGATGATACCATAAGTAAAATTACCATTATTTATATTATTACAACTATTATAGGATTAGCAGGTCTCCATCATAGTATTGTTGGCAACATAGAGGTTTTTGCCGGATTACTAATTTCTGAAGAGATTTCATTTGGTGCGTATTTTTCCTTTCAGATTACTGCATTAATTGGGAACGCTCTTGGAGGCGTTGTCTTTGTTGCAGTACTTAAGTACAGAACGTTTGCCGCAAATTTCAAGTAATTGGATTATTTATTAAAAAAAACAGTCAGAAAATTAATGTATTTGATTGAAGACAGGTTAAAGGACAAAATAATTTCTATTCACAATTATTAAAGAATCTTCTTTGATCTGGAAGTTTAATTAACCGTAAACCTGCAATATTTTGTAACTTTAGCTAATGAGACTACTGAATCTGTTATTAATTCTCTTGATGCTGTGTATTATATCTTGCAAGTGGTGCAGAGATCCAGATTCCTATTCGGTAAGAAATGCATCTACCAAAGGCACTATAGAAATCAAAGATTCAGTTATTGTAAATAAGGGTATACTTCGTATGGAAGCTCCTGTATTGTTAAATTTGAGCGAACTAAACGATACGATTTTTGTTAATTTAAAAGATTACAGCAAAGATTTTGAGTATGATCTTAAGTATGCTACAGATGATAATTTTTTGAGTGCAGCGGTTTATGAATGTGCAAAATGTTATACAAGAGCAGTTACTGCAAAAGCTTTGATTGCGGCTAACAATGATCTTTTAAAGAAGGGATACCGAATTAAGTTTTTTGATTGTTATCGCCCTAATTCTGTACAATGGAAAATGTGGGAATTAGTGCCAAATCCGCAATATGTTGCCAATCCAGAAAAAGGCTCTATTCATAATAAAGGAGGAGCAGTTGATATTACGCTGGTAGATATGGAAGGAAATGAATTGGATATGGGTACGGGTTTTGATTTTTTCGGAAGAAAAGCACATCACGATTATAGAGATTATCCAGAAACTATTTTAAAGAATCGTCTTTTATTAAAAGAAACGATGGAGAAATATGGTTTTTGGTCAATTAGGACAGAGTGGTGGCATTATAATTTAAGTGCCGCTTCTAATTATTCTGTGGCTAATTTTAAATGGGATTGCGAGACTTTAAAATAAAAGAGCTCCCAATTTAGGAGCTCCTTGTCTTCGTATATAGTATATGGGTGTTAGTCGTCAAGAAGATCAATATAATCCTTGAGCTTATTTTTAATCTGGTCTGCTAAGGCATCATTATTATCTGGATCGTTGTTGTAAATCTCAATGAGTCCGTCTTGATTTCCATCTACAGCAGTTGAAAAATCAATTACCGATAAAAGTAGGTCTAAATTAAATGTGATTACTATAGTACTGGAATTACTATCCACCACAATATTTTTACTTGCATCTTCATAATCCAATTCAAATTCTTCTTCAAATGCTGTCCAAAACTCAAAAGGAGTTCCACCAATAGTACCTTTAATCAGTACAGTTTTATTGAATAGGTCGCTTGAAGGATTTTCATTTTTATCAAATTCAAATTCAATTTCCTCGTAAGTTGCATTTGGCAAGCTTATCTGAGCAAAAGTAACCTGTTCACTTAAAAGGTCTAATTCAAAAGGCCCTTCCAATTCTATGTCATCCTCAGAATCATAGCTACCATCATTATCCCAATCATCATCAGAACTTTTATGATCAGAATTATCATAGTATTCATCATCTACTTCAAATTCAATTTCCGAAAGATTAACTTTAAATTCAGACAAGATTACCTCACCATTAAAAGATCTGTTATTAATACTTGCTGCATTGGTATCTGTGTAAATTACATTTGCTGCCAAATTCAACCGACCTCTTTCACTGCTGATGTCGTCATTTGAAGTATTAGAGCAACTCATTGAGAAAAGTAGGGTTATTAGTGCTAGTAGGTTCCAAAAATTCTTGTTCATTAGTTTCATTTTAATTGTTTTTAAGAGGTGTTTGTTCTAATAAAACAATCAAAAGCTAAAAACTCCTGAAAGATTAAATAGTTTTTTTGCAAATAATAGCTATGTAATTGTCTTCTAGATTGGTAGTAAAAAAAATAAAAAGATCTCCACCATCGTGAATCTGGAACTCTTTACGCAGTTTGGCTACCGACCATGGGAAATTACGTGTAGTTATGTGTGCCTTTACCTTAGCTAAGCGTTTTTTGATACTTTTTTTTTGAAATGGAAGTACTTCTTTAATTAAAAAGGATCGCCCAGGAAAAGCTATGTTTTTCATAGAGGTATATAAATGAGAATGTCTGGCTATTTTCGCTATGTTATATTGATGGGCAATAGTTTTAAAAGCGCCCGCTTTTAGAATGGCTGCATTAGGTTCATAAAGATATGATAGCGGATTCGAAAAAGCGATATCCATATCTTTTTCAGTATGATATTCAAAAGAAAATGGAAGTTTACTCTTACTATCAAGATTAATACAAGTAATTAGAATGGGGCCCTCATATGCTTTTTTTAATATCCAGTTTAATTCTTTCACTTCATTCTTAAGTGCTACCACATGCACTTCTTTTACATTTTGGAGTTCATTTATTCCTTGTTGAATATCTAATAGGGGAGCAGTTTTTAAAAATAATTGATTGGTTTTATTCCAAATCCAAGAAAGGTTTTTAGGAATATCTGGAGTACAATCGGACAACAGAAAGACTTTACCTTTTTGGTGATCCCTTCGGGAGGGATCTGCATAGATCCAGTCATAACGTTCTGTCGTTCTTTTTAAAAATGAAATAGCTTCTGTAGCTTCGCAAGCTATATTCGTTAATCCTAGTTGCTTAAAATTGGAGGCTGCAATTTCTGAGAGCGATTTGTTTATTTCAAGATGTGTAACACGCTCAAATTTTTTAGCAAAAGAAAAGCAGTCTACACCAAAACCTCCTGTAAGATCTATAACAGATTTTCCGCTCATCAAAGAAGCTTTATAGGTAGCTGTTTTCTCTGATGAAGTTTGTTCTAATGAAATTTTTTCAGGATAATAAATTTTTGAAGTGCCAAACCAGGTAGGCAACTTCTTTTTTATTTTTTGTTTTGCTTTTATTTGCTGAATCAGTTGTGGCATTGAAACCTCAGGAAATGGTGATTTTTTAAACACAAGAGTATCTGGATCTGTATCCAAATGATGTTGAATATAGTCTTGAATCTCTGGCTGTAGAAGTATACTTTTCAATTTAAAACCATTAAAGCCTTCGGGTCAATGACCTTACAATTTTATTGTCTGAGATAAACTCTTTTAGAATCACTTTTACTACTGTGTATCCCGGCACAGCAATAATCATTCCTACAACGCCAAAAAGAATACCTGCAATAATAATGATTAGAAAAATTTCCAAGGGATGTGATTTTACACTATTTGAAAAAATAAAAGGTTGGCTAAAGAAGTTATCAATTAACTGACCAATTACAAATCCAAGAAATACATAAAGCGTTTTTGGCAGAATAAAAGTACTAAAATCTGCTCCTAGATTACTGGTCATGACAAGTAAAATCATTAATGCTCCTCCAATTAAAGGACCTATGTAGGGGATGATATTTAGCAAAGCGCAGAGAAAAGCAATCACTATCGCATTTTCAATGCCTACAATCAGTAAAACTGTGGTGTAAATAACAAATAAAATTAAGATTTGAATGATCAATCCAAGGAAATACCTAGACAATAAATCCTTTATCTTATCAAAAGAAGCAGACAGCTGATTTTCTTTAGAGTCTGGAATAAAAATTTTTATACCATCCATAAAAAGGCGACTGTCTTTAAGAAAGAAAAAAGAAATAAATAGTACTGAAAATAAACCAGCACTAAAGTTTCCAAGAAAGGCAACAATAGAATTTAGAAAGTCTGGTATTGCAGAAAAATCTATGTTACCAAACCATCCGGCTTCTTTAATGGTATCCTTAATTTCTGCTTCAATATCTTTTTGAGTTATATTAAAATAGTCTGAAATTTCATAATATAGATTTTTGATATTAATTTGTAGCGCATCTATATCTAATAAGGATAAATTTTCTCCTTGTTCAATAACTAAAGGAATAAAAAGTGAAATAACTCCTAAGAGCAAAGCAACCATGAGAATCATTGTAAAAACAACTGCAAGCGTATTTGAAAATTTAATTCTTCGCCTAAGAAAAAGCACCATAGGTCTTCCTATAAGAGAAACTACAAAAGCGATGGCGATATAAGTTAATACAATGCCAATTTTATAAAGAAAGACTATTAATAGTGCAATTCCGGTTAAAATTGCAACAGCTCTAAGAATTCCATTAGCAATAATTTTTGAATTCATAGTTTGACAAACTTTTTAGAATTAATTTTCAAATGCATACTGAATGATATTGGCTCCCATTTGTAAAGCCTGAAGTCTTTTCTCTTCAGGATCGTTATGAACTTCTTGATTTTCCCAGCCATCACCAAGGTCGCTTTCAAAGGTAAAAAGCAGCATCAAACGGTTTTCTTCAAACAACCCAAATGCTTGGGGACGTTTTCCATCATGTTCATGAATTTTAGGAAGCCCTTGAGGAAAAGGATACTGTTGATTAAAAACAGGATGACTTGCAGGAAGTTCTGTTAGCTGTTTATCTGGAAAAACTTTTTTAAGTTCTTTTTGCAAATAGGGCTCCATTCCATAATTATCATCAATATGAAGAAAACCTCCAGCAAGCAGATATTTACGAAGGTTTTTTGCTTCCTGCTCCGTGAAAAATACATTACCATGCCCGGTCATATGAATAAATGGGAATTGAAAAACATCAACACTTCCCGCTTCTACGGTTTGAGGTCTTTCCTTTATAGCGGTTCGTAGGTTTTGATTACAGAATTTGATAAGGTTTGGCAAAGCGGTTGGGTTTGAATACCAATCTCCACCACCACCATATTTAAGTACTGCGATTTCCTGTGCTTGCAGTATTGCTGATATACATACAAAGCACAATATTATGTTAAATCTAGTTAGCCTGCTCATATTTTTCGAACTCATATATAGTATTCAAAAATAAGCAATATAATTATGAAGCACCTTATTTTATTTAGTCTGGTTTTTATAATAGTAGGCTCATATTTTCTCGTTAAGCCCATACAAAATCAACGACTAATTGTACCTGAATTGTTTACCTCCCAAGGTTGTTCCAGTTGTCTTCCAGCAGATAGATTGCTATCAGAAGTGAATAATGCATACGGAGATCAAGAAGTGATAGCCAATTCATATCATGTGGATTATTAGAATCGTATTGGATGGAAAGATCCATTTAGCCATGAAGCATTTATTGAAAAACAACGTTGGTACGCCTATAAACTTAAAGAGACTTCATTGTACACCCCACAAATTGTCGTGAATGGTATTAAAGGTTTTGTTGGTTCCAGACGGTACGCAACTCCTATTAAGTAAGCGTTTGAACAATTATAGCAAGAAGAAAACCTATTGACTTTAACCATTAAAACTCTGTATAAAGAAAATGCTGTCAAATTAAGTTGTTTATTGGTGATTGAAGATAGAGTTACCCCTATTAAGAGAGGGGAGAATAAAGACCTGAACTTACGCAATAGTAATATGGTAGTTGCAGAAAAAAAAATTAGCTTAGATTCTGATCAAACAACCAACATACTGGCAATTCCCGCTATTGTAGAGCCATCTGATCAATTGCGTGTGATAGTTTTAGTTTTACTAGAAGATAAAAATTCAACTATAGTATACGGAAAGCAACAAAGCTTATAAATTACAAAATGCAGTAGCCGTACAAGCTACAATAGCGGCTGTTTCCGTTCTTAAGCGTTCTTTACCAAGGGTGATTGGATAAAAATTACGATGGGCTGCTCTTTCAATTTCTTCTGGAGTAAAATCTCCTTCCGGGCCAATCAAAATAGTTACAGGATTATCTGGTTGCAATCTACGCTTTAAATGGTATTTATCTCCGGGTTCGCAATGGGCAATAAACAATTGACCTTCGTGTTTTTTTTCTAAGAACTCCTTTAAGCTTATAGGATCATTTAGTTTAGGTAAATAAGACCTGAGCGATTGTTTCATGGCAGAAATTAGAACTTTTTCAAAGCGTTCTTTTTTTATTGACTTGCGCTCAGAGCGTTCGCAAAAAATAGGCGTAATTTCATCAACACCTATTTCAGTAGCCTTTTCTAAAAACCACTCATATCTATCATTCATTTTGGTAGGTGCTACCACCATATGAAGGTAATATCTGCGAGAAAACTTTTTAACTTCACCAGTAATTCTTACAAGACAATTTTTGCTGCTGATTTCTTCAATTAATCCTTTAAAAATCATTCCTTTTCCGTTGGTTACGTGGATTTCATCTCCAATGTTTTTCCTCAAAACTTTTGATAAATGTCTACTTTCTTCCTTTTCAAAAGAAAAAAACTGATCATTTTCTGAGATATTAGAATGATAAAATAATTGCATTACAAGCGAGATTTAGCATGTTCTAACCCCAAAGATATCCATTTTAGTAACTCCTTATCTGTTTTACAGCCATCTTTGGAAACGTAAATATATTCACTTAATATTTTTCCAGAATAATTCATAGGTCTTACGTAAGGAGATAAAAGAAGAGTTTCCATTTTATTACTTAATACTCTTACTATAATATCATTGTTTAGCACCCCCAGAGTCATAAAACCTTCAAACATAAAACTAATACCTCCAAACATTTCTTTTTCGATAAAATTTTCTGGTAGTTGTTTTAAAACAGATCTTACTTTTTCTACCAAGTCTTGATTATAGTCCATTAAATTGCGTATCTGGCTTTAACATTTACTTGCGTATCAGTGAAATCTTTTTGTGCATATTTTAGATGGCCTACCATAGCAATCATAGCTGCATTGTCTGTACAGAATTCAAAATCTGGTATAAAAGTATTCCATCCTAAGGCATGTTCCGCACTTTTCAGTGCATTTCTTATGCCTGAATTTGCAGAAACTCCTCCCCCAATAGCGATAGATTTTATTCCGGTTTGTTTTACTGCTTTCTTTAATTTATCCATCAAAATTTCTACAATGGTGTATTGTATAGAAGCACAAATGTCATGTAGGTTTTGTTCTATAAAATGGGGATTGGAAGCTACTTCTTTTTGAATAAAGTAGAGAATACCTGTTTTTAAACCACTAAAGCTAAAGTTAAGACCATCAACTCGCGGTTTTGTAAATTTAAAGGCAGTTGCATTTCCTTGTTGAGCAAATTTGTCAATAAGTGGCCCGCCAGGGTACTGCAACCCTAGAATTTTAGCACTCTTGTCAAAAGCTTCTCCAACGGCATCATCTATGGTTTGCCCTATAACTTCCATCTCAAAATAGTTGGTTACTTTAACTATTTGTGTATGTCCGCCACTTATCGTCATTGCCAAAAATGGAAACTTAGGATAATGTCCCTCTTTTTTTACTATAAAATGGGCCAGTATATGCGCCTGCATGTGATTTACTTCTATTAGCGGAATGTTTAATCCCATGGCCAAAGACTTAGCAAAAGAGGTTCCAACTAATAAAGATCCCATTAGACCTGGCCCTCTCGTAAAAGCTATGGCGGATAATTGTTTTTTGTCGATATTTGCCATAACCAAAGCCTGATGAACTACTGGAACAATATTTTGTTGGTGAGCCCTAGACGCAAGTTCTGGAACAACACCACCATACGCTTCATGTATTTTTTGGCTAGCAACAACATTAGAACACATTTTTCCGTTGTGCAATACAGCGGCAGAAGTATCATCGCAGGATGATTCAATACCTAAAATATAAACATCAGGAGTATCCATGATTGTATTTGGAATAAAAATTGCAATACAAAAGTATAACTAATTAGCACTATCAAAAAATTTAGAAAAATACTTGTCCGTTTAATTGTCGCAGTATTATTTATTCTATTAATATTGGTGATAATTTTATCCATTCCCGCAGTTCAAAATAATATAGCCAAAAGAGTTACCAAATCTTTAAATGAAGAATTTGCTACAAGTATTCAAATAGATAAAGTAGATCTTTCTTTTCTAGGTAGAGTAGGGTTAAAAGGAGTGTATATTGAAGACTACAAGCAAGATACATTATTTTATGTAGATAAATTGACCACCTCTTTATTAAGTGTAAGAAATGCGGTAAATTCAAATTTGAATTTTGGAAATATTTCAATTGAAGGTTTGACAATGAAGCTCAAAACCTATGAAGGAGAAAATGACACGAATTTAGACGTATTTGTTGCAAAACTTGAAGGTACCCCAGATACCACCTCTACATCTAATTTTAGGCTTACTGCGAAAGGTATAGATATCACCAATAGTAAATTTTGGTTGATAGATTTAAATGAAGAAAAATCCAACTTGCTTCTATTTAATGAAATGAATGCCAAAGTAGATGATTTTGCGATTATTGGTCCTAACGTAGATGCTAAAATAGAAAAACTTGCTTTTCATACGGGAAGAGGTGTCAATGTAGAAAAATTACAAACAGAATTTCATTATTCACTTAATGAGATGCGATTTGAAGAATTTAACTTGTTAACCAAAAACTCAGACATTAGCGGCGAAATTGTATTTAGGTATGATAGGAAGGATTTTGGCGATTTTCTTAATAAAGTTAAAATAGAAGCCATTTTTAATGATTCCGAAGTAGCACTAGATGAAGTAAATACTTTTTACAATGAATTCGGACAAGGTAAACTGATTACATTTTCAACGGATATCAATGGGGTATTAAATGACTTTGAAGCTCAAGGAATGATTCTTGAATCTGGTAATTCAATTATTCGTGGAGATTTTAATTTCAAAAATATTTTTACTTCAACACAACCTTTTCGTCTTGATGCAGGGATAGAAAATATATCTTCAAGTTACAATCAATTAAAATCTTTGCTGCCAGATATTTTGGGAAATACACTTCCTTCATCTTTTGAAAAGTTTGGGCAGTTCACCATTCGTGGAAATTCTGTTATAACGGAAAGTTTTATTGATGCTAGAGTAAATTTATTTACAGACTTGGGAAGTAGTTATTCTGATATGAAGCTTACCAGCATTGAAGACATTGATAATGCTTCCTATGAAGGTTTTATCTCCTTAATTGAGTTTGATTTAGGTGCATTTATAGACGACCCTTCTCTTGGGCAAGTTTCTTTTGATTTTGATGTAAATGGAAAAGGATTTACAAAGGAAAATCTTAATACTGAAGTTATTGGTAAGGTATTTAAGCTGCATTATAACAATTATGACTATAAAGATATAGATGTTTCTGGGGTACTTAAAGATCAACTGTTTGACGGGAGTATGGTTTCAAAAGATTCAAATGCTAAATTTACTTTTAAAGGCCTTGCAGACTTGTCAAGTGAAAAAAATCAATTCAATTTTATAGCATCAGTTAAATATGCAGATCTTAAAAAGCTTAATTTAATTAAAACAGATAGTATCTCCATATTTAAAGGAAACATCTACATGAATATGTCTGCTAATACCATTGACGATGCAGTAGGTGATATTGGATTTTTAAAAACTAGCTATCAAAATCAAAATGACGAGTATTATTTTGATGATTTTAAGATTACTTCAGTATTTGAAAAAGAAGAACGCATCCTAGAAATCAATTCTCCGGATATTATTACAGGAACAGTTAAGGGAAAGTTTAAAATAAGCGAAGTAGGGAAGCTTGTTGAGAATTCTATTGGAAGTATTTATACGAATTATAGTCCTTATGAAGTTACAGCTGGTCAGTATATGAATTTTAATTTTAAAATTTATAATAAAATTATAGATGTATTTTTCCCAGAAGTTGCTTTTGACCCTAATACCACCTTAAGAGGTAGTATGGTGGCAGATGATGGTGATTTTAAATTAAACTTTAAATCTCCCCATATTCATGCTTTTGGTAAAATTTTTGATGAAATAAAAGTACAGATAGATAATAAAAATCCACTTTTTAATACCTATGTTGAAGTCAGTAATATGGATGTAGGTTTTTATAAAATTAAAGACTTTAATCTTATAAATGCAACTATACAGGATACATTATTCTTTAGAACAGAATTCTTAGGAGGAAAAGAGTATACAGATATTTATAATCTTAACTTCTATCATACTTTTAACAAAGAAAAAAAATCCGTTATTGGCCTAAAAAAGTCAGAAGTTGGTTTTAAAGGAAATAAATGGTTGCTCAACGAAAATGGAAACACAAAGAACAAAGTAGTTTTTAACAGGTCTTTAGATAGCATCTCTATTCGTCAAATAGATATGACCCTTAATGAAGAACAAATTCTTTTACAAGGACAGTTAATAGATTCAACCTATAAGGATATTAAGCTCAATTTTAAAGATGTCGCATTAGACAAAATTAGTCCGCAAATTGATAGTTTAAATCTAAAAGGGGTAGTTAATGGAGACTTAAATATTTTACAAAAGGGAGGGAATTATTTTCCATCTTCCAGATTATTTGTTAAAAAGTTAGAGGTAAATAGCTATACATTGGGAGATTTAGATCTTGATATTATTGGAAATGAAGACTTCTCTAAGTTTACCGTTGATGCCTCTTTAAAAGATAATGGCGTGTCAACTTTGAATTTAGAAGGTGATGCAATATTTGGGGATAAGAAATCTACTCTAGACCTTAATGCGAGCTTAGACAATTTAAATATAGCTCCTTTTAGTCCACTAGGTGGAGATGTAATTTCAAATATTCACGGATTAGTCACCGGGAAGGCTCGTATAACGGGTTCTGCTAAAAATCCATCAATTGACGGGATGCTAATGCTTAATGACGCTGGACTAAAAATTCCATATTTAAATGTTGACCTTTCTTTTAATGAGTTGGCACAGGTAGAACTATACGGACAAACATTTCAATTCAATAATTTTGAATTAACAGATACTGTATTTAATACCAAAGCTCGCTTTAATGGCGGAATTACCCATACTAATTTTGAAGAATGGTTTTTAAATCTCAAGTTAGAAACTGATGGAAATCGTTTTTTAGTATTGAATACTCAGTTTGATGAAGACGAACTGTATTATGGTACAGGTTTTATTAATGGAATCGGAACTATAAAAGGTCCTACTGATGCCTTGTTTATTTCAGTAACAGCCGAAACTATGCGCGGTACTTCCTTTAAAATCCCTATTAGTGATGTTGCTACTATAGGCGACACGTCTTTTATTAATTTTATAGATAAGAATGAAACAGATGAAGAGGCAGAACAGCGAAAATTACGCGAATATTCGGGACTTGAATTAGAATTTGATTTAGATGTTACCCCAGAGGCAGAAGTTCAAATTGTATTGGATCGTAAATCAGGAAGTATGCTCACGGGAACTGGTGCAGGAAACTTACTTATAGAAATAAACACCAATGGTAAATTTAATATGTGGGGTGACTTTATCACATTTAAAGGAGATTATAAATACAAGTACAAAGGTGTATTTGAAAGAGATTTTTCAGTACTTCCTGGGGGTACTATTACTTGGGATGGAGACCCTTTGAATGCCAATGTTAATATTCAGGCAGTTTATAAAACAAAAGCGAACCCTGCCGTTTTATTAGACAATAACTCTGTTACACGCAAAATAGATACAGATGTAATTATTCACCTTGAAGGGCAGCTTATACAACCTCAAATAGATTTTGAAATTGATTTCCCTAATACAAATCCTGTAACCGTTGCAGAATTGCAATACCGCCTTGAAGATAAGAATAGAAGAGAATTACAAGCGTTTTCTTTGCTCTCACAAGGCACTTTTGTCAACGAGGTGACTCTTAGCCAGCAAGCATTGGCAGGTAATATTGCGGGTTTTGCTTCCAGTTTCATCAACGATATTTTTGGGAGTAATGATGGGAAATTTGATTTTGGATTTTCGTATGATGTCGGTGAACGGAATCCATTAGGTGTGAATAATGGTGATAGAATAGGGGTTACTGTATCTACTCAAATAAGTGATAGAATTCTAATCAATGGAGAAATAGGTGTTCCAGTGGGAGGTGTTACTCAATCTGTAGTTGCCGGAGATGTAGAAGTGCAAATATTATTAAATGAAGAAGGAACCTTAAGTGCTAAAATTTTTAATAAGCAAAATGAGATTCAACAGTTTCTTAATGACCGTTTGGGATATACTCAAGGTGTAGGACTTTCATATCAGGTAGACTTCAATACATTTAAGGAATTGTGGGATAAAATCTTTAAGAAAAAAAAGGAAGATAATGAGGTAACTCAAAATAAAGAAAAAAACGCACAAAATAAAACACCCGTGGTAGGAGAGGGGATTTTAAATTTTTCTTCAAAAAATAAAGAAAAGCGTGAGGATTAATTCATTTTTTTCCAAAGTTTTATAATTAATACTGCTGAAATAATGACCATAAAAAATAGGGAAAATGCAAGAGTATAATTTCCATAAATAAAATATCCAGTACCAAGAAGCGCCCCATAAATTCCTACAACACCCGCAAGGAAGCATATAATTTTGTATTTAAATCCTTTAAATTTAGATGCATCACCAAAAATAAGGTGATCAAAAGATTTCATGGTGTTTGAATCCGTTTCTGGAGTTACTAAGGTTACAAAAACCCATCCCAAAGTTGTAATTACCACCCCAATGATGAGTTTCCAATAGCCCTCTATCTCAAAAAAAGGATTTTCTTGTTTGCCATCTACAAAAAATACGAAGGCTATGATAAAGGAAATAACCATTGCAGCAATTTCACTATACGGATTAATTCGTTTCCAAAACCATCTCAGAATAAAAAGTAAGCCAGTACCGGCGCCAATTTGCAACATCAAATCAAATGCTTCTTTTGCTTCTTCCAAAATGGTAGAAAGCAAAGCTGCAAAAATCATCATAAGAAAGGTAGAAATACGACCTGTCATAACCAATTCTTTTTCTTTGGCTTCAGGTCTTATAAAACGTTTGTAGAGATCATTTACAATATAAGAACTTCCCCAATTAAGATGTGTAGATATGGTACTCATAAATGCAGCTACAAGAGAGGTCACTACCAGCCCAAGTAGTCCAGCTGGAAGTAAAGTAAGCATAGCAGGATAAGAAAGATCATTTTTTACAAAATTACTATTCAAATTAGGAAAAGCAGCCTGTAAAGCCTCAAGATTTGGATAAATTACCAAAGAAGCAAGTCCAATAATAATCCATGGCCATGGGCGAATGGCGTAATGCGCTACATTAAAAAATAAGACGGCCCAAGTGGCATGTTTTTCATTTTTAGCCGCTAGCATCCGCTGCGCTATATAACCACCTCCACCGGGCTCAGATCCAGGATACCAAACGCTCCACCATTGAACAGCAAGCGGTACAAGTAATATAGGAATCACTATCTCAGGGTTTGTGAAATCAGGAAACATACTAGTTTTTGAAGCCACTAAAGGATTTGTAAGCAATATATCAACGCCTCCAATTTGAGGTAGATTTACAATATAAATAGCTGCCCATACACTACCTATCATAGCAATTATAAATTGAACAAAATCAGTTAGTAAAACTCCTTTAAGCCCCCCGAGCATAGAATAAAACACGGTTACAATTGACGCTATTAATAGCGTTTGCCATTCAGTATATCCAAACATTACATGGCCAATTTTAATTGCCGCAAGACACACATTAGCCATAATGACAATATTAAAAAACAAACCCAAATATACCGCTCTAAAGCCTCGTAAAAAAGCAGCAGATTTTCCTGAATACCTTAATTCATAAAATTCGAGATCTGTATTAATACCGCTTTTACGCCATAATTTTGCATAAAAAAATACAGTAAGCATACCCGTTAGTAGAAAACTCCACCATACCCAGTTACCATATACACCATCTTGTCTAACAATTCCGGCAACCAAGTTTGGGGTGTCTGCGGCAAACGTAGTTGCAACCATAGATACACCTAATAACCACCATGGCATATTTCTTCCAGACAGGAAAAATGATTTTGCATCTTTCCCAGAAGTTCTTGAAGCAAATAATCCAATTATTAATGAAATAATAAAAAAGCCAACAATTAATCCATAATCTAATAAGGTTAGTTGCATAAATCAAATTTTATTAACTAAAACGTTTGAAATTTTTGAACATCGTAAAATTAGAGAATACAATAATAGAAAATTAAAATAAGTTTGGTAGTTTTACCCCTTAAATTAATTTTTTATGTCAAAAAGCATAAAGAAAATCGGGGTACTGACATCAGGAGGCGATTCACCCGGTATGAATGCTGCAATTAGGTCTGTTGTAAGAACATGTGCTTATTATGAAAAAGAGTGTGTCGCCATCTATCGTGGTTATCAAGGCATGATAGAAGGAGATTTCGTAGAAATGAACGCTCGAAGTGTTAATAATATCATTAATAAAGGTGGTACGATTTTAAAATCTGCACGTTGTGAAGATTTTAGATCCAAGGAAGGAAGACAAAAAGCTTATGAAAGCTTAAAAAAAGCTAGCGTAGATGCCTTTGTAGTTATTGGAGGAGATGGTAGTTTCACCGGAGCAATGATTTTTAGCAATGAATATGATTTTCCGGTAATGGGCATTCCAGGAACCATTGATAATGATATTTATGGCACTAATTTTACATTGGGTTTTGATACGGCATTGAATACCGTAGTGGAAGCTATCGATAAAATTAGAGATACTGCGAGTTCTCATGATAGACTATTCTTTGTTGAAGTAATGGGACGAGACGTGGGGCATATTGCTCTAAACACTGGAGTAGGAGCTGGAGCAGAAGAGATTTTAATTCCAGAAGAAGATCTGGGATTAGATAGATTAATTGAGTCCTTAGATAGAAGTAAAAAAACAGGAAAATCTTCTAGTTTGGTAGTGGTAGCAGAAGGCGATAAAATAGGCAAAAATGTATTTGAACTTAAGGAATACGTAGAAGAGAATTTGCCAATTTATGATGTGAGAGTTTCTGTTTTAGGACATATGCAACGCGGTGGAGCACCTTCTTGTTTTGATCGGGTACTTGCCAGTAGAATGGGTGTAAAAGCAGTAGAGAGCCTTTTAGAAGGAAAAACAAAATATATGGTTGGAGTTATTGATAATAAAATGCAATTAACTCCCTTAGATAAAGCTATAAAAGGTCATTCTAAAATTGATTTGGAACTCTTGAGAGTATCAGATATAATGACTATTTAAAACAAAGAATAACAAAAAGTAAACTAAATAAATTTAAAATGTCAACATTAAAAATTGGTATTAACGGTTTTGGTAGAATTGGTAGATTGGTGTTTAGAGCAACCGTAAAACGAGAAAATGTAGAAATTGTAGGGATTAATGACTTACTAGACGTAGAGCATCTTGCCTATTTATTAGAGTATGATTCTGTTCATGGAAAATTTGACGGAGACATAGAAGTAAAAGATGGTCATTTGGTAGTTGATGGTAAAACAATTAGAATTACCGCAGAAAGAGATCCTAAAAATCTAAAATGGGATGAAGTAGGTGCCGATATAGTGGCTGAATGTACCGGTATCTTTACTACATTAGATACAGCACAATATCACTTAGACGCTGGTGCAAAAAAGGTAGTTATTTCTGCTCCATCTAAAGATGCACCTATGTTTGTAATGGGAGTAAACCATCACGAAGCAAAAGCTTCAGATCGTATAGTGTCTAATGCATCATGTACTACAAACTGTCTTGCACCTTTGGCGAAAGTGTTAAATGATACTTTTGGAATTGAAGAAGGTCTAATGACCACCGTTCATGCAACCACCGCTACTCAACTTACAGTAGATGGTCCTTCTAGAAAAGATTACAGAGGAGGTAGAAGTGCTATGTTGAATATTATTCCTGCATCAACAGGTGCAGCTAAAGCAGTGACTAAAGTAATACCAGATTTATTAGGGAAATTAACTGGTATGGCTTTTAGAGTTCCTACAGCAGATGTTTCTGTGGTAGATCTTACTGTGAGACTTGAAAAAGAAACTTCTTATGAAGAAATTAAAAAGGTGATGAAAGATGCCTCAGAAGGAAGTCTTAAAGGTATTCTAGGGTATACAGATGAACCAGTTGTATCTCAAGACTTTATAGGTGATGCAAGAACAAGTATTTTTGATGCAGGCGCTGGGATGGAGTTAAACTCTAAGTTCTTTAAAGTTATATCATGGTATGATAATGAGGCTGGTTACTCAAACAAACTGATAGACCTTGCAGAACATATTAACTCTCTGTAAAACAATACATAATTTGTTTCAAAAGGGAAGTTTTTGTTAATTTAAGAACAGCGTATGATTTTAATAGTAGATAGTGGCGCCACAAAATCTGATTGGATTGCTCTGGATGATAACGGAAATCAATTGTTTATGACCCAGACCTTAGGTCTAAGTCCTGAGGTCTTAACACGGGAAATAATCATAGAACGACTTGCAAATAACTTTGAGTTGTCTAAACACAGCAAAGAAGTAACCCAACTTTTCTTTTATGGAGCTGGTTGCGGTACCGTAAGAATGCAAAGTTATCTGAAAGATATATTTCATGATTATTTTAAAAATGCTAAAATCTCTGTTAAAGAAGATACTTATGCGGCTGTTTATGCCACAGTAGAAGCTAAAGAACATGCCATTGTTTGTATTTTAGGAACCGGTTCTAATTGCAGCTATTTTGACGGTAGAGAGTTATTTCAGAAAGTAAGTTCACTAGGCTATATTTTGATGGATGACTGCAGCGGGAACTATTTTGGAAGGCAATTACTTAGAGATTATTATTATCATAAAATTCCTCCAAAATTAACAGCAAAGTTTGAGCAGGAATATGATCTTGAGGCAGATGTAATTAAAAACCATTTATACAAACAACCAAATCCAAATACCTACTTGGCTACTTTTGCAAAGTTTGTCATTCAAAATAAAAATGAAGAGTATTGCCAGAAGCTAATTCGGAAGGGTATGCAACTTTTTATTGATAATAGTATCACTCAGTTTGAACAAGCAAAAACTGGAGTCTTTGTTCACTTTGTAGGAAGTATTGCTTATTATTTACAAGATGAGCTTAAAATGATAATGGAAGAAAATGGAATTAAAGTAGGTAATATTTTAAGAAGACCAATCGACGGACTTGTTAAATACCACCAATCCATTTTCGCTTAAATTCCAAATAAATAATATACAAAAAAAGCTGCCTCAGTACTGAGGCGGCTTTTTTACTTTATGGCAATCATGGAAATTTCAACACGTACGTATTTAGGAAGATTTGCTACTTCAACCGTTTCTCTAGCCGGAGCCGTATCATCATTAAAATACTTCCCATAAATGGCATTAACTTTTGCGAAATTATTCATATCGCTTAAAAAGATAGAAGTTTTCACTACATTTTCAAAATCCATTTGAGCAGCTACTAAGACCTCCTTTAAGTTGGTCATTACCTGTTCTGTTTCCTCTTCTATAGTGCTTTCAACAAGTTTATTGGTAGCAGGGTCAATTGGTATTTGTCCAGAAAGATATAAAGTGTTTCCACTTAATACGGCCTGGTTATAAGGTCCTAAAGGAGCAGGAGCCTTGTCTGTTTTAATTATTTTTTTCATAAGTTTTATTATTTTTTTAAAGATTTATAGTCTACGATCAGGATCACGACGTTTTTCCCATTTAACATCTTTTAATATACTACCCTTGATTCCTATAAAGAAATACCAGGTACCTCCTTGTCTAAAAGGTTGCCAATCAAAACTCATGTTCCAAGTATTGAGGTCTCTTTGAAAACCTAGATTGGTAAACCCGAATCCTTTTCTAACGAAGTCATAACTTGAAGAAAAACGTACCTTCCAACGAGTTGCAAGAGAAACATCTCCGCTAAATTGTAACGCATTATTGGTAACTTCATTCTGTCTGTTTGAATTGTTATAATTCATAGAGTATCCTATTCGTAAATTCCATGGGATACGCGCCCCATAAAGTTTTTGCGGACCTTCTTCTTTTTCCTCTTTTTCTTCTTCATTATAACCATTACGCCTGTTTTCACCAAATGCAAATCCGTCTTGAAAAAATTGATCTGCCACCTGTTCTTCTACAGATCTATCGTCTTTTTCTTCATCATCATCCTTTTTTTCAAAAGTCTTGTTAGAAAGAGCGTAGTTCAATGTTAAGTTGGCATTTGTTAATCTAAATAAGCTTCCACCGTTATTAACATTAAAAACATCTATACGTCTTCCGTTATTATCAATGGCGTACGGATCCAATGTGGCACCAAAATTAATACTCATTTTACTATTGAGTATTTGGGTACCTCCGGTAACTCGTAAAGGACTCCAGGGTAAAGAATCTGCTGCAATATTATAACCTGTATTGAAATTCAGGCTATTTAAAATCATTACCTTTTTTGGCTCTGTTGCTGTGGAGTCTTTGGGAGTTACCTTTGCTTCTAGTGTGTTGCTTATTGAAATGCCAATATTATTAGAGTTTCCAAGACGAGGGCTGCCAAAGAGTCCTCCTTCAAAACGAGTGAATTCCCTTATTTCGCCCGTTTCATTAGCAACATATTCTTCAAAATAACGATCTCCGGATGGGGTGAATCCGTAAGAAATGGAAGGTCTCATAGTATGCCTTATGGCTTGTATCTTACTTCCCTCCTTAAAATTAAAAGTTCCGTAGATCGTAGTACCTAGACTTCCTCCGAAATTATATTGATTAAACCTATCGAAACCATTAATAGTATCTATAGGTACTTCATTGGTAGTCTCGTCAAAATCACGTCTTTGGATAGTTCTAAATGTCCAGATATCCTCATAATTTCCATTAAGTGTAACACTAAGATATTTGGCTACTTTAAAATTTGTGCTAATTGGAATAGTATGTCTAAATCCTATACGGGCATCTTCAAACATTTCTTTTTTGAGAAACAACGAATCAGTCGTCTGAATCCTGTTTTCTGCTCTTATATTATACTGGAAATTAATATTTTGGAAAATTCCTTTTTTAATTCCCTCTTTCGGCGCAAATGGAAAAATACGTTCTACACTACCTTGTAATGTGGGCAGTGTCATATTTATTTGTTCAGTATTCGTATTTTGAGAGTGTGTTGCCGTTAAATTAATATTAACGGATGGATATGCAGGGAAAGTCTTGGAATAGGAAACAGATGAATTCAATGTGTTCTGTAAAAAGTTAGAGCTATTTAACTGATTCAGGGATTGTCTAAAAAAACTGCTACTTCCGAGATTAACGGAAGCAGAAAATCTTGAATTGGGGCTTGCTTTTTGGTCTTGGGTATGAGACCATTGTAAGTTAAAAACACGCTGTTGACTAAAATCAGGAAATCCTCGTTGACTCTGAAGTACATTTTCATAATTAAAGTTGAGGCGTCCCTGAAAACGATATCTTACCGCATAAGATGTTTCTGCTCTAAAACCAAAACTGCCATTGGTATAATAATCTCCCTTAATGGCCAAATCAAAATAATCACTAACCGCAAAGTAATAACCTAAATCTTGCAAAAAGAACCCCCTTTCGTTTACCTGACCAAAAGTGGGAAATATAACTCCTGAGGTTCTACTTTCAGATAGCGGAAAATAGGCAAATGGAACTGCGATAGGAGTGGGAATATCTGCAATATACATATTGCTAAATCCAGCAATTACTTTCTTTTTAGGAACAAATTTTCCTTTTCTTATACGAATGTAGTAATCGGGATTATCAAGGTCTTCATCTGTAGTAAGCTTTCCTTCTTTCAAATAATAGACAGAATCACTTTCTTTTTTGGTAAGTTCTGCAAATACCAGAATATTTCCTCCACTGGTTACGCCACCAAAACCTCCTGCAGCTTGTTCAGATCTCGATTTCCAGATTAATGCTTTTTCTGTAGTATAATTAAATCTAATAGAATCTGGCTTCACTTCATTGCTTCCTTGCTTAAAATAAGGATTTTGAATGAGGTTGCCAGTAGAGTCCTTTATACGCCCTGCATAGACTTCATTCTTTTCATAATCAATAACAATAACACCAGCCTTTAATTCGGTATCTTGGTAATAAACTTCTGCTTCGTTATAAAGATAAATTTGTTTGTTTTTTTGACTAATCCTCACATAATCTTTTGCCTTATATTTAATCTTATCAAGCAGCAATGCGGGTTCTTTTTTTACGGAATCCTTTTTAATTGAGTCTTGTACTATGTTAAATGAAGTAAGAGAATCCTTTTTAATGAAAGGTAATTCTGTATTAATAGAATCCTTATTAGCTGCTATCTTCAAAGATTTTCTTGCAGGAGTATCCTGAGCGTAGTTTATTGAAACGCAAAGCAATAAAATAAGAGATAAAAGAATATGAGGTTGTTTTGCTTGCAAAGCTTTAAATCCTATTTTTGTAAAAATATGGCTCAATTTTTGAGTACTCAAACATACGTATATTTTTTTGTCTGTTAGCAAGACATTATAATTATTTTAACCAATAATAAGCAAGGTGAAAAGCTATAAAATACATATTCTATCTATCATATTAACGGCAGTATCATTTACAAATAACGGTTGGTGTTCTCCCATTCAAACGCAACCAGGTAAGAAGAACTTTACGGTGGTTCTGGATGCAGGACATGGAGGTCATGATCCTGGTAATTTAGGGAATAGCTATAAAGAAAAAGATATTGCTCTTAAAATAGTACTAGCTGTTGGAGCCATTTTGGAAAAAGAAACCGATATTAATGTAGTTTATACTCGTAAAACAGATAAGTTTATCGATCTGTATGTTCGAGGTAAAATTGCAAATGAAGCTAATGCAGACCTTTTTGTTTCCGTACACTGTAATTCGCATGGATCAGAGGCCAGTGGTACCGAAACATTTGTGTTAGGATTGCATGCCAATAGACAAAATTTTGAAGTGGCGAAAGCGGAGAACTCGGTAATTTATTTAGAAGAAGACTACGAGACCAACTATGCTGGCTATAACATTAACTCACCTGAATCATTTATTGCCTTGACAATTGTGCAGGAGGAGTTTTTGGATCAAAGTATTATGTTGGCAAAGAATATTCAAAGCAATTTCACTAAAAAGCTCAAAAGAAAAAATAGGGGCGTAAAACAGGCAGGTTTTATTGTATTGCATCAAACATTTATGCCCAGTGTTTTGGTGGAAGTAGGTTTTTTAACTCATAAACCAGAAGGCCGTTATTTAAATTCGGCTTCAGGGCAAGTTGAAATTGCTGGATCTATTTCCAAAGGTATTTTAGCCTATAAAAAGTCGGTTGGAGAAAATGTTGGTAATGACTTTAGTTTTGAATCTCAAAATAATGAAGTAACACCTGAAACCTCTATTACAGTAATAGATAGTATTACTAAACAAATAGAAAATAAAAAAGACCAAAATCCAAAGTTGGTATTAACCTATAAAATTCAAATTGCAGCAGGTGCTTCAAAGTTAGAACTCATTCCGGCTAATTTCAGGGGGCTTAGGAATCTTTCACGAGAAAGCTACCAAGACATTTATAGGTATCTTTTTGGAGAAACCAATTCCTTTAGTAAGGCACAAGAGCTTCAACAAGAGGCTGTGAAAGCAGGCTATACCTCCGCCTTTATTGTGGGGTATCGCAATGGTAAACGCACCAGTCTTTCAGAAGTTTCAAAATCGGCTTCCAATTAAGTGGTTTCTTTACAAATTATTTCTAATTTTGTCTGAAATAGAAAATAGATTCATTTGAGACTTTCTCGGGAAATTAAAACGGCGATTATTGTATTAGGAGGGATATTATTATTCATTTTAGGATTTAGCTATCTAAAGTCTAACTCTATTTTTCAAAGTTATCGTACTTTTTATGTGGTCTATGATCACGTGGGAGGACTTGCAGTAGGAACGCCGGTTACTATCAATGGTTTTTCTGTAGGAAATATTCAAGACATAAGGTTCAAAGACAACAGTGGTAAGTTGATAGTTACTTTTAACGTAGAGAATAAATTTGAATTTTCTAAGAATAGTATTGCCCAATTATATGATACAGGCATTATTGGTGGCAAAGGAATTCAGGTAATACCAGTTTTTGATGGAAGCACTCCAGCAAAATCCAAAGACACCTTACAAGGTAATATTAAACCAGGTCTTACAGAATTGGTGACTCAAAAGTTAACACCGCTGCAAGAGCAAATAGGATCCACACTATACAGTGCAGATTCATTGCTGTTAAATATCAATACCTTGCTGGATGATGATACCAAGCTGAAATTCAAAAACAGTATTAATGACCTTGGAATTGTAATTTCAAATTTCAAAAACACCTCACGAGATATTGACCTAATTATTCGTGGGAATAAGGAAAAATTAGATAGCACACTTGGTAATGTAGCGAATATTACAGAAAACCTTTCAAGTCTTTCAGATTCTTTAGCAAAAGCTAATATTGGAAAAACGGTGAAAGATCTACAATCCACAATTACAAGTTTAGATAAAGTTCTTGCCAGTATTGAAAGAGGTGAAGGATCTGTGGGTAAATTATTAAAAGATGAGTCTTTTTATAACAATATGTCTGGAGCTTCAAAACAATTGGAACTCTTATTAGAAGACATGAAACTCAATCCAAAACGATATGTTCATTTTTCTTTGTTTGGAAAAAGGGCAAAGCCTTATGAGCCTCCAGTAGAAAGCAAAGAAGAAAACAAATAATTATGACCCAATATCTCTTTACTATATTATTTGCGATTCTCCTTATTTTGGGAATAGGGTTTTTCATTTTGAATGTTAGAAAACTCATTCGCAACATTAATCTTGGAAAAGATGCAGATGTCTCAGACCATCAGACAGAACGTTGGAAAGCTATGATCAGAATTGCTTTAGGGCAGTCTAAAATGGTGGTAAAACCTATAGCAGGGATACTCCATATTGTAGTCTATGTTGGCTTCATCATTATAAATATAGAAGTATTGGAAATTATACTAGATGGACTTTTTGGAACCCATCGTATGTTTGCAGGTTTGGGAGGATTTTATGATTTCTTAATAGGTTCTTTTGAAATACTGGCACTCTTAGTGCTTATTTCTGTTTTTGCGTTTTGGATCAGAAGAAATATCATGAAGTTGCAGCGTTTCATGAAACCTGAAATGGAAGGTTGGCCCAAAAACGACGGTAACATAATTCTGTATTTTGAAGTGGTATTAATGTTATTATTCCTAACGATGAATGGAGCAGATTACCAGTTACAACAAATGGGTGCAGCGCATTATGTTGAAGCCGGTGCTTTTCCAGTGAGTCAATGGTTATCTCCATTACTTTCCGGATTATCGGAAGCCGCTCTTATTACTGTAGAGAGAACCGCTTGGTGGCTCCATATTATTGGTATTCTATTATTTTTGAACTACTTATATTATTCCAAACATCTTCATATTTTATTGGCTTTCCCGAATACTTTTTATGGAAACCTTAAGCCTAAGGGACAATTTAGAAATTTAGAATCCGTTACCAAAGAAGTTAAGTTAATGATGGATCCAGAAGCAGATCCCTATGCAACTACAGAAGAAGGAGATGAAGATCCTGCTAAATTTGGTGCTTCAGATGTAACAGACCTTAGCTGGGTGCAGTTAATGAATGCATATACGTGCACAGAATGCGGCAGATGCACAAGTGAATGTCCTGCAAACCAAACGGGAAAAAAATTATCTCCAAGAAAGATTATGATGGATACCAGAGATAGATTGGAAGAGGTTGGTAAGAATATTGATAAAAATGCAGGTGTTTTTAAGGATGATAATAAATCATTATTAGATGATTATATAAGTAGAGAAGAATTATGGGCATGCACTTCATGCAATGCTTGTGTAGAAGCATGCCCAGTAAGTATAGATCCTTTATCTATAATAATGGATATGAGACAATATTTGGTCATGGAAGAATCCGCCGCTCCTTCAGATCTCAATAATATGATGAGTAATATTGAGAATAATGGGGCACCTTGGCCTTATAATCAGATGGATAGATTAAATTGGAAAAACGAAACATAAATTAAATGAGGTAAAAATGAAAAAAGAAGACGTTGAAAAATTATTGCATGATAAACTAGAGTCTGGTGAACATATCAGTCCGGTTCTGCCAGATGGAATTAAAAATTATCTCATTGATATTGACGGTACTATTTGCGATGATATACCTAATGAAGAGCCTGAACGTATGGCTACTGCAAAAGTATATCCAGATGCACTAAAAACATTAAATAAATGGTATGAGGAAGGGCATATAATATGTTTTTTTACTTCCCGAACCGAAGATCATCGTAAGGTAACGGAAGACTGGTTGAACAAATATGGATTCAATTATCATAGTTTACTAATGGGTAAACCAAGAGGAGGTAATTATCATTGGATAGATAATCATTTGGTGAAAGCAACACGATATAATGGCAAATTCACAGATTTGGTTGAAAAAGAAGTTACTATTCAAGTATTTGATGACGGCAAATATGATTAAAAGCTATAAATAAGGGTAGACTTTTAGAATTAAAGATTCCCTTATTAGAAGAAATAATATTATAAATTATGGAGAGTAACCAAGGTTTACATGTACCCACCATGGCAGAAATGATAGCAGCGGGTAAAGAACCAGAAGTTTTATTTTGGGTTGGTTGTGCAGGGAGTTTTGATGATCGTGCTAAAAAGATCACAAAAGCTTTTGTTAAACTTTTAAACAAAGCTAAGGTTGAGTTTGCTGTGCTAGGTGCTGAAGAAAGTTGCACTGGTGATCCTGCGAAACGTTCTGGAAATGAATTTCTTTTTCAAATGCAGGCGGTTACTAATATTGAGGTACTTAATGGTTACGAGGTTAAAAAAATTGTAACCGCATGTCCACATTGTTTTAACACCCTAAAAAATGAGTACCCTTCTTTAGGCGGAACTTACGAAGTAATGCATCATACACAATTCCTTAAGACTTTATTGGATGAAGGAAGACTAACTATAGAAGGTGGACAATTTAAAGGAAAACGAATTACTTTTCATGATCCCTGTTATTTAGGAAGAGCCAACAATGTTTACGAAGCTCCAAGGGAGCTTATTCGCAAACTGGAGGCAGAATTGGTAGAGATGAAAAAGTGTCGTAAAAATGGGCTTTGTTGTGGTGCGGGAGGTGCTCAAATGTTTAAAGAACCCGAAAAAGGAGATAAAGATGTTAACATTGAAAGAACAGAGCAGGCATTGGAAACACAACCAGAAATTATAGCAGCAGGATGTCCTTTTTGTAATACCATGATGACTGATGGCATTAAAAATAAAGAAAAAGAAGCTGAAATTGCGGTGATGGATGTAGCCGAGCTTATTGCGAATGCATCAGACCTTTAATACCTACTCTAGATGATTGTGCCATTTGAAACCTTACCAGAAAATTCCCGTATTTGGATCTATCAAGCCAACAGAGGGCTTTCACAAGCTGAAGTTGAAGAAATAAAAGAACAAACAAATCTTTTTTTAACATCATGGACAGCACATGGCGCTAGTTTAAAAGCAGGCTTTGAGATTAGATACAATAGGTTTATAGTTATTGCATTAGACCAAGAATCACATTCGGCAAGTGGATGCTCTATTGATGCATCTGTTCACTTTATTCAGGAATTAGAAAAAAAGTATAACATTGACCTCTTAGACAAGATGAATGTTTCCTTTAAACAAGGAGAATATGTTGCTTACAAACCTCTTAAGGACTTTAAAAAAATGGTAAAAGACAAAGCCGTAAATCAAAATACAGTTGTCTTTAATAATCTTGTCACTACTAAAGGAGAATATATGGAACACTGGGAAGTTCCAGCAAAAGAAAGTTGGCATGCTCGTTTTCTAAACTAACATATTCTTTACAAAAGATACCAATTACCGAAATTGTTGTTAAATAAACGATTTTGGTTTTCATTGTAACTGCTTAGACGTATATTTTGAAAAAATTCAATATTAAAATGTTTAAGAAGAGTTTTTTACTCCTTTTATCTTTTTTTGGAAGTAGTGTTTGTGCGCAACACATGGAGGTAAATCCATTACTTTCAGAAGACGCAATAGATCAAAAGTCATGGGTGCAACAACGCTATGACTCTTTGTCTATTGATGAAAAAATAGGACAACTTCTCGCCTTAAAAGTAAATTTATCCTTAATCAATAAAGATCGTGAAGTTTTAATAACCACGCTTGAGAAATATCCGGTAGGAACCCTAATTGTTAAGCAACCAGAAGATTGGTCTACCTTTAATTTGGTTAATACTTTTCACACAGATTTAAGGATTCCATTATTGATTGGAGCAGAAACTCATTTTTCTTTCCCAAAACCTTCCGTATTAGCGTCTATAGATAATAAAGACTTACTTAAAAAAACAGGAAAGCAAATTGGATTAAAAGCAAGACGTTTAGGTATACATTTAAATTTTTTGCCTGGAATTCCTGTTTATTCATCCAATTCAGGTAGTATAGCAAGTAGTTCTTATAGCAAAGAGCTAGAACGAGCTACTACTTTCATGAGAGGCTTACAGAGCACGGGAATTTTAAGCTGTGGGAACTATTATTTCGATAAAAAACCAAAAATAGCCACCTCTTTGGATAGTTTGATGACTGGTTTCTTTTCTGTGATGCCACACGAACTTTCGCTTTTAAATTATTATACTACATTAATTGATAAAGGAATATCTGCAATTACTACTTCTTATGAAGACATTGCTTTTCCTTCTTATATTAATGAAATACCAACAGAACTTTCAGAAAACAGACTTCCAGAAATACTTAAAAACAAAATAGGTTTTAAAGGATTGCTTATTTCTGATATTGCTTCTTCTGAACATCAGGTATTGGAAACTTTTCTTGCAGGAAACGATATACTGAGATTTTCAATAGAAGTTCCTATTGTTTTTAATAAATTAAAAGAAGCCTATAAATTAGGTGCTATTTCTGAGGAACGTCTGGCGTATTCTGTCAAAAAAATACTAATGGCGAAGTATAAAGCAGGATTGCATTTAATTACCAATAACAAAAAGGAAGAATTAACTCCTGAAATGGACACCATAGAGGATTTAGTTTTGATGGAAAATTTGGCAGAAGCTTCCATTACGCTCATTAAGAATGAACATGAATTACTTCCAGTAAGAAACCTTGATCTTAAAAAGATAGCGTATGTGCCTATGGGTGATGGAGATTATTCAACATTCTTAAATACCATGAAATTGTATGGTAAGGTTGATCTTGTACAAGCCCCTTTACTGGATGAATTATTGGCCAAGTTGAAATCGTATAATCTGGTGATTATTGGATTACATCCATCAAAAATAAGAGCAAAAAAGGTAAATCAGTTTAGTGCAATTGAAAAGACATGGTTATACGAAATTAGCAGACAATACAACGTGATACTAAATTTATTTACCAATCCATTAGAATTAGCAAAACTCTCATCTGTAACAAATACAGAAACTATTTTGGTGAGTTATCAAAATGAGTCTGTTTATCAGGAAAAATCTGCTGAAATAATTTTTGGAGCAATTCCCACTAAGGGAGTGCTACCAGTTTCTATAGCAGAAGAGTTTAAGGCTGGTATCAGCATACAAACTAATGCACTATCTAGATTATCTTATGGATTGCCAGAACAAGTTGGAATACAGTCTCAAAAATTAAAAAAAATTGATTCTGTAGTGCATCAAGCCATTGACTCAATGATTATACCTGGAGCACAAATACTCATAGCTAGAAAGGGTAAAGTAATCTATCATAAAAGTTTTGGAAAAACACGTTATCAAAATGGAGAGATGGTTACCAACAATCATATTTATGATTTGGCTTCCCTTACTAAAATTCTATCTACACTGCCCATGATAATGAAGCTTGAAGAAACAGGTAAATTAAGCTTGCAAAGTGCTCTGAAGCAGTTTTATCCAGCGTCTAAAGGCACGAATAAAGAAAATGTGACGCTTTTAGAAATGCTTACCCACTATGGCAGATTAAAACCTTGGATTCCATTCTATTTATATACCTTGAATAATGCTACTAAAAGGCCTTCCTCTCTGTTTTATAGTAAGTATCCAAAAAAAGATTTCACCACCAAGGTGGTAGGTAATCTTTATATACGCAATGATTATAAAGATTCTATAAAGCAACGTATTCTGGAGACAGATTTAAGAAAAAGAAAAGAATACAGATATAGTGATTTACCCTATTATATTTTGAAAGAGGTAGTAGAGAGAGAGTTTGGTTCTTCTTTAGATGTAATCACACAGCAAAAGTTATATGGCTCTTTAGGGGCCTACAATACAACATACAATCCTTTAGATAAATTTCCCAGAGCCCGCTTAGTACCTTCTGAAAATGACACGTATTTTAGGCATCAGGTAATTCAAGGATACGTCCATGATATGGGAGCTGCCATGCAAGGAGGTGTTGGTGGGCATGCAGGTCTTTTTAGCAATGCCAATGATATTGCCAAAATAATGCAAATGTATCTCTGGGAAGGGTATTATGGTGGTAAACGTTATTTTAAAACCAGAACTATTGGTAGGTTTAATAAATGTTATTTTTGCCAACGTAATAATAGACGAGGTGTGGGGTTTGATAAACCACAATTGGTTGAAAATGGACCTACTTGTGGTTGTGTTTCCATGAAGAGTTTTGGCCACAGTGGATTTACAGGTACTTATACGTGGGCAGACCCAGAAAAAGAAATAGTTTATGTATTTTTATCAAACCGTACTTTTCCTACGGCCAGTAATAGAAAATTAATAACTGAAGGAACTCGAACCGTGATACAGCAGCTCATTTATGATGCAATTATTGATTAGTTTTATAGACCCTTTACCAATATTGATAGATAAAAAATGAAAATTGCAATAGTATGTTATCCTACCTTTGGAGGTAGTGGAGTAGTGGCTACCGAGCTAGGAATTGCATTGGCAAACAGGGGGCATGAAATTCATTTTATTACGTATAAACAACCCGTTAGATTAGCCTTGCTTAGCAACCATATTCATTTTCACGAAGTTCACGTTCCAGAATATCCTTTGTTTCATTATCAGCCTTATGAACTTGCTTTGTCTAGCAAACTGGTAGATATGGTGAAGCTTCATAAAATAGAATTGCTTCATGTGCATTATGCAATACCACATGCATATGCAGGATATATGGCTAAAAAAATGCTAAAAGAAGAAGGTATTTCTATTCCAATGGTTACCACGTTGCATGGAACAGATATTACACTGGTTGGAAATCATCCATTTTACAAACCTGCCGTAAATTTCAGTATCAATAAATCCGATGTAGTTACTTCTGTATCAAAAAGTCTTAAAAATGACACACTTCGCCTTTTTGATATTGAAAAAGAGATTTATGTAGTTCCTAACTTTATTGATATTGCCAAGTATGCAAATGATTTTACAGATTGTCAAAGAGATATGATGGCAACTAAAGAAGAACGAATTATTACACATATCAGTAACTTTAGGCAAGTTAAGCGCATCCCTGATGTAATTGATATTTTTTATAAAATACAATTACAAATACCTTCCAAACTCATTATGGTTGGGGAAGGTCCGGAAAAGGAACTTGCGGAATATCAATGTGAAAAATTAGGAATTCAGGATAAAGTACTTTTTTTAGGAAATAGTAATGAGATTGATCGTATTTTGTGTTTTTCAGATTTATTTTTGTTACCCTCCGAGACGGAAAGTTTTGGTTTGGCAGCTTTGGAAGCGATGATTAATAAAACGCCTGTAATTTCAAGTAACACTGGAGGTATCCCCGAGGTCAATATTAACGGTGTAACAGGATATCTAAGTAATGTAGGAGATGTAGAAGATATGGCCAGTAATGCTATAAACATACTTAAAGACAAAGAAGTACTAAATATTTTCAAAGAAAATGCAAGGATAGAGGCCTCAAAATTTGATATTGATGCCATTGTTCCTCTATATGAAGAAATTTATAACAAGGCTTTTAGTTTGGCGTAAATTCAATGTATCATGAAAACACAGTTGTTATTTCTTTCTTTTATTTTCTTTATTTCAACGTCATCTGTAAATTATTATTCAATGCAGCCTTCTTATGAATTAGTGGTGAAAGACACATCAGGAGGTCCTAGAAGTCCGCAGATTTTAGTGGTAAAAGAATATTCCAGCCTTAAAGAGTTCTATAGTAAGGTGAATCAAACCCGAAGGCCAGGTTTGGCATTGCCAAAAGTAGATTTTGACAAGGAGTTTATACTGATTTTATGTTTGGGAACTATGCAAACAACCGGACATGATATTTCTATCACCAAATTAAACGTGTCCAAAGATGAATTAACCATATTCGTGAGTGAGGAGCATCCCAAAGATTTAGAAAAAATGCCTAAAGTACTCAATGAACCTTTTAGTATCTATAAAGTTAAAGGTAACTACACCAACATTCAATTTAAAAAAACAATCATAGATTAAGGTAGTTAATAATGTTTTCTTATGCAGATCAAAAAAGGCAAATAGCAGTTAACATCTTAAAAGGAGTATTTCAAAGATTTTTTTTGACTTACAAAGGAATTTCTAGGATATTTACCCTCAAATGTCTATTCTATAGTAAGTATAATTTTAGATACTGAGTGTAGAAAAGATTTGATTTCAATAAACCAGCGTTAGAATATGTTATTCAACTCTATTGATTTTTTCATTTTTTTACCGATAGTTTTTGTTTTATACTGGTTTATAGTTTCCAAAAATCTTCGTTTCCAAAATTTTTTAATATTAGTTGCCAGTTATATCTTTTATGGTTGGTGGGATTGGCGTTTTCTGTCACTCATTATTTTCAGTACTATTATTGATTATACTATTGGAATTTTTTTGTTGCGATCAAAGAAGCAATTAAAACGAAAGCTACTTTTATATACCAGTGTTATTGTAAACTTAGGTTTTCTTGGCTTTTTCAAATATTATAATTTCTTTGTAGAAAGCTTCACTAATGCTTTTACTGCCTTTGGCTATGCCATTCAACCCAACACATTAGATATTATTCTACCAGTGGGCATTAGCTTCTATACTTTTCAAACACTGAGCTATACTATTGATGTGTATAGAGAAAAACTCACCCCTACTAAAAATTTTGTTGCGTTTGCCGCATTTGTGAGTTTCTTCCCTCAATTAGTGGCAGGTCCTATTGAGAGGGCTACACATCTTTTGCCACAGTTCTATAGTAAGCGAAACTTTGATTTAAAAAAAGCAAAAGATGGTTTACGTCAAATGCTTTGGGGATTATTCAAAAAAGTAGTTATTGCAGATAATTGTGCAAAATACGCCAATATAATATTTAATAATTCTAGTGAATATACTGCAAGTACCTTAGTGATGGGAGCCTTTTTCTTTGCCTTTCAGATTTATGGGGATTTTTCTGGGTATTCTGATATTGCTATAGGTGTTTCCAGACTTTTTGGATTTGACTTAAAGCGCAATTTTGCATTCCCATATTTTTCAAGAGATATTGCAGAATTCTGGAGAAGATGGCATATTTCATTATCAACATGGTTTCGGGATTATTTGTACATACCTTTGGGAGGTAGTCGTGGCGGATTACGAATGAAGGTTCGTAATACCATGATCATTTTTTTGGTTTCCGGTTTCTGGCATGGTGCCAATTGGACTTTTATTATTTGGGGAGCACTCAATGCTATATATTTTCTCCCTTTGTTATTACTCAATCGGAATAGAGTGAATACAGATTTGGTAGCAGAAGGAAAATGGTTGCCAAATTTAAAAGAACTGTTTCAAATGCTCACGACTTTTTTTTTAACTCTTTTTGCATGGATTTTTTTTCGTGCCAATAACATATCTCATGCATTTGAATATCTTAGCGGTATCTGGTCTAAAAGTATTTTAACTATTCCAGAAATATTCCCTTCGTATCTAATTTACCTCATTATTGTTTTTGTAATTGTGGAATGGCTTGGGAGGCATGGGCAATACGCTATTGAAGAATTAGTGAAATTTGGTAAAGGATGGAGGTGGGCTTTTTACTTTAGTGTGATCGTATTATTATTTGCTTACGCCGGAGAAGAACAGGCATTTATTTATTTTCAGTTTTAATGCATGAAAAAGTTTTTAGTCAACATATTAGTTTTTTGCATGACAGGAATGTTAATAGGGGAGGTAATTGCCAGAACGATGCATTTAACTTCAGACATTCCAAGAAGAACAATAGATCAAAATTATATACAAAAGTATCTTCCCGGACAAAAAGGATATTGGAAAGGGGGAGACCATTCTTGGAGTATTAATGAGATGGGATGGCCCGGGAAATTGCCAAATAGTTTTGACAACCTTCAAGTTATTATTGGAGATTCTTTTATTGAAAACTTTATGAATCCTCCAGAATGCCATCAATCCATATTTTTAAAAGAAAAAATACCTGAATTAAATTTTATGGAAGCAGCTAGATCTGGTGTTTCCTTAATTGAAGCAATGGAAATTGCTAAACAGTTAGATAGTTTACAACCAGAAAATTACTTTCTTTATGTTAAGAATGAAGATTTTATAGAAAGTATCAAAGAAATTAAAGCATTAAAAGATATAACTCAGGTATCCTTAGTGAACCAAAAGATTATTCATGGAGAGATGAAATCTCCGGGTCTAAAAAGAATTCTCTATAATTGGAAATTTCTATATTACCTTTATAATCGCTTCCCTATAGGAAGGGGTACCAATAATGAGCAATCATTGAAAGAACCGGATGCTCCCTTAGTTTTAGATAGTAAAATCCCAGAACTGTTACATTTCATTAAAAAGAATTATCGTATAACCAATAAGATATTTGTTTTTATGCCAAATACAGATAAGGTTATCATTGAAGCAGTAGAAGAAGCTGGTTTTAGAAGTATTAAATTAAATGATGATGGAGATAAAAATTGGTCTTTTGAGCATGACAGTCATTGGACTTGTTACGGACATGAAAGAGCTGCCAGTCAGGTAGCAAAAATGATAAAAAAAACAACTTATTAAACCCCTGATTTAAGACTATGCTTTTTAATTCTGTTGAGTTTTTTATTTTTTTGCCTATTGTATTTGTTCTTTATTGGTTTGTTTTTAACAAACACTTAAAAGCACAAAATATATTGGTATTGGTAGCCAGCTATTTTTTCTATGGTTGGTGGGATTGGCGCTTTTTGTTTTTAATCTTTCTTAGTACTGTAGTGGATTACCTGGTTGGTTTGAAGATCTTCCATAGTGATAATCAATCTATAAGAAAGCGTTGGTTAGCGGTTAGTGTTGCTTTTAATGTAGGTTTACTAGGCTTCTTCAAGTATTTCAACTTTTTTGTGGATTCATGGATTGATATGTTGGATGCTTTAGGAATGCCAACTGGAAGTACCTGGACTTTACAAGTAATATTACCAGTAGGAATCTCTTTCTATACATTCCAGACAATGTCTTACTCGTTTGATATCTATTATAAAAAACTAACACCTACTAGAGATTTTATTTCTTTTGCTGCCTTTGTTGGCTTTTTTCCTCAGTTGGTAGCGGGACCTATAGAAAGAGCTTCTAATTTACTTTCACAAATTACCAACAAGCGTCATTTTAATTATGAGCAAATTGTAGCAGGTCTTAAACTAATTTTATGGGGTCTCTTTAAAAAATTGGTGATAGCAGATGGGATAGCACCTATTGTAGACGATGTTTTTGCAAATTATGCAGATTACCCAGCTTCTTCACTGGTTTTGGGTGTTACACTTTTTAGTTTTCAGGTATATGGTGATTTTAGTGGTTATTCTGATATCGCAATTGGTACTGCGAAACTTTTTGGAGTAGAACTAATGTCTAATTTTAAATTTCCAAACTTTGCTAGAAATGTCGCAGAATATTGGCAAAGATGGCACGTTTCGCTATCTACATGGTTTAGACATTATTTATATATCCCATTAGGAGGTTCTAGAGTGGGGAAGTTAAAATCTGTTCGTAATATTATCATTATATTTCTAGTTTCTGGATTTTGGCATGGTTCCAATTGGACGTTTATTTTTTGGGGAGGAATTCATGCATTGTTCTATATTCCGGTCTTTCTTATGGGAAGAAACAGAATTTATATGGGAAATGTGGTAGCGCAAAATCGCTGGTTTCCTTCTATGATAGAATTATTACAAATGTTTCTCACTTTTGTTATTGTCACTTTTTCAAGAGTATTTTTTAGATCAGCTTCTTTGACGGACTCATTTGGGTTTCTGAATCAGATATTTACAGATTTCAGATATGAAGCCTATGCACATCCCTCAGGATATAGAATGATTGATTATTATATTCTGATAGCCCTATTTTTACTTTATGAATTCCGGATTCGTAAAGATGAAAGATCACCATTTAAATTTAAATCACCTGTTGTTCGATTTATTGTATATTCTATTGTCTTATTGTTAATTTTAATGTTTTACGACAGTAGTTTTGATCGTTCCTTTATTTATTTTCAATTTTAAGGAATATGAAAAGGTTAATTTTAAAAAGTATTATTTACAGCGTATTATTGTTAATAGCTTTAGAACTATGGGTACGTGCATTGCATCTGAGCAAAGACAACCCAGTTCGATTTATAGATGATAAAAAGGTTGAAAAATGGCAACCTAATCAACAGGGGCATTCCGTTACGGGTAATAGGAGACAGAATTTTTCGGAGTATTATATAAATAATTTTGGTTTTAATTCTTACAGGGAGTTTAAACCAACTGAGAGCAAAGAAGAAATTGCACTTGTAGGGGACTCTTTTATTGAAGGCTTTCATCAAAATTACTATAACTCTACAGGTAAAAAAATAGAAAATAAATTACCTAATATTGAAGTATATGAATATGGATATGCTGGATATGATATGGCAGATCAATTGCATCTTATCAATGCATACAAAGAGCAGTTTGATCTAATTGATCATGTAATATTGGGAATTAAATTTAGTAATGATCTAAATAGGGGTACCTACACGACAATAGCAGCCAGAATGAAGTTTGAACAGCCTATGTATCGTTTATTACGAAAAAGCAAGCTTCTGGTATATGTACAGAATATTGGTGCTTTAGATCCTATTAAAAATATGGCAACTGCTTTGATTTCATTAGGTAAAAACAAATCTGATAAAAAGGAAACGACAAATGAAAATCAATTGGCAAAAGAAAGGGAATATCTTGCCAATTTGAAAAGTCTTATTGCTACTTACGGCTTTGATAAAAAGCGTTTTTCTTTTTTGTTAGACTCTAGAAATACCTCTCCTTTGTTTATGGATTATTTAAAGGAAGAAAATATTCAATATATTGATTATGCGAATGAGTTTGAAAAGGCAAAAAAACCCACCACGCTTATATATGATAAACACTGGAATAATTATGGGCGCGAACTAATTGCCAAAGTAATTATCAATTATATTGAAGAAAGCAAAAAATAAATATATGTTTGGAAATTAAGAATCTAGGTGATTGCGTACTAAAATTTCGTCATCGTATCTGAGCATTAATAGTTTGTCTTCCCAGAAATCAAGTTGTTTGTCAATTTCTTTTTCGCAAAGATATTCTTCAATAATCCATTTGGCATAATTTGCGCCGGCAAGATGGGAAAGAGGATATCCTCCTCCAAATCTTGGGTTTATTTCAATACCAATGACACTTCCATTTTCTTTGTTTACAAAGAATTGAGCGGCTACACAACCCCGCATACCCTTAATTGTGCCCAGATGTTTGTCTAAAAAATTGATAAGTTTACTTTTAACCGTTATACCCTTGCTCACCTCGCCTCCTCTTATCTCAATTCTTTTTCTAGGTACAATACATTTTAATTCACCAGATTTATCATAATACATATCACATGTAAACTCATCATACGTATCTGAACTTAAATACTCCAGAAACATAAGCGTTTCATCTTTGAATAGATAGGGCATTAAGTAATCTTCACTAGTAATTTTGTAAGTGTTAATACTCCTACTACCATTATACGGTTTTACAAAAATAGGGAGTTGATAATTATCTTTTTCATATATTTTAGGAGCTTCAATTCCCATCTCATTGAAGAAGGTATGCGTAGTTCGTTTATCCTGAAAACATGCTATGCGATCTACTTCAGAAATAACTACCTCAATACCTAAATCTTTGAATTTTTTATAGTTCTCTGCCAAAACAGGCAATTCGGTATCTATGGTGGGTATAATCAATGAAATATTCTCATCTTTACAAAGCTTAAGAAGTTGTGAGATGTAATTTTTATCGGTAACTTTTTTGACCTGAAAATGTTTATCCGCTGCGTGCGCTGCCGGTGCAGTTTGCGGATCTAATTCAGTAATAAAGACTTTCCCATGTGGAAATTTTTTTGTGAGTTCTTCCTTAAAGAAATTAAGAAGAGAAACTCTTCTGCCGGCGGAGGTAATTAAAATATTCATTTTGTTATTTGGTAATACTTTCTGTATGCATGAGTAAAGATGTTCCGGAGACTTTTGTGGTTAAAAACGAATCTGATAACACTATATTTAAATGAATCATAAGGACCTCCTTTGAGTTCTTTTAGAGGAAATGCCTCAAGTGCTTTCATTTTATTTAATTTGGAATTTAGCATTTGGGTGTCGTTGCTGCTTCTTGCGAATCGGATGATAAACAAAACACAATACCATTGTTGTTTTGTTTTTAGCATGGCATCACATTGAGCGGCATACGGCAGTTCCAAAGGAATATTTTTACGCAACTCACTTAATTTTTCAATACCAAATTCTATGCTGTTCACGTATTTCTTAATGTGTGCGTCTGTTTTTCTCTTGGTTACAGAAGTTCTATTCTGTCTATATCTATATACGTCTAATTTTGTGTGTATGGTTCTTTTTGCAGAAAGATAAATCATAGGAGTGTAGAAACTGTCTTGAATAAAGTGATCTGATATGAATGCGATTTCATTTTCTACAATAATACTTCTTTTAAAAATAAACCGCCAAACTTCTGGACTATAATAGATTTCTGCGAGAAATTGTAAACCAGTAATGATGTCATATGTATCTTCTATCTCAAAAAATCGAGGTTTTTCATTTGGGTCAAAAGAATCAAAAGTATCTTTTGCAGAAAACCTAAGTACGTCTAAATTGTTATCTAACGCTAATGATAGAATGTGTTTTAAGGTATGAGGGACCAGAAAATCATCAGAATCTACAAAGAAAATATAGGCTCCTTTTGCTATGCTCAATCCAGTCTCTCTAGCAATACCATTGCCTTTATTGGTTTGATTAACTAATGAGAAATTGGCATATTTTTTTTGGTATAATTCTGCTATAGTTTCGCTGCCATCTGTAGAGCCATCGTTCACAATAATTACCTCGTATTCTTTTTCTACCAAATGTTGCGCCAGTATACTGTCTAAACAATCTGCCAGATATGATTTGTTATTGTAGAGGGGAATGATGATGCTTAGGAGCATTTAGAAATCTTTTTATTGAGGTAAAACAAACTACAAATACTAATTTTTTTCAATAATACGTATTAATTTACGAATCAAAGTGAACGGTATAATAAAAGGATATTAACTTCGATATAATGGAAAATAATACAGTTCAATGGTATCTGTTATAACCTCTATATCAGTTACATTTTTCTTCATAACAAGTTCGTTATAAATTTCAGAATTAATTATTTTTCTTCCTGTATAATAAATTACATCTTCATCATGTGGGAAAAATGATTTTTTGTATTTATACAACCCATCTCCATCTTCACGGCCACCACCTAAGATGTAAAATGATTTTTCTTGCATTCTAGCCCAATTCATAATTTCCAATTTTAAAAAGTCATTAGGACGACAATAGAAATACTCATTTAATGTACCTCCTAGAAACGAGTATAAGGTATTTTGGGAGATAAGAATCAACTCGGTAGAGATAGGTGTTTTATCTTTATAAATAACTGCTATTGCACAAGCATCAGCATTCTCTGTGATAATAGATTTAAAGTATTCTAGTTCGTAGAAATAACGCTGGTCTGCTTTATTTCGAACCATAGTTTTAATATAGATATTATAAAAATCTTCTATAACAACTGCTGGAATTTTTTCATGAAATACTTCAATACGAAGACCTTGTTGCAGTGCTTTACGATAATTATTCCGAGCTTTGGGTTTTAAATCATTCCATTGTTCTTCCTCATTTTTAATAATTCCTTTTACATTTTTTAAGGTAGGAATTAAGGTGCCTGTATAATGTAAATGATTTTCATCTAAGCTAAAGCGAATAAACTCTGAAACTACATTGTTTTCAAGATACCATTGATCTACTTTTTGCCAAAATTCAGCTAGGTATATTTTTGGTAAATCTGGTGAAAATGAAGGACCACTGTATCCATAAGGAGAACTCACATCATAATAAGGCATCACTTCATTGTCTATTTCAATTTTTCTTAAAAAGAAAGGCATGACAATTATAGGATGTCCGTTTTTCTTAAATATAAAATAAAAAGAGCGGTCACCCTGATTTTTTGTGTAAGCGTCTGAAACCCTTATTTTATAAAACGGATTATCACAATTAATGGTCGATAGTAATTCTTGGTAGTGCTCCAATTCATATTCACTATTAATCTCCTCAACAGTTAATTCCCAGTTTATGTTCATAGGATTTAAAATTTCAATAAGGCGGTCACATTTAGAAAATAGGATACCTTCTTTATATAAATTTAAATGTTGAACGTCTTTAGAATCATTTAACCACTGTAAGTATATGGCAGGTATATTGGCACCAGCCTCATGAGAAAAAGGATAGCCTCCGCCAAATCTTGGATTTAATTCAAGAACAAATACTTCTTCATTACAAAGAAACACATCACAATCCATATTACCAATATGTTTTAAAGCTTCCCCTAATTTTTTTCCAACGATTTCAAATCTTTGGTCTATAATAGTTTGAGCTTTATCGGTTTCACCACCTCGCATGCTTAGTTTTCTCTTTGCAAAAGTAGCGCAGAAATTCTGGTCAAAATCATTAAGTACATCAAGACCATATTCTTTACCTATAAGTTTTTCTTGTATGATAATGGCTTTTTTTAAATCAAATTTGCTGGCTTCACGTAGAATACTACGTTTGATTTTTAAACTTTGAAGTTTATAAATTAATTCAAGTTCTTCTTGGTTCTCTGCAATATCAACGTTTATAGAAGCACTTCCCCAACGTGGTTTCACAACTACAGGAAAAGAGATTGAACCTTCTTTAATAGCTTTTACGGCAAGATTAAATTCTAAAAAAGTCTTTGGAGTCTTAAATCCGTTAGTTACTAAAAATTGATAAGTTTCCCATTTGTCAAAAGTAATTTGGATGGCATGCTCGTCTGAAATCAATAAACGAGCTCCTGCTTTTTCCAAAATAGCTCTGTTTTTTGATAGTATGGGTAATTCTAGATCGTTTAAAGAAATAATGGCTGTAATCTGGTAATCTTTGATAAGTTTAATGAGTGATGAGATATAACTTGAATGATAAATAGAAGGCACAATAAAGGCTTTATCTGCATCTTTTAATGCTGGTGCGGTGGCATCTTTATCACATGCAAAAATTTGACCCTTTCCATTTAAAGCCTCTTTAAAATAATTAATGAGATAATTACGTCTACCGGCACAGGTAAATAATATGTGTTGTGTAGTATTCAATTTTTAATATTCAAGTTTTCTTTCTAATGGCATCTAAATCTTCTGAAGCCGGAGCTAATTCTATGTTTTGAGATTGAATCACTTTTAGTACGGTTTTCAGCAAAATCTTTACGTCTAGCCAAAGAGAAAGATTTTCTACGTAGCTAATATCTTTAGCTAGCTTTTCATCCCAGCTCAATAAATTTCTTCCCGATACCTGAGCCAGACCGGTGACTCCTGGTCTGATACTATGGCGTATTTGTTCTTTTTTAGTGTAGTAAGGCAAATACCGCACTCTTAAAGGTCTAGGCCCTACCAAGCTCATATCTCCTTTAACAATATTAAGAAGTTGTGGAATTTCATCTAAAGAGCTTTTACGTAAAAAAGTGCCAAACCGTGTCACTCTCATATGATCTGGTAGTAAATTGCCATCTGCATCCGTTTTATCAGTCATAGTTTTAAACTTATAAATAGTAAAAATCTTTTCATTTTTACCAGGTCTTGGTTGCAAAAACAACGGTTTTTTATCATTGGTAAACCAAAGAATTACATATATAATCATCGCAATAGGCGAAACGATAAGCAGTCCAATTAACGCAGCGAAAAAATCAAAAACGCGTTTGAGAAAATTGCGATACATACAACGAGGTTGGTTTAAGTAGTGTTTGTTTTAGTATGATTGGGGGGCGATAATCAATTAAAATTAGCTATTTAGTTTTAACATCCCCAAATTTATAATTATCTTTCTGTTCTACCTTGAGATCATCTATAATTACGCTCTCATTCACATTTTTATCGATAAGAGACCTATTTTTATAACTCAACATCAATTTTTAATTTGACTTTGATGATTATAGGGCAACCAAAAGGCAGTTTGTTATGTGTTTAAAAGATATAGCTATTGAGTTTTTCTGCGATATATTTCATTTCCATAGTACCGTATCTAAAATCAACATGAATGTTGAGATAATAGCCGTAAGAAGTAGGGTTATCTGGCCATAATAGTGATGGATAAATAGTATTTGCTATTAAGTAAGATCTAAGTGCCAACATTTTAGAATGATCTTTTATAAAAAGTGTCAATCCAAAAGTAGTTTCTTTGGGAGCCACAATTTCATAATTCTTAGAAGGATTAATTAATGTTTTTAGAAATGAAAGATTCTTTTTCTTGTATTCAAAATAGTCTATTTCAATATATTTTCTAATTACATTTTTATGATCTCCGCTTAATGTTACCAAATCAAGATTATTGTTCATTTCACGTTCTGCCTCATTTATAAGCGCAAGTGATTTTTGCTTATCTTCTAAGTCAGGATTATCTGCTTCCTGATAACTAGTTTTAAATTGCTGAGCCAGTGTGATGGTATCCCAAATTTTCAAGAAAAGTGTATTGCCTTTTGAGGGAATATCTTTCATAGGTTCTCCAATAGGTTTCCATGCCATAGCGCCTAAAGGCGCAGGAATTGATTTTCGCAATGAAGAAACACAATAATCAGCCTTACTGTTTATGCAAGAAGGTGTGAGCCATCCATGTGAATGGTCTTCCAAAATAGTAACATCTTTATTTCCCTTTTTGATGTTACAAGCATGAACTCCCCAAAAATTATTAATCATTACCAGATCTCCGTCTTCTGCAAAGGCATCTGTATGTATAACTTCTTTCCTGTTTTTTGGATCAACTGCATATACCTTTATATTAGAATAGTTCCTTTTCATCCACCGGGTTACATGCTGGCAGTAGTATTCTGGAATCCAAATAGTAGGTATAAGACGATCTTTTGCTACATTTTCAATCACAAATTTAATGGCATGTCTACCAGTGTAGAACAATTTATGATTTTTTGGATAAAATGTATTGGAATATTGTTTTTTATCTGTGATGCTAGTGTCCGCCAAAGCAAACATAGACCCAATTCCCTTTTGTTTGATATCTGCAATAAGATTTTCCATTCTGAGCAACTGAAAAATACAGGTGTAAACACCTATATTTGAATATTATTTATCAAAAATTAATAGGGTGAATTTAGGAAAAAAAATAGTTTTCATAGGAGCAAGGTTTAATGTTTTAGAACAACTGCTTAAAACCGAGGATCAAGCGTCTCTGCAAATCTTTGCACTAGAGAATAGTTTTCTATCAAATATTCTGGATAGAAAACAAATAGCATATAGTTCTTTTAGTATGAGTGATAAAAAAAAAATTTTGACTAACATTCTTGAAATGGATTTTGACGTCCTAGTTTCTAATGGATGTCCGTTTATTTTACCTACCAATAAGTTTAAAACGCATCAAACACTTATCAATGTACACCCTACATATTTACCTTTATTACAAGGTAAAACACCATTGAATGGGGTTTTCTATAATAATTACGATTTTTATGGAGCAACTATGCACTATATTGACGAGGGAATTGATACAGGTGCCATCATTCATCAAGAAAAAGTAACCCTAACACCAGATATTGACCTTGGTTTGTTATACTATCTTTCTATGAAATTAGAAGGAACTGTTTTTGCTGCGGGATGGGAAGTTTTAAAAGCAAATGCATTTGCATACACAGGAAAAAAGCAAACAGGAACGTCCAGCTATTTTAACCGTACAGTTGAAATGCAGCATTTAAATTTTGAAAAAGATACTAATAAAGAGCTCCTTAGGCTTATTAAGAGTTTTGGAATTTCTTCTCAGGGATGCACAGCAGAATTAGAAAAGAAAGAATATGTGATTTTTGCTGCTGAAGCTATCATTCATTCGGCCTTGTTAGAGCAATTTAAAAATGCTACGCCTGGCACCATAGTCTTAGTATATGATGGAAAACTCTTAGTAAAAACCATAGACGGAATTCTTAAAATTACCAATTATAAAAGTAAATCATAAGTTCGTCTATGTTATTTTAAGATGCTAATTGGAGTTTACTAAAATGGTTACGATATGATCAATTTTATGAATAAATAAAGTGGAAGTTCACTTATAGTATTTTCGTAAATATGGAATTTTTATACAAAATGAAGGTATAAATTTTAGATATAGTAATATTTTAACATTTTTTTTAAAAAAAACAAAAAAAATAACATGACATATCATATTAAAGAAAATAATTATTAATTTGTAAGAAATTAAATGTGTTAAAATTTTATAAATCTTAAAGCATTTATAATTTTATAGATACGTTTTACATAATTATATTATCTGTATTTATGTGATTAGTTCTGAATACTTGTATTATTGACAAATTCAGGTTCTATAAATGCAAGAGTAGCAAAAGCTCAAATTTAACGATCTGGAAAGACTAAATTTTCAGGTTTTAAGAAATAAAATAAAGCCAAAGTTAAAGGTTCTGATCAAATGGCAGCTATTGTAAGCCAAGATGCGCGAGCTTTATCAACTAATCAACTTTACATCTTAAGTTTTCATAGAAACATTTATTGAGTATGTCCAGAAAACAAACTCAACGATTCGTTTAAAAATAACAAGTATCATATACATTTAGTCCTATTGTTTTCTTTCTAAAGAAATACAATTTATTTCTATATAAAAATCATTCCTTTTATAAAAAACAGCTGTTTCCTCTCAGGAAGTGCGGTTTATTGTTTTTGAAAATTACTAACTAAATAAATTATAAAATGACAAAACTATTTTTTCACAGAAAAAAAATCAAAAAATTACCACGCTTATTTTTGCTGCTAACTTTAGCAGGTTTTTTAGCTTGTAACTCAGATAATTCAGAAGTAGATTCAGCATCTGGTGAAGTATCTTTAAAACAGGTGGTAGAAACATTAGGTGGTATAGATGCCATAAAAGAATTAAACACTATTTCTTTTACTATAGAGGGAAGCTCTTACGAATATGGCCAAGATATTCCACATATTGAATCTCCAATTAATGACTCTAATTATCAATTAGAGGTCTCTAAAGTGCTATCTGAAAGAAAGGTAAAGCTAGAACACGATTTTATTAATTATAATTATCCGTTTGCGTACAAAGGTTCTGGAAATACCTTAATAATAGATAATTTTGAAGGAAGTATCTCTGGCGAATATAATTTAGTATCTATTTATTCTGGTAACCAGAGTGCGGTTGGTATGCATGCAAGTAGGATAGAAGCGGTACTAAAAGTTCAAAAGATGAGTAATCCTTTAGAACTTTTAAAAGAATTAATGGAAGAGTATGACCTTTCCCAAAAAACAACTAGTAATTCATTTCAATTACCTACTGAAATAGAAGGATTAGCTATAGAAATTTTTATTGATCCAGAAACATTTTACCCTACTAAAGCAGTGGTGAAAGAATCAGATTATTTGTACGGAGATATTTTATTTCAAATTACATATAGTGATTGGGAAAACACAGGAGACTTTCAATTTCCTAAAAAATTAAGCCATTTAATTAACAATAATGAGATTAGAAATGAAACTATTTCTAACGTAATTATAAATCCAGACTTTCCGCAAGATTTTTTTAATATTGAAACTGCTACTCCTACTATTTATAATCTCATTGAAGGCAAAAATGGAATTTATTTTTCGCAATGGTATTATCGATTATTCTATCAAGCGTTGCCTATGGATCAATCTATAAATATAGCGTTGGCACTTGAAGATGTAGATTTATCTCAATTTAATATAGGAAGCCAATATGTTAGTGAGGATATAAAAATAATAGGGAGACCAGATGTTACTATTTGGCCAGTAGCTATAAGAACTGATTCTGGAGTATTAATAGTTGATACACCTTTAGGTGAGAAATGGGCAAAAAGCGTTTTAAATGTGGTTGCTAATGAATTTCCAGGAGAACCTATTGTGGGGATTATTCCATCTCACATGCACAATACACACTTTGAAGGGATAAGGACATTTGCGTCCAAAACTTCAGATATATATGTTGGTAAGGGAGGTGTAGAATTCACCAATTTTGTATTGAATCAAACACATTCGTTGGTCCCGGATTTATTAAGTACTTCAAGTAATTCTGTAAAGATTAATGAAGTGGAAGGGGTTACCTATTTAGATGGAGGTTCTGTTGAGATCCACCTTTTAGAATCGGAAAGCATAGGAGGAAATCCACATGCTGAAGATTTAACTATTGTATATCTTCCAAATGAAGGGATACTGATACAGGCCGATTTCTACTATTCTGGACTGTTAGAAAATGTTTTTAATAATTTGACATTTAATACATTTCCGGAAGAAGTTAAACAATCCTTAAAATCTAGAGCTCAATTTTTGCTAAATTTTATTAGTGAAAAAAACCTTAGTGTAGAAAAAATAATAAGCCTACATGGAGGCGTAACAACAATTGAAGACGTTCAAAATGTAGCAAATTATTAATAGAAGTAAACTATTAAGAATACAGCATATATAGAAATTACACATTCCATTCTTATTCCATATTTATTTCAACCTATATGGACGAGAATACTATTTTAATTACTAAGTCAATTAAGACTTGTTTATAAGTTACCAATATATTTTAAATCAATTATTATGAAGTACTTCTATTGTTTATTAACAATAATTACATTAGTGTCCTGTTCGTCAAATGATGAAACTGAGCCTACAAACCAAATTAATCTATCATTTTTGAATGAAATAAGACCCAACTATTTCAATACATTAAATTTTAACAAAGCAGCCACTATTTCTGAAATCCCTGAAAAATTAAAATCTTTTAAAGCTAGTTACGATGATTATACGGAAGAGTATGAAAATGGCGTATATCAAAGTTCGGTAGATTTAGAAAATATGAGGTTAGCAAGTATGTATTATTCATTTTTTATACAAGCTGTTGTTAAAGCTCATTTAGATGGCATTATTACTTTTGAGGATATCAAGGGAAACAGCACTGAAGGACTTTTTTCTAAAACTTTGGTAAGGTCTGAAAATTTTAAGGATTTAGAACTGAACGCTATGATGGAGACTGCAGAAAAGGTCTCTCTTTTAGCTTTAGACATTAATGGTTTAAATGATAGAGCCTATGGGTTTTATTTAGGAGTTAAACAAACCCAAGAGCGTCTAAAGAATACAGATTATTTTAATGAAGAAAAAGTGCAGGATTTATTAATTCAGTATGTACAAGAAGAAATTGAGGATACTACTTTTTTCACTGAATGGAATGTTATTATGACGTTAGTATTCTTTGATGACTATAATGACCCTCTGAATGGGTATGACAATCCAAAAATGAATATTGTTTTAAAAAATGTTACTGACAGATTAAATCCAGAAGTACTCCCAGAAGATGACATAAATTATATTGGTTTATTAGGACCTGTGTATATACTGGATTTAATTACAAAGAAGTTAGATCACACTTTTAACAATAGCGAAAGTATCTCTGCCGAGGAACTTGAACAGATTAATTTTTTTGTAAACACCTTATTTACTGTTAAAGATATTATTTTAAATGATAGAACGGTTCTTTACAATTCATGGGATTTTAAAGAGACCGTAGATCTTAGATTTCAAAAAATGCAAGAAATAAAATCGTATGTGAACGATTTAAACTCCGGAATTAATAGTGAGATTCCAGAATTAAACGAATTCTTTAAAACTAGAGACTTTAGACAGGCATACCAGTGTTATTCATGCCATGCATCTCCTAACTAAAACTTTATATTTTAATTATTTAGTTCTTAGGGAATAAGAAGATGGACTAAACAAAGGCATGTGAAACTCATGCCTTTCTTTAGTTAAAAACTAAATTGATGGTGAGTTTTGCTTAAAAAAAGAGTTGTTTTTTAAAGCTTTTTGGGTGACTAGATAAAAGCCAATAGCAAAAGATAACGAACCTAAAAGACTAATTCCTCCCACAATTAAAAAAATCATAGTACTTCCAGCATCTACAAAATTTTCCTGAAGAAGATAAGGCCAGATAAGTTGATAAAATAAAGAAACCAATAGTGCGATCAATGCCCCTGTTAAAAGGAGGATTCCTTCTAAAGATATTTTCTTAATAAGATAAAGTATACAGGCAATGATAATAATACACTGCGGAATTAAAAAAAGTAAGGCGTTTATAAGGTTATAGGCTGCATCTGTTACCATCTGTAAATTGTTAAGTTATAATTTTTTCAATATTTGATTTTGAGTAAATATAGGTATTTAGGAGTATTAATTATTGAGGATGAAATTTTACACATATTCTATGAAATTGAGTTTGATTTTTTTAAAATCAATATATTTCTTATGAAGTATGCTATTGTTAAAGAAAGTTTCTTAGGAGACATTAATAGTAATTTTACAAAGTATAAATTTAAGGTACCGTTCAGAGGAGAAATGTAAATTCATAAACTCTTTTGAAGAAAATAGAGCTTAAAGAACTAAAATTTAATAGAATGAATACCGTTTTAGTCTTTTCGACTAAAAACACATCTGTAAATCGAAGATTCATGAATGCCTTCATACAAAACAGATATAATATGAACTTAAAAGTGTCTTTTCTTTGCGTTCGCCCCTAGACAAGCAAAGAAAATGAACATAAGTAACTCATATACAACAACTTTAATAATTAAAAGATCCTATTTAAGATTAAAATATAAAACTGAAATTAGATCGAACTCCTTTAGATTTGATTTATAATAACTTTTTTGTTAGAAACTTTGTTTTTCACTTACTTTTTATTGGAAGGGTCAAGATTAGTGAGGTAATTGTTCACCATCATTTTACGTTTTCCTGAGTGTAATAACGGAATTTCATCTACATATTCAAACGTAATACTAGCATCTTTGCCCAAGGTATCTAAGTATTCTTTTTTAATAGCTTCTTCGCTGTTGAAGTCTTTAGTTATGCAGAGTTTAAATTTGTATTCCTTCTTACCTTCCTGTATCATTTGGGTCTGCAAAATGCCGGGATATTTAATCACATGCATAGAGACAAATGAAGAGAGAATTTCTCCTTTTGTGTTCATAATCACATCCATTTTTCTTCCATCTACTCTGGTAAGTTTTATATTACCTACAGTTCTGTCTTTATCAAGTACGCCAACATCTCCTGTATCATACCGTATCATTGGCATCGCATAATTAAAAAGATCTGTGACTACAATTTTTCCTGGTTTACCATCTTTAACGGGTAGGTTTGTAGTAAAGTCTAGTACTTCTACGATATAGCTTGCAGTATTAATATAGAAATCATCTCCTTTATTTGGTAATTGTTGGGCTATGATACCGTTTTCCATATTAGAATAACGCGAAACTACAGAGCAATTAAAGAAGTATTCCATTAATTCTTTGGTTTCTTTAGGAAGACTTTCGGAGATGGCAATAATTGATTTTATATTATAATTTGTTGGAGATTTTTTAGCACGCTGCATGTAGTTCACAAGTGTGTTATAATAGGATGCATAGCCAATAAAGCCTTTTGTAGAGGTATCTTTTTTTAATTGAGTGAGTAAGTCTTCTATTGCTTTATCCTTTAAATAAGAGGTCTCAATTGGCACCACGTTTTGTAAAAAAGCAAGGAACTTGTTTTTGGCAACGTTAAAAGTCCAATGCCGCATATAATAAAGGGTGTTGCCAATTTCAAACCCGGCTTGTTCTGCAAAGAAAAAAACATCTGCAGCATTCCTGTTTTTTTTATTAGCATCTTGGTATATCGTGAAAGGGGTTCCTGTAGAACCACTTGTGGTGAGTTTATGTAATTGGTCTTTTTTATAAAGGGGGGAGAGAAACAGTTCTTGTTGTTTTCTAATGTCATTTTTATCTACTACCGGAAAGTCTTCCAATTTTGTAGAATGGACTAGTTTTTGATAATAAGGAATGTTATTACTAGTGTACTGCAGGAGTTGTTTAATTGTTTGATTTTGCTGAACAATAGTATTATTGTTGGTAGGATATTGCAGTGCTTTTGAAACTTGGCGGTAATGCTTTCTTACGGGAGCTCCTTTTAAAAAGTCGAGGCTCCAATAAGCAGTTTTTCTAAGTTTCTGTGTCAAACGCATTCTATAATCTTAAATATTAAACATGATTTGATTTTTTTTAGCTTCCAAAATCATCGCATAAATTCTAGAGATTATGCTCAATAAGAGAAATGAGTTGCTCGTTAATAAGTTTTACATCAAATTTGGTCTCTGCTAGCTTACGACTTTTAATTCCCATTTCTTTTACCTTAACCGGATTTTTCAAAAAGAATTCTAAGGCTGCTACCAATGCCTCTAGAGAACGTGGTTCTATAAGAATTCCGTTTTCACCAGAAGTAACTGTTTCTTTACAACCAGCTGTATTTGTAATAATGATAGGCATTCCAATAGAAAGCGCCTCTAGACTGGAGCGTGGCACCCCTTCTCTATAAAATGTGGGGAGTACAAAAACATCAGAAGCAGTGAGATAGTCTTCTATATTATTCTGTTTACCATGATGTACCACAATCCCTTTATCATGATAGTCTTTTAAGGTATCTTTATGAATGGCAGATGGAGAAGCTACTGATACATCTCCTAGAATATGAAACTCTGCATGCGGATAGATAGGTTTTAATTTTTCTGCAGCCTCAATTAATAGATGAATGCCTTTCTCGCGAATTAAACGAGCTACAAAAACAAAAACCATTTTAGTACCATCATTTTCTTTAATTCTTCCGGGATACTTATCTAAATTAACACCAGAACCATTTACAATGGCTACTGGAAAATTAGGTGAAAGAATCTTTTTATGCAGAAATAATTGGTAATCATCTTTATTTTGAAAGATGACCATATTATTTGATTTTAGTGCATATCTATACATGGTTTGTGTTACCTTTTGTAGCGTTCTGGCTTTTTTAGACATTCCGCTAAAGGTATACCCAAGACCGGTGATTAATGAAAAAACAGGCAGATTAAGTGCTCTGGCGGCAATAGAGCCATATACTACAGGTTTGATAGTATAAGGGAACACAATATCTATTTTTTCCCGTTTCATTAATTTTTTTAACTCAGCAATAGTTTTTAAATCTTTTAAGGGATTTAAGCCAGCACGTTGTAACTCAAACTCTACAGGTTTAGCGCCTAATTGAATTAATTCTTCTTTAATCTCATCATCAATATCAGGGGAGGCAGCTACCACATCATAACCTGCTATAATCAGGTCTTTGATAAAATCTCCTCTAAAATGTACGAGAGATTTAGCGAAAGAGGCGAGTAACAAAATTGTTTTATTTTTCATTATTTCTTGCGTTATGCCTGATAATTAAACTGATACCATTTCTGGAAACAATAAAAAGCCCAGACTCTAAATGTATTGTCACTTTTACTACTTAAATGGTCTTTTACCAATTGGGTAATTACCGGAATATTGAATAATTGTTGTGCTTCTAGCCTTGCGGGTTCTATATAACTTTCCAGCTCTTTACGCAGACTTTGTCGCAACCAATCACCTACAGGAGACCCAAAACCGCTTTTGCTTCTTTCCAGAAAATTTTCAGGAAATTGATCTCTAAAGGCTTCTTTAAGAATATGTTTTTTATTCCATCCTTTCATGAGATAACTCTCTGGAAGGGTATTAGTAAACTCCCATAGTTCTCTATTGAGAAAAGGAGCTCTACATTCCAGTGAATTCATCATACTAGTGCGGTCTACCTTGGGTAGCATTCCGCCTTCAAGGCTCAAAACCCTATCAATCATTCTAAAATGGGTGAGGGTAGTGGCTTTATCAATATTTAATTTCTTTTTGTATTCACCAAACAAATTAGCATCAAACAAGGCAGGGTTTAAAATTTCTTCTAGTTGTGATTCTACATTGGCGAGTGAAATAATATCCCAATAAAACTGACCGTCATAATCTATGGTATTAAGGAGCTTACGTATTTTAAAACGCTTACCTCGGCTGTCATCTTTAGTAGCAAGCAGGGGGGTAGTTGCCTTTTTTACCAAACCGTGTAAATTTTTTGGAATTATAGAGGTATACCTCTTATTCATTTTACCAATATAGTATTTATTATAACCTCCAAAAACTTCATCACCACCATCTCCTGTTAATGCTACCGTTACATACTCTCTTGTTTTTTGTGAGATCAGATGGGTTGGTAATGCAGCCGTATCAGAAAAGGGTTCATCAAAATTTACAAGAATATCATGTATACTGTCTTTTAAATCGTCTTCATCTATTACAAACTCATGATGATTACTATTAATTAGTTTTGCTACTAATTGCGATTTATCAGTTTCATCATACCGTACTTTTTTAAATCCAATAGAAAAGGTTTCTATTTTTTTATTGGTGGCTTGCGAGAGACAAAGGGAAACAATAGAAGAATCAACACCACCAGAAAGAAAAGTTCCTAGGGGTACATCAGAAACAGATCTGCTGTTAACACTGTCATATACCATTTCCTTTACTTTGTTTTTTGCATCGCCAAAAGAAATAGATTGCTCTTTTGGAGCAGGTTCTTCACAAATCTGGTTAATTTCTAACGCATGGGTATTTAAATCATAGGTTATACAATGATTTGCTTCCAGTTTATAAATGCCTTCATAAATTGTATGCGGTGCGGGAATATAGGTGAGCCTAAAAAAAAGATTAAGCCCCTTGGGGGAAATAGGGGGTCTTGTTGGCAAATGTTTTATGATTGATTTTAGTTCTGAAGCCCAAAGGAAACCATTTTGTGATTGGGTATAATACAAAGGTTTTTCACCAAAAAAATCTCTTGCTATAAACAGTTTATTGATACTTCTGTCATAAATACTAAAACCAAACATACCATCTAACTTGCTAAAAGCTGCTGTACCTTCTTTTTCGTAAAGCTTAAGAATTACTTCGGTATCACTGGTAGTTTTAAAGGAAACACCGGCTGCCTCTAATTGGGATTTTAATTTTCTGTAATTATAAATTTCTCCATTAAAAACAATAACAATTGCATTATCATCAGAATACATAGGCTGTTTACCAGAAGTAAGGTCTATAATGGCTAGTCTGCGCATTCCCATTCCAACAGTAAAATCATTTTCAGCAATAGCTACTTGCCCGTCATCATCAGGTCCGCGATGAATTATTAAATCATTCATTGCTTTGAGCTGTTCATGCATTTGGGCTTCCGCTATGGGTTGCATTGTAATTATTCCATTAATTCCACACATGGTTTATTCTTTATCGATGTATAAATTCTTTAAATCGGTTATAAATGCTGGGTAATTCATAGTTTTTTGCTCTTTCGAGGCTTAGTTTACTATATCTTACCCGTTCATTAGGGTGGTTTTGTAAATATTCCAGTGCTTTTGCCAAGGCTTTATCATCATCATTACTTACAAGTATCCCATATTGAGCTTTGAAAAATTCACCTTTATTTATAATTGCCTCTGCATTATCATGTAACAATTCTAGAGGTCCGGAAAGGCAGTTAGTAGAAATGCAGGGAAGTCCAGCAGCCAACCCTTCCAAAAGGGCATTAGGAAATCCTTCAGTATGGGAAGACAGTACAAAACAATGACTTGCTACCAAATAATCATTTACGTTTTTAACGTTCCCTCCAAACGTAATGCTTTTTTCCAAATGCGCTTCTCTTGTCTGTTGTTCCAGTTCTTTGTCTAAATACCCTCTACCCAGAATGGTAAGATGAAAAGTTTTAGGAATTCTTTGTAGGGCTTTGATAATCATTCCCTGATTTTTTCGGTGATTGAGCGTGCCTACATTGATAACTTTTAATGACCCTTCAATGGTTAATAATGATTCTGGCTTTACTGTTTTTTCAGGTAACTCTATTGGGTTATATACTACTTCCATGGGAATTGTAATTCCAAAATTTTGTTTTAAATCTTTATTTATATATTCTGAATTAGAGAATAATTTATAACAACGGTTGTAGAGCAGGGGATAGGCCACTTTTGAAATGTAAAGGGAAAGTTTACTAGAGGTATTGTCTGATGGAAAACCTCGTTCACTCACATACGTTTTTACCCTTTTATTGAATATGGATACAATTCCATTCACCAAATTAGGAAAAGCGAGAAAAGAAACGGCATATTGAATTTTTCTTTGTTTAAGAAGTTTGTGGTATTTATAAATAAACCCAAGGGTCTCGATAATTTTTTGATAAAATCTTCTATCCGGCCCTTTCTTAGAAAAAATAACCACATCTACACCTTCAGGGATAGGAAAATGAATTTCATTATAAAATAAGACTAAGGTTACCTGATATTCCTTTACCAGTTCTTTGAGCAGAAGACTAATTACTTTTTCTGCACCACCGCTGGTAAGGCTTATATCAAGAATACTTATCGTTGGTTTTTCTGCCATCTTAGATTATTGTTTATAAATAAGGTCTTCAAACAATTGTTGATACTCACCAATGATCCTTTCTTCATTGAATTTTTTATATACAGAATCTCTTATTTGTTTAGGATCCCATTCTTTATCTTCCTTCAAATTAGTAAGGTAACTTGCTTCATCCTTTACCAAATACCCATTAATATTGTGTTCAACAATCTCTTTGGTACCGCCAGGAACGTCAAATGCAATTACTGGAGTTCCCACAACGCAACTTTCTAACAATGCATTTGGAAAGCCTTCTACATAAGAGCCTTGTAAAAAAAGGTCATTTTCTGCTAGGTATTTATTAACTTCTTTGGTGAAGGGAATATGATTGATTTTATCAAAAATACCTAGTGATTGCGCTTTGATAAAAATGTCATTTTTTAAATCACCATCTCCTATAATTGTATAGGTGAAAGGAACTCTTAGCTTAGATAAAATAGAAAGTATTCTAAAATGGCCCTTAACCTCCGTTAGCCTACCAACCGTAATAAATCTTTTGACATTTAAGGAGGTACTTTTTTCTTTTAAAGGAGGGAGATTTGAAATAGGGTTGTTTATAATGCGTATTTTGTTAGGTGAGACTTCATAATTTTCAGCCATGTCTTTGGCCATATCGCCAGATTGGCATATAAGTGCATCTAACTTTTTATAGCTGTTTTTGATAAGTGATGAGGGGTATAGCCGTCTTTTTTTCTTTTTTTCTCCTTTACGAAAACTTAGTACAGTTGCTTCACGTCCTACAAATTTTGTTTTTCTAAAAAAAGGTGAGATTATAGCCATAGCAGCATTGAGGTGTGCTATAGAACTTACTACAATCGCCGGTTTTGCTTTCAGGAGAAAAAATAACATGCCTGGTATCGCATGTAAGACTCTTGTTTTATTGAGATAGGTTACTTTGATTCCTTTAATATCATAAGCGCTATCTTTTTCAAATCCAGCAATAAGCAATTGTGAATTGAATCTTTCCGGATTTAAGTTCTGTGAAACAAAAGAAATAATCCGTTCTGCTCCGCCGGGAACCAGTGAAGGAAGTACAAATACTATATTAATTTTTTTGGTTGGTTTCATTCTACGCTTTGAATAATTTCACTTAATGCGATACTTACTTTTCTAGCCCCTTTATAATTAGTATGATGATAATCAGAAAAGTCACTATCTTTTATATCAGTGAGTACTCGGTTAAAGTCATAAAAAGGGATTCCGTTTTCTTTGGTATAGGAAGCAAAATAATCTCCTTCTTGAGTTAATTTACTTAACTTTTTTCTCGATGGAGGATATGGGGTACGAATGGTAATAAATTTACAATTAGATTTTTCTAAAAGCGTACGAATTTTTCTTTGATAAGAATCAAAACGTTCTTTGCTAAATGAGGTATTCTTAAAATTTGAGATAGGCGTGAATTTGTCAATTTGCTTTTGCGTAACTATGGTAGTATCAAAAAGAAATCCCCTTATCCAATGATCTTCTATTTTTTCAGGTCTATCTTGTTTTAAAATAAACGATAGATCATTTTTGATATAGTTTTTAAGCTCTACCATGGGAATTAAATAATTTACAATACCTTCTGCTCCATAACCTTTTGTCACCAAATTGAATTTTTGTTTACTGGAGTTGAAAAAGGAGGCATTAGAGAATATTTGATAGAATTCGTGCTCTGTATCTGCTGATGGGAAAAAGAGATCCATCACAACAAACTTGGGTTGTTGGTATGCTAAGAGTTCTTTTAGCATATAATAAGTTTCTGCAACATCTTGCGCAGAAGTACCCATATTATAACTCTTAAGTCCCGTTATGCTATCTAATATATTTGGGTTGTAGGCCGTGTAGGCACGACTAGATCCCATAATAATAAGATCATAGGTGTTTTTTTGAACATGTACATCTGTCCATTTTAAGTAGTTTTTATGCGTTTTATTAAGAATTGCTTTTTTTACCGGTATTTCATAGATAAATGCCAATAACATATTGATTGCTAGAAAAGCAAGCAAAAACAATAGGCATCTTATTAAAAATGTTTTCATAAGCATCAGAATTGAAAGTAAATAAATTGCTGTTGCTCTCCACTAAAGAGGATGATAAGACTTATTAATCCAAAATAGAGTATCCATCTTGCAAACCATGGTACTTTGGTATTTGTCTTGAACTCTAATCCATGTTGTTTGGTACGCTGCAACCATTCAACAATCAATAAGAGACCAATAAAAGCAAGTACTTTCATGGGTAATACAGTTGGTATTGAAATAAAGTTGGAACTAAACATTTGAATAATGTAGTCTATAGCTGTAGTTACATCTTTAGCTCTAAAAAAGACCCAGGCGATAAGGGTGATAAAAAATGTTAACAGCATTTGAAACATTTCACGAATTCCTGGAAGGTATTTACCTTTGGCTACCACATCTGTGTGAATTCTGTTTCTGTCAAGTAACATCAATGGTAAAAAATAAATCGCATTAAGTGCCCCCCAAATAATATAGGTCCAGTTAGCACCATGCCAAAACCCAGAAACCACAAAAATAATCATCGTATTGCGAATTTTCATTTCAAGTCCACCTCGGCTACCTCCTAAAGGGATATATAGATAGTCTCTAAACCAGGTGGAAAGAGAAATGTGCCATCTTCTCCAGAACTCTGCAATGTCTCTTGAAAAGTAGGGAAAAGCAAAGTTTTGCATCAGGTTAAACCCAAACAATCTTGAGGTTCCGATGGCGACATCAGAATAACCACTGAAATCACCATAAATTTGAAATGCGAAAAAGAAAGCTCCCATAAGCAAAGTGCTCCCAGAATAGGATTCGTGATCGTTAAAGATCAAATTTGCATAGTATGCTGCATTATCTGCAATTACAATTTTTTTGGTAAGCCCCCACAATATTTGTCTTAATCCATCTTTGGCCAGTAAATAGTCAAATTTTCGTTTTTGATAAAATTGTGGTAAAAGATTCGTGGCTCTTTCAATAGGGCCAGCTACTAATTGTGGAAAAAAGCTAACAAAAGCAGCGAAGGCTATAAAGTTTTTGGTAGGTGTGAGCTTATTTTTATAAACATCAATGGTATAACTAAGTGTTTGGAAGGTATAAAAACTGATACCAACCGGAAGCAATATTTCTAATCTCTCTGGACTCATATCTTGACCAAAAAAGCTAAAAGCGGCTACAAAATTGTCTAAAAAGAAATCGTAATATTTAAAAAAGCCAAGAAAGCCAAGATTTACTAAGAGACTTGAAGTAAGAAGTAGTTTTCTTTTTTGAGTATTGGTTTGGCGCGCAAGTGCTATTCCAATTCCATAATCTAAAACAGTACTGAATAAAATAAGACCTAAGAAACGCCAATCCCACCAGCCGTAAAAAAAGTAACTGGCAGCAACAATAAGCAGATTTTGTAGTTTTAGATTTTTGTGTGTAACAAACCAATAAAGCACAAAGACTACAGGCAAAAATATTGCGAAATCAACCGAATTAAATAACATTAGCTACAGTTTTAGGATAACGATATTTATATGGATCATTACTGGAATCAATAATATATGCCAGATATACAAACAATGCAATGAGGTAGGGTTGATTGATAACGCTTTGAAGGCTCAACATAAAAATACACAATACCATAAGAATAGGTATTGTAAAGAAACGCACTCCGGGGGGAGCTTTGATTGCATTTTTAAAATACATAAACAACATAAATAAAAAGACCAATAAGGCAAGAATTCCTGCATCTGCCCAGACGCCTATAATGGTATTATGACCTCTTTGCCCAATTGCAAAATCTACTCCGTTACCCATATAAGGACTTTCATATACATATTCTAATAAGTTAGCAAGTAAATCATCTCTACCTGAACTGTCTACTTCATCTGTCTTAAGGGTGAGAAGGTTAACAAGATTATTAATTTTAAATTTTTGATGTTCTGTCAAATTTAAGCCACTAGTAAGTGAATTTAGATTAATCATGGCTATGTAAAAAATGGGTAATAGTATGATTACTAAAAAGATTCTCTTAGGAGTAAAGAACTTATGGTTTAGCATGACCATACTTATGGCAAAAACAAAAAAGCCTGTAGTAGAAAAGGTAATGAACAGGCAATACACCATAGTGGCTAATAAGGCTATTTTTACTATTTTTTTCGCTTTTGTAGTGGGATTGTAATTTTTAAAAAGAAATATAAAAGATAAAATTGCTACGAGTGCGGCATTATTTGCATCCCCGAAGACACCACCAGCACGGTCTATTCTATATTGATAAATACCTCCGTGGTCTATACTGAAATTGATCTTAAATAAATAAATACAAAGAATGGAGGAAACTACAAAAGCTACGGTTGCGACCTTTTGAAATAGTTCTCTGTTTTCTGGGATACTTAAGTACACATAAAACCCAAAAAAATAAATAGTAGGTATGATGCTTTTGGCCACCTGTGCTGGATTGTCGTGATATGCACTTGCTATAATAGCGAGTACGTAGTAAACAACATAGAAAACACCCCAGAGACGTGCAGTATCGGAGAACTGACCGCTCTTTTTTAAATTCAGAGAAATACCAAACAGAATAAGGCCTATATTACCATAAGCAATCAATTGTGCTAGTGCATTTGAAACAAAAACAGTTACGAATACTTGTGCATTAAAAGTAGATATCACAAATGGCATCAGAAAGCATATGATGTTTGCAATTCTCATTGATTAATCTTTAATAGGTTGGTAAAGATATGCATGTATTTTTGGTAGATTACTTCAATTCTGAATCTTCCTAATGATTTAATAGCATTACTCCCTAGTTCTTGCCTTAGAGAGTCGTTATCAATTAATTTTTGAAGTAATTCTGCCATTTTATCAGGATTCTGATTTTCTACAAGCAATCCACTGATTTTATCTTCAATAATATCAGAAGGTCCAGTAATACAGTCGTATGCCAAACATGCAAGTCCTTGAGACATTGCTTCTAATAGTACCATTGGTAAACCCTCAAAGCGGGAAGGTAGTATAAAGATTTCTGACACCTTCATTATATCGGCAACCTTATCAGAAAATCCGGTAAAAATAACCTGATCTGAAATACCGTGTTTTGCGGTGAGTCCTTGTAGCATTGTGAGTCCTTCGTTTCCAGCTCCTATCATTTTAAGCTTCCATTTTGGATACTTTTCAAGAACGGGTGCTATGAGAGGTATAAGGTTATCAAACCCTTTGTGATGATACCTATTGAGATCACCTACTGCAATAATTACTTTTTCACGTTCTGGATTCCTAAGGTCTAAAGCTTTGAATGTACAGGGATTAGGCATCACTTCTACCGTTGCCTTGTGTTTTTTATAGAAAGGAACATCATAAGCGGTTAGTACCGTTAAAACATTTGTGAATCTGTATAAATACTTCTTGGTGAAGGCTCCTATTTGATCTGTTTTCTTTAGGTGATTGTTGTGTTCTGATGAAACAGTTTTGATGCCATAAAGCTTGCTTACCAGAATACCTATAAAATTACCATGCGTCATGAATGGAATCATTACCTGCGGACGGTTTTTTCTTTTTGTATAATACTTGGTAAGGTTTAGAATACTCCGAATGGTATGATTTTTAATGTTTCCTTGATGTAATTTTACTCGTTTCACTTGAGGATCTAACTCAAAATCATCGGGCTCATTAAAGGTAATAATAGAAATGTCATGTCCTTTAGAGGAAAAGTAATTAGCCAGTAAAACCATGACCCTCTCCGCTCCGCCTCCTACTAAAGAATTTATGACAAAATCAATTTTCATCGATATTTAGTTTTTTACGTTTAATTTGTATTAATAAGAGTCAATTTGTATTGTTTATAAGTATAAATAAAATAAATAAAACTACTAATAATGTATACAATAGTAGTACTCATAGCCAAACCATAGAGGTCATATTTTTGTACGAGTATAAAATTAAGAATGATATTTAGGAAGAGATTGAGTAATGAGGTCCATGCCATAAATTTATTCTTATTAATACTAGTAAGAAACTTTACTAAAATAAGTGTGCAGAGATAGAAAGGAACATATACAAAGATAATTCGTTGTACTCGCCCTACAATGAGTGTATCTTCAGATGTAAATTCATTGCGTTCAAATAATAAAGAAATAATATCATTTGAAAAAATAAAAGCACCTACTGTTACTACAGCAGCCCCCACAAATACAATTTTTAAGATGTAAAATAGCTGGTCATATGCTTTGTGAATATTATCGCTAATAAGTCTTGAGAAATGAGGCAGCAGTACATTACCTAATGCCAAAATAAGAATGCTTACCATAAAGGCTGGTATCTTAACCCCGTAATTAATGGCAGTAATTGATCCTACTACGAGTTGTGCTGCAAAAAATTGATCTACAAAATTATTGAGCCCAGTAAGAAAGCCCGAGGATACTTTAGGAGGTAGCTGGCGGAGCATAAACCTAATATTCTTATTAAGGGCAGGTTTTCCAATAATAAGGTCTTTAAATTTAAGTGATATAGCCAAAAGAAAACCAAATTCAATAAATGCCCCAGTTAAGGCTCCTTTTGCTAAAACGGTATCTCCCAGTTCTTCTCTAAAGAAGAGCAAAAATATAATTACGGTCACTGCAGAAATTATTGGAAAAATAGTGGAGAATAAAAATCTGTTTGCCATATCCAACAATCCGCTCATTAGCGAAGAAAATCCCCAAAAAAACAGACAAGGTAAAAGTATAAAAAGTTGTTTTTTAATCAATAAATAATAGGCATCCGTATGTCCTGGAAAAATTAAATCTAGAAATATGTCTGTAGATAAATAGGCAATAAGAACAGAAAAAAGGGCTATAACAAAGGTAATAAGAAAAACTACCGCCTGAAAGCGACCTTTATCTCCTCCTTCTTTAATTTCAATGATGTAATTAGGAATAAAAATATTCTTAAGAGCATTTATAAATACATTTTGAATAAAAGACGGAACAAGAATAGCTATAAAAAAAGTATCTAAAACATCTGAGAGACCAAATGTACCTGCCACTAGTGTTTCTTTATAAAAAGCCACCAGTTTTACGGTTACAGACGCACCTCCTACAATCATCATATTTCTGATGAGTGGATTGCGCAAAACGTTTTTTACGCCAACCAATAGCTTCTGAATACTAAGTGATGGCATGTGTTTTTTTATAATGTTTTATGGGCTTTGTCCTTCAAAATCCCTTTTACATCATAGAGGACGCCATTATCAATTAAAATATCATCATAATCTAATTCCCCAAATTCTTTATGTGCAACAGCTAGAACTACTGCTTCATAATTATTTTTGGGTAAAGAAGTATACGTTGTAAGTTGATATTCATGTGCTACTTCTTCACTATTTGCCCAAGGATCATAAATTTCTACATCTATACCATAATCCTGAAGCTGATAGATTACATCTACTACTTTGGTATTTCTAACGTCTGGGCAATTTTCTTTAAAAGTAATACCCAACATCAAGAGTTTTCCACCTTTTACCTTCACATCATTCTTTAGCATGAGTTTTACCACTTCTTCTGCGACAAATTTCCCCATGCCGTCATTTATTCTTCTTCCGGCTAGAATAATTTCTGGATGATAACCCATTTCTTGCGCTTTTTGCGCTAAATAGTAGGGATCTACCCCTATACAATGCCCACCAACAAGCCCGGGTTTAAATGGAAGAAAGTTCCATTTAGTACCTGCTGCTTCCAATACGGCATGGGTATCTATATTCATTAGATTAAATATTTTAGCCAATTCATTTACGAAGGCGATATTGATATCACGTTGTGAATTTTCAATAACCTTAGCTGCCTCAGCCACTTTAATAGTAGGAGCGAGGTGAGTACCTGCTGTAATTACAGAAGCATATAGTGCATCTACTTTTTTTCCAATTTCTGGAGTAGATCCAGCAGTAACCTTCAAAATTTTTTCTACTGTATGTAATTTATCTCCAGGATTAATTCTTTCCGGGGAATATCCAGCAAAAAAATCTTCATTAAATTTAAGACCGCTAACTTTTTCTAATACAGGAACGCACTCATCTTCTGTAACCCCTGGGTAAACAGTAGATTCATAAATAACAATATCCCCTTTCTTGAGCACCTTTCCAACCGTTTCACTTGATTTGTAAAGTGGTGTAAGGTCTGGTCTGTTATTTTTGTCTACCGGTGTTGGAACCGTTATTACATAATAGTTACAATCAATAATGTCTTCTATGTGATTACTAACATAAAGTCCTTCAGATATTTGAGGAGAAGGTTTTAATACTTCTTTTAAAAGACCCGAAGTTATTTCCAGAGTACTGTCATTACCCTCTTTTAATTCAATAATACGTCCTTCGCTGATATCAAAACCAATTACGGGATATTTAGTAGCGAAAAGACGAGCTAATGGCAAGCCTACATAACCAAGGCCAATTACAGCTATTTTAATCATTTTTTTTACCTATTTGAAAGTATTCAAAACCTTTTTCTTCCAGATTTAAACTACTGTATTGATTTCTTCCATCAAAAATGATAGGATGTTTGAGCTGTGTTTTTAACTCTTCAAAATCAGGAGACCTAAATTCTTTCCACTCAGTAAGAAGTATCATAGCGTCTGCTTCTTTGAGTGTATCGTATTTAGATTGACAATAATTAATTCCATTTAAATCTTTTAAATAAAAATGAGAGGCTTCTTCCATTGCTTTAGGGTCATACGCATTCACTTTTGCACCCCTTTTAATCAATTCATTAATCACATAAATAGCAGGTGCTTCGCGCATATCGTCTGTTTCGGGTTTAAATGCAAGTCCCCAAATAGCAAAAGTTTTTCCTTCTAAGTTTTCACCAAATCTATTAACTACCTTTTGAGCAATCACCAGCTTTTGTGCATCATTTACTTCTTCAACAGAACTAATAATTTTTGCTTTATATCCGTTTTCTTCTGCTATTTTCTTTAAGGCTTTTACATCTTTTGGAAAACAAGAACCTCCATAGCCACAGCCAGGATATATAAAACTATAACCAATTCGTGAATCAGACCCTATACCAATACGAACCTGATTGACATCTGCCCCAACCAATTCACAAATATTAGATACCTCATTCATAAAGGAAATCTTGGTAGCGAGCATTGTATTTGCTACGTATTTAGTCATTTCTGCAGATTTTACATCCATTTCAATAAATCTTCCTGTATTTAAAAGAAAAGGCGAATATAGATCTTCCATTTTCTTAAACGCATATTCATTATCCGCACCAATCACAACACGATCTGGTTTCATGAAATCTCCAATTGCTGCTCCTTCTTTGAGGAATTCAGGATTAGAAACTACATGAAACTCAATATCTTCATTTCTTTTGGCAAGTTCTTCTTTAATTACAGCACTCACTTTATCACCAGTACCTACAGGCACTGTAGATTTATCAACAACAATTAACCTGTGTTTCATTTCACGACCAATTTGTCTTGCGACTGCCAATACATATTGAAGGTCTGCAGAGCCATCTTGCCCCATAGGAGTTCCCACAGCGATAAAAGCGATATCAGCTTTATCAAGCCCATCACTTAGTTGTGTGCTGAATTTAAGATTACCAAGCTTTACATTCTTGGCTACCATATTATCTAATCCAGGTTCATAAATGGGTATAATACCCTGATTTAGTTTTTCTATTTTATTTTCATCAATGTCAATACAGGTTACTCTATTTCCCATTTCAGAAAAACAAGTTCCACTTACTAAACCTACATATCCGGTTCCAATGACAGTCAAATTCATTTTTACTTATTTTAGATTTGTCCAATACCATTTAACGGCTTCTTTTAAGCCGGTTTTTATATCAAATTCAGGTTGATATCCCAATAATTTTTTCGCTTTGTCTACAGAGGCAAGAGAATGAGGTACATCTCCTTTGCGTTCAGGCCCATACTTTATAGGTACATTCTCTATTTCTGGATCATAGGCAGACAGATATGTTTTTAAAAGTTGCGTGAGTTCATTCAAATCTGTACGTTCTCCATACGCTACATTATAAACATTATTGAATGCTTCTTCATTTTCTGTAGCCAAACATCTGAGATTCATTTGAACCACATTGTCTATATAGGTAAAATCTCTTGAAAATTTACCATCACCGTTGATAACTGGAGACTCATGATTAAGAAATTGCAACACAAACTTTGGAATAACTGCTGCATATGCTCCATTAGGATCTTGTTTTCTGCCAAAAACATTAAAATATCTTAAACCAATAGTATTTAAGCCGTAGGTTTTGTTAAATACATCTGCATACAATTCATTTACATATTTGGTAACAGCATAGGGAGATAGCGGTTTCCCAATAGTATCTTCTAATTTAGGCAATGCTTTTGAATCACCATAAGTAGAAGAGCTTGCTGCATATACAAACCTTTTTACACCGGCATCACGTGAAGCAATTAACATATTTAAAAAACCAGAGACATTTACATCGTTACTGGTTATAGGATCATTAATAGATCTTGGTACAGAGCCTAAAGCAGCCTGATGTAATACATAATCTACATTATTTACAGCGCGTTTACAATCTTCTATATTTCTAATATCACCTTCTATGAACGTAAAGGATGGATGATTTAAAAATGGTTCTATATTGACTTTCTTTCCTGTCGCTAAATTGTCCATACAAATTACTGTATTTTCAAGGTCCAGTAATTTTTCACAGAGGTTAGAGCCTATAAAGCCAGCACCGCCTGTTACCAGTACTTTTTGATGCGTAATCTCTTTGGGTCCTGATTTGTTCATTAGTTCGTTATCGATAAAATAAGGGCAAATATGGTTAATAACATATGAAATATAGAATTATCTATATCAAGTAAGCATTATTAACGATGAAATTCACATTTGCCTTTTATAGTGTGAATAAAATTCTTTCTTTAGGTTTTAAAAACTGATACAAATGTATTGCAATGGTTAATTTTTCTGATAAAAATCTTGATACCATGCGACAAACTTTTTCACACCTTCTTTTACAGATGTATTAGGATGATAATCGTAGTCTTTTATCAGTTCGTCTACGTTTGCCCAAGTTCTTTCTACATCACCAGGCTGAATAGGCATCATGTCTTTTTTGGCTTCTTTCCCTAAATTGTGTTCAATTTCATTAATAAAATCCATCAATTTAACGGAATCATTATTACCTATGTTGTATACTTTGTATAGTTTACCAGCTTTTTTTCTATCTTCTACAGGTTTTTCAATAATCCTTACAACGCCTTCGGTAATATCATCAATATAGGTAAAATCACGTTCCATTTTCCCATAATTAAACACTTTAATAGGGCTATCTTCTGTGATGGCTTTAGTAAAGAGAAACATTGCCATATCTGGTCTTCCCCAGGGACCATATACGGTGAAAAACCGAAGCCCAGTAGATGGAATATCAAATAAATGTGAATAGGTATGCGCCATTAATTCATTACTCTTTTTGGAAGCGGCATACAAACTAATAGGATGGTCTACACTATCGCTGGTAGAAAAAGGAATTTTTTCATTAAGACCATAAACACTTGAGCTACTGGCATAAACCAGATGTTTAATAGCATTATTTCTACAACATTCCAGAATATTTAAGAAACCTACAATGTTACTGTCTATATAAGCTTCAGGGTTCTCAAGGCTATAACGAACTCCAGCTTGGGCTGCAAGATTACAAACTACATCAAATTTTTGTGTTTGAAATAATTCTGGTAGTGCTTCACGGTCTTCCAAGTTCATTCGCACAAAATAAAACTTTTTTGCAAGTGTTGAACTTAGACAAAGTTTATTGAAAGTCTCCGCTTCTTCCCGATGAATTCCAAGCTCCTTTAGGCGTGCATACTTGAGATTAATATCATAATAATCATTTATATTATCTATTCCCACTACTTCATGGCCTTTTTCAACTAATACTTTTGAAACGTAAAAGCCAATGAATCCTGCCGCTCCGGTAACAAGTATTTTCATAGTTTATTGTGGTTTAAGTTTTGATTTTAAATTAATAAGAGTTGTATTCTTTTTAAGTGATTGTCTGATGTAATTCCCAAAGGGCTTTTCAATATACTTACTGATAATAAAAGAGATAGCCAACATGACAATTATTAATAAGCTAAGTAATACCCATTTATTGAAATAGGTGTGCAAATTATTAAGTGCTATAAAACCAATATTTTGATGTATAAGATATAAAGGATACGTGAGTACTCCTAAACTTAAAAAAGCTTTCTTATTTAAAAACTGTAGTTGGTTTATGCTCACTAAGAACATAAAAATATAAAAAACTGTTACTAAGACAGCAACCGTAGTGTAAGAGAAAATCCCGTGATACATCTCATTGTAATGGTCTGCCTTAAGAAAGGCATATTGAACAGAAGTTATATAACATATTAGTATGGGGATAAAATAGTATTTAACCTTGTTTTCAGACTTTATTAAGAAGAAAAACATTCCTGCAATAAAATAACTACTCCATCTTGGAAAGCTAAAGTAATAAACAACTTTTAAAGGTAATGGTGCATCACCAAATGGCAATACTAGTTGTAAAATTGCGATTCCTAACAACAGATAAGCAAAGATTTTGATATATTTTATTTTATTAAAAAGTAAGATAAAACCAATTAGAATATAAAACTTAAGCTCAACCAACAAAGACCAATATACGCCGTCAACGTATGGAATTTCAAAAAAACCGTTTAGCATGGTAATGTTGAATGCAACCTGACTAGGAGTTACACTAAATCTTTCACCACCAAAAAAAACTACTATAAAAGTTGTTAATGCAATACCTACCCAATAAGCAGGATACAGTCTGCTGAATCTGGAAATACAAAAATCCACGATATTTGATTTTTTTGCAGACATGAGAATAACAAAACCACTTATAATGAAAAACAGGTCTACTCCAAGATACCCATATTTAGAAAAACTTTCTAAAGGCTCGTATTGCACTACAGACATGTCGTCTTTTGCAAAACCACGAAATCCATAGTGATAGAAAACCACATAAAGGGCGGCAATAAATCGAAGCAGATCAATATGATATAATCTGTGACGGGCTTGTTTTTCCAACTGGTTTTGATACTTGATTTTGAATACTAGCGCAAATATGAAAAAAAAGGATGAATTCCTTAAAATTCTTATGTTAATCGGGGCAAAATCCCCGTTGAAATTCACTAATTAACTTTTGTCTGCAAAAAGGAAAGAACGGTTGAAAGCTTATAAATTCATTCAAGTAGATTTTGTATATTAAAAGGTGCTAACATTTCATGTCCCCCTTCAAATATGATGAGATGTATATTTTGATATTTTTTTTCTAAGAAGATTTCACGATCCGCAATACTTCCATAATTCATAACCTTAGTTCTTTTCTCCAACAAATGCGCTTTTTCCTTGTCTGAAACATAGGCTGAAGAAAGCTCAACTTCCTGATCTTTTAAAAGTTTGTTGTAAAAATTAATCGTATGTGTAATTGGAACGCTACCAGTTATTCCATCATAGATTCCCGCATATAGATAGATTTGAGCATTCTTTATATTCGGAGAGCTGCTGGGCCAATACAATGGAGATCTTTTGACAGCTTTTTGTAGATTAATTTCTTCCCCTGAATTAGTGCATAAAAGAATGTCATTAGCAAAATTACCTTTGTTAATCTTATTTTCCCGGTACCATGCTTCTAAATCTGTAACTGGAACCCACGCAGAAAATTTACTGATTGGATGTTTAGATTTCATAAGCATGCATAAAGTGGCGTAACCCCCACCGCTGGCACCTGTAATGTATATTTTATTTGTATCAACATTGGAATTTTTAACAGCAAAGTCTATGGCATCATCTATGGCTTGAATTACCTCATCACTACAGCAGGCTTGAGGTGTTGTATTGGCACCTTTAAAATCAGGATGAATATAATTTATGTTATATTTTTGTGCCAGAGCAGCCAAGGCATCGTATTCTGAAAAATCACCACTCCAAGTATGTAGACTTACTAATAAAGGTCTCTTTTTTTGAAAGGTACTGGAATAAAAGTATGCTTTTTCGGCTTCCTTTTTATCAGTTTTAATAGTAATAACTTTAAATTCATCACCCCATCTAGCGGTTGTAAAAGCATTTTTCCAATGGTAAATTTTTTTAAAGGGTTTACGAACTTTTTGCCAAATCTCTTCATTATGGCGCACATAAATACCAGAGAAGAATACACCTATTAATAAGATTAAAATAAGTAGTAACCGAAATACTTTTTTTGCAAAAAACAGTGATGGCATTTTTTGATAATTAATAGCTAAAATTAACGCTTTCTTTTAATCAAAGCATCACTTATAGTTATTTTGTCAAGATGATTAAAGGTGTGGGTGGCCAAAATATCTTTTTTCCACTTAGGATTAACGGTATGAATAATCTCTTGTTTATAATGAACTTCATCCATACTGGTAATTTCACAAAAATTAGTTCCATAGCCATAATAATATGAACAATTTTGAGCAGGGCGAACTAATTTTTCACCCAATTTAAATAAACTTCCAGCAGGTCTTGATTGTTTTACATCTGAAACAATTGGATTAAGAGGGTGTGGCTTCCATTGGGTTGAGGTAATTTCTTCTGCAGAAAATAAAAACAATTCACTATGTTTAGAACCTCCTTTATACTGCTTTATATTGGTTAGCATCCAATAAAGGCCATCTTTTTTATAAATGGTAGTATCTACGGCAACAACATTGGTCATTAAAGTTTCTACCAGTTCCCATTTTAGTGGAAAATCGGTACAAACATATAACTGAATATCCCTATTATTACTTGTTTCAGGAATCATAAAAAGAACCCCATCTTCTTCAAAAATAAATGGGTAAGACAAATGATAGTCTTTAGATAAAATTGTTTTTGGTTGTGTATAGTTACCTTGTTCATCTATTTCCATAACGGCTAGTTCTCCCAACTTTCGTTTATAGATTAACTCTTCTATAAACAAATAATACTTTCCGTTTTTCTTATAAAGAAAAGGATCTGCCCAGAAGCGGTCTTTTGGAGGAACAATTCGTTTGTACTTTGTAAGATCCAGTTCAGGAACTCCGTTCTCTGAGGCATGAAATAACAATGTCCATTGGTTGAAATAGAATCTACTTAGAATTAATTGTTTAATTTTTGAAAAACCACTATTCCACAAATGCTTTAAAATGAGTTGGTTTTTAGGGTATTTTTCTGCAGATTCATTTAAGTATTCTGGAACTTCAGGATATTTTTCAATTGCCTTTTTGAAAAAAGTAGCTTCTCCTGTAAGATAGAGATTTCTAAGCGCAGTAATTACTAACGGAAAAGTTTGCCAGAGTATGGCATTCACATTTCTTGAGTAACTCAAACGATCTGTACAAGCAAAGGTTTTCGCTAGAATTAGAGGCGTAGCATGATCACTTTTTTGACAACAAAGCGCAGCACCAATCTCTGGTTTTTTATGAAAGAGTTCCCACGCTCCAATGGGTTTGTAGAAAGGATGATTTACATCTGCATGAATAAAATACCAAATACCATATTTACTAAGTGATAAAAGAGGTTCCGGAAGTCTTAAACTGGTAAGATTAATAATTACATCCAATTCTTTTGCCATCATTCGCTTTACGTCTTCTTCCTTGCAAAACTGGCATGTCATCGTCTCGGAAAATAAATCATTTCCATCAATGAGTTTCGTTGCATCTGGTTTGGGTTGAAAAATTTTCTTATCCAACTTTTTATACAATTTCCAAAACCAGGATTCTATATGTTCTTCAGAAGAAGCCATATTGGCAGGCCTTTTCACCTCAATCTTAAGAGCGGTCTCTAGTAAAAAAGATTTATTAAGCTCAGAAACAATGGCATGTTGCCATGCTGTTAGAAGACTATTTTCAGAAACTATTGCAATACGTAACCTTTTTTTCATAAAGAATAAGCGAAGCTATTAACTAGCAAGATTTAGGGGACTTATCTATACTTAAGCATAAATAGTTTAAATAATTCGTTTTACCAAAACAAATAGAACAACTTATACATGGAATCGATGTAATGGTATTAATTTAAGATCAATTTACCTTTGAGTTACTTTTATTATGAACGTAATATTGCTTAAATTTCCAATTCCAACTTAAGTATTTCCTTAAATGAAATGTAGTTTACAAGTAGTTCTATTCCTTTTTTGCCAGTTGGTTTGGTCACAATCCAAATATGCTTCTGAATTCGGATATAATGAAAATGATGCTACGCTGGCATTCACAAAAGCCCTGAATTCTGCTTATGATACGATCATAATAGATAAACAAAATAAGGATTGGATTCTTTCTCCAACCGTAATAAGCAATATTCATCATAAAGTGATTATGTTAGAATCTGGGGTCGTATTAAGGGCTAAAAAGAATGCTTTTAAACGAAAAGGAGATGTTTTGCTAAAGTTTTTGAATTGTTCTCATTTGCAGCTTTTTGGCTACGGAGCCTCCTTAGTAATGAACAAAGAAGAATATACAGATGGTGAATGGCGAATGACTTTGAGCCTTATAAATGTGAATACAATTAGTATTAAAGGATTAAAATTCGCAAATAGTGGAGGAGATGGTATTTATATAGATGGATGGAAAAAAGGTGATTTTTCTCAAAATATAATAATTGAGGATATTGTCTCTGAAAACCATAAAAGACAAGGGATGAGTATAATAAGTGCCCAAGATGTATGGGTAAAAAATGCTATTTTCAAAGATACTAAAGGGACATTGCCCGAAGCAGGTTTAGATTTGGAACCCGATGATCCAGAAGACAGAATGGTAAATATAAATTTTGAAAATTGCAAATTCATTAATAACAATCATTCAGGAATTGTATTAGGTCTTAATAAATTGAATAGCAGCTCTATACCGGTAAGTATAACTTTTAAAAATTGTTACCTAAGTATGAATCATATCCCTGAAAATGCCTATGTAGCAGCAGAAATAGTAAGTGCAGCTGCACCTAAAGATCCAGTTAAGGGTAGGGTGATTTTTGATGGACTCTTGGTTGATGGGAGTGATTGGGGAATACTCTATTCCCGTAAAATTAGTAAGGCTTATAAAGTAATTTTTAAGAATAGTACGGCTAAAAACATTTGTAAAAAACAAACAATGCCACCAGTATATTTGGAAGTTCCAGACTATTTTGCATCCTCGGGTCCGCTAGGCGGTTTTGAATTTGATAATCTTAAGGTTGATTATGAGGGTGATCTTCCATTCATGAAGGTAAGAGGAAGTTCATTACGTACCTTAAAAGGTGTAGAATCAATAGAAGGAACTGTTTTTACAAAGTTTTCATATCAGCAAAATATAGAATATGTAAAGTATAATCCTAATCAAAATAGAAATGTTTCCATTTCTTTTTTTTTAAGTAAAGACAACTGAGTTTAAAATCAATTTATCCTTAAAAACTTACCACACATCTGATTTATTTTAAGCAATAAAGGAGATCTAAATAATATTTTTAAATTCGCTCCTGTTAACCACAACTGAATACGGCTCCAGTTTAATCAAGAATCACAGAATGATCTTTAATTCCCTGGCATTTCTGATATTTTTTCCAGCAGTATTCTCATTATATTGGGCAATTCCTGCCCGTTTTGTCAAGCTACAAAACCTTTTGTTATTACTTGCAAGCTATTTCTTTTATGGATGGTGGGATTGGCGCTTTTTATCTTTAATAGCCTTTTCTACTGTTGTTGACTACTTTTTAGGAATAGCAATTCACCAACAGAAAAATCAAAAGAGACGCAAAATGTTTCTCATGATGAGTATGTTTACAAACTTAGGGTTGCTAGGTTTTTTTAAATACTTCAACTTTTTTATTGATTCTTGGGTTACCTCATGGCGTGCTTTGGGGTATGATATGCAATACAGCACCTTAAATATTATTCTGCCCGTAGGCATTTCGTTTTATACTTTTCAAACCATGTCTTATTCTATAGACATTTATAGAAGAGACCTTAAGCCTACTCGTAATTTTATTGCATTTGCTACCTTTGTAAGTCTTTTTCCTCAACTAGTTGCTGGCCCTATTGAACGTGCTTCTAATCTTATTCCGCAAATCTTAGTGAAGCGAGGATGGAATTATAAACGATTTAAAGACGGTGTTTTTCAAATTGCTGTAGGATTTTTTAGAAAAGTAGTGGTAGCAGATTCTATAGGAGTTGTTATAGATGGTATTTACAATAATCCTGAAATTCATAATGCTTCTAGTATTGTTATGGCGATCCTATTATATTCCTTTCAGATTTATTTTGATTTTAGTGGCTATTCAGACATCGCTATTGGAACCGCAAAGTTGCTTGGTTTTGATTTTAAAAGAAATTTTAATTTACCCTACTTCTCATCTTCAATTACGGAATTCTGGCGAAGATGGCATATTTCATTATCCTCATGGCTAAGGGATTATCTTTACATACCTTTAGGAGGAAATCGTAACGGGGTAGTTAAACAATATCGTAACCTTTTTATAACCATGCTATTGGGCGGTTTATGGCATGGAAGTTCTTGGAATTTTGTTATTTGGGGTGGCATTCATGGCCTACTATTAGGTGTGGAAAAACGATTCGGACTCGTAGCTGCCAAGTATAAGTTTCTCCAAAATCTACTAGTTTTTGTGATGGTGAGCCTTATTTGGGTATTTTTTAGAAGCGTGAGTTTTGAAGACTCCATTACCATATTTCAAAAAATAGCTTCTTCTGAGTATTTAATGCCCTATTATGGAAGTACCAATCGCATAGCGGGCTTGGCGTATGGTCTCTTTTTGGCATTATCAATGGATGTTTTTCTTTTCGTTCGCGGGTTTTCTTTAGAAACATTAGGATCTAAAATTTCAACCGTTAATTATGTGTTATTACTTAATTTTATAATAATTAATATAGTTTTATTTTTCTCTAGTGCCAGTAATTTTATTTATTTTCAATTTTAATCATGAAAAAAACAATTGTCTTAGCCCTTTTAATTCTTCTTGGCTATCTGGTTACAGACAGCATTGTTTTTCTTGGTTTACGCTATTTAGATAAAAATGTTTATACTGGGCAAACTTCTGGCAAAGTGAATCAATTTTTGGGTTTAAAAGATTCTGTGAACACCTTAGTTTTTGGCAGCTCTAGAGCAAATCACCACATAGATATTCTTGAATTAGATAGTTCTGCTTTCAACATGGGAGTGGATGCTACCAAAATTGGATATGCTGCTGCTTTAATAGAAACGCTAACCAAAAAGAATCAACAAATTTTTGTTCATATAGACCAAAATAGTTTACTGGATCCAGATAATTCATATACAGGAAAAGATTGCTTAAGTCTTATAAACTTGGTTGATAGGGAAGAAGGCATTAGAAGTGTAATTGAAGAATTATTTCCAGAAGAGTTGAGTATTTTAAAAATATCTAAGAGTTATGCTTATAATGGCAAAACATTAGGTTTTTTTAAAAATTACTTTAAACCTTCTTACGATTATAAAAAATATCATGGATATGATCCGCTAGTTCCTAATGAGACTCAAAAAGAGGTTTTTTTGGATTTATGGAATAATAAAGGAAGAGATTCTATAGGCTACAACCATATAATTGGAATAAATCCATTGGTAGAAAAGCTTATTGATAGAATTAAGAAAAAATGTCTTGAAAATGAATCTTCCTTGGTTTTCTTTACTTCGCCTACACTTAACCATATTAATCCAGCATTAATAGAGCGTACCCAGAACTTTTTTGAATCTAAGAATATTAGGTATTATGATTATACCTATGTATTCAATAATTTTAATCCAGAGTATTGGAAAGATTTCACGCACCTGTCCGCTAGAGGAGCAAATCAATTCACACTACATTTAAAATCAAACCTCACAACATATAATAAAAAACAAATGGATTAGTTATAATATAAGTTGCAAAATGTTAAATATTCATTAATTTTAGGTGCATGTAATCCATCAGCTAAGAATCAAGCGTATATCTTTAGATTAATAGCAATACTTATATATGACACCTGAAAAATTTTATTTTTTCCTTTCATTTTTTGTTTCAATTGAAAAAAATCGATGAAATGTATAAAATTATCGGTAAAATGTATATATTTGTGACAGCCCTAAAATCTTATACCTAATGAAGCAATTTATTTATTCTTTGCTCATGCTTGTTTTTTTGTTAGCATGTACAAACAGAGATGAGTTTCTTGAATCTATTTCTGAAGATTCAGAAGAACTTCCAGTAGATCCCCCAAAAGATGATGACTCTAACGACGATGAAGGAGATGGCTCTGGAGACGGAGAAGGAGATGGCTCTGGAGATGGAGAAGGAGATGGCTCCGGAGACGGAGATGGAGAAGAAGATGACGCCTATTATGGAGAAGTAAAAGCTTTTCCAACCGCGGAAGGCGCTGGTGCTTATTCTATTGGTGGACGAGGGGGAGCAGTTATTCCTGTAACCACATTAGAAGACGGTAATTATGAAGGTACTTTTCGTTGGGCTTTAAATCAACCCTATCCAAGAACTATTGTTTTTCGCGTGAGTGGACAGATTAATCTTAATTCAGGAATTTATATTTCGGGTCCAGATAAAGGGTATCTAACTATTGCGGGTCAAACATCCCCAGAAGGAGGTATTACTATAGCTGGTGATTACATCTATTTTAATAATATGACAGACATCATTCTAAGACATTTTAGAGTGCGGCAAGGTGCTGGAAAATCAAATGATGCTATCACTGTAACAGGCGTAAGACGCTTTATTGCAGATCACCTCTCAGTTAGTTTTGGAGGAGACGAAGCCTTTAGTGTAACAGATGGGGCACAAATTGTGGATGACGTCACTATCCAGAGATGCTTATTCGGAGAATCCAAAACAGGTAATATTATTGGCGCTACTTCTGGTAATGGTAGAGAAAACAATGCTGGTGATTTCTCTTTTCATCATAACTTGTCTGTTCATATAAGCCATAGATTTCCAAATACATCCGGAAATGGTAATTATGAAATAGCCAATAATGTAATTCATAATTGGAGATACCGGCTTACTCGAGTGGTGAGTGCACCTAAGTTAAATCATATAAATAATTATTATTCAAAAGGTCCTGCAACACAAAGCAGAATTACCACCATAATGAATAAGATTACGATTTCAAGTGGTGTTACGCCTCAAATTTATACCGCAGGAAACCTGGTGTTGCCTAATACATTAACAGACGAGAATGCTGATAATTGGTTTACCTGGACAGTTTTTGTAAATAGTGGAAACTATACACAAAATGATCCTGCTCCCAATAATATGAAAGTATCAAATGCTTTTCCTCCACTTGGAGTTCCCTTAACGCTTCAATCTGCTAGAAATGCTTACCAATCTGTTATTGCAGATGTAGGAGCCAATAGGCGACTGCTAGACGATGGTACGGTAGAATACAATCAAGATGATTTAGATAAACAATATATTCAAGATGTTCAGAATCAAACAGGTCCATCTGTATACAGAACAAGTGATCAATGGGTTTATCCAACTTTAAGATCAGGTGCACCTTATCAGGATTCTGATTTAGATGGAATGTCGGATGATTGGGAAATAGCAAAGGGATTAAACCCTAATGATCCAGAAGATAGAAATGGAGATGAAAACGGTAATGGATTTACCAATTTAGAAGATTTCCTTAATAGAATTGATTTATAATACTAGTGTAAAAATCTTAACAACATTGATAAAGCTTCATGTAAAAACATGGAGCTTTTTTATGCCTAAAAATTTTAAACCCAAAAAGGATATTTGAAAGCAGCAATCTCCTATATAATTTAAGTTCTTCGCTTAATACCTACTATAAATTAATACATTTTGGGCACGAATTATTCCTATATTTTGAAGATGCATGTCTAGAAATGTAAGGAGCTTCAGATAAGGTGATGCCTTAACTCTTAAGGGTATTTCCCCTCTTGAAAAGGTAGTTAACCGATGTTTATATGGTTTTTGCCGAAATAACCAAATTATCTTAATTGTACTACAAAACAATTCTTAAATTTAACATTAAGTTTCAAGTATTTGATTGATTAATAGCAGGAGTTAATTTAATACTTAGAATAATGATTCTAGACCTTAGTTATAAACATGATCAAAATCATTTGATTATTAAAAATATAACACTTTATTTACCTCAGGTGAAGGATTCTCTTCAAGTATTTCATGATTTATTGGCTTTATTGGTGACACTAGTGTGCACAAACGTTGAACTAATATAATTTAGGTAAGTAAGTGGTGACTAAAACAAAAATATTATTATCCTCTCCCCATATGTCTGGGTATGAGCAACAGTATATCAAAGAGGCATTTGATACCAATTGGATAGCCCCACTTGGAGCTAATGTAGATGGTTTTGAAAATGCAATAGAGAATTATTTGCAAGAAGATATACAAGTAGCTTCCCTAAGTTCTGGAACTGCAGCTATTCACTTAGGTTTAGTTTTATTGGGAGTTTCCGCTGGAGATGAGGTGATTTGTCAAAGTTTCACTTTCTCTGCTTCCGCAAACCCTATTGTTTATCAAGGTGCTACTCCAGTTTTTGTAGATAGTGAGAAGGATACCTGGAACATTTGTCCAGAATTATTAGAAGAAGCAATAAAAGATAGAATTGCAAAAGGGAAAAAACCAAAAGCCATTGTAGCGGTTCACTTGTATGGTATGCCATATAAAGTTCAAGAAGTTCATGCTGTAGCCAACAAATATGAAATTCCAATTATTGAAGATAGTGCAGAAGCTCTTGGAAGCACCTGTTATGGTAGAAAGTGTGGGACGTTTGGAACTATAGGCGTTCTTTCTTTCAATGGTAATAAAATCATCACTACTTCTGGAGGGGGAGCAATAGTAGTTTCTGATAAAAAGTTAAAAGAAAAAGCAATATTCTTGGCAACACAAGCCAGAGATAATGCACCTCATTATCAACATTCTCATATTGGTTATAATTATCGAATGAGTAACATAGTTGCAGGTATAGGAAGAGGACAAATGCAGGTATTGGATGATCGTGTTTCTGCACGAAGACAAAATTATGAGTTCTATCAAACCAGATTAGGTTCATTTGATGAGTTAAATTTTCTTAAAGAACCTAACGGTTTCTTTTCTAACAGATGGTTAAGTTGTTTAACTGCAACTTCTTATGAATCAAGGGAATATATTAGATTAGCACTGGCAAAAGAAGATGTAGAGTCTCGTCCGTTATGGAAGCCATTGCATATGCAGCCAATCTTTAAGGATTGTCCAAGCTATACAAATCAAGTATCGGAAAAATTGTTTGAAACCGGACTTTGTTTGCCTAGTGGATCAAATCTTTCGGAGGCTGATTTACAAAAAATAACAGCTCTAATCATTAAAAACATTCAGCAATGATAAAAAAATACTTTGGTAATCAGGCGCAAAGATATGCTTCCAGGTGGTTGGTACTTTTCATTGATATAATGATAGTGGTAGTGACTTTTTTTATGTCTTATTTGATCAGGTTTAACTTTACCCTCAACTTTGACATAGGTAAGTTTTTAATACAACTTCCTGTTTTGGCACTAACCGCTGTAGTAAGTTTTCTAATTATTGGATCTTATAAAGGAGTTATACGCCATACCGGATTTACAGATGTAGTAAATCTTTTTAAGGCAATTTCGCTACTATCTTTTCTTTCAATAGGGCTTGTGGTAATTAATAAGGAGATGAATTTAATCTCTGGTTTTACAATACCTCTTTCTATTGTGGTTATACACTCTTTTATTTCATTTGTTGCGTTAAGTGCAAGTCGTTTATTATTTAAAGTTGCGTTTAAGCATATTTCAATACGTTTTAAAGGTTGTAAAAATATAATTATTTATGGCGCTGGAGATTCTGGAATTGTTACTTATAACGCATTAATTAATAATCCGCAGAATCATGTGAGTGTGATTTGTTATATGGATGAAGATCCTAAGAAACACGGGAAGTTTATTAACGGAGTTCCCATCCTAAATCCTTCAAAAATAAATGATACCTACATTAAGCATCACAATATAGAGGAGATCATTGTATCTATTCAAAATATTAGCTCTCAAAAACTTAGAAAGTTAGTAGACAGCATGGTAGAGCTACCAACAAATGTAAAAATAGTTCCTCCTATTGAAAAATGGATTAATGGAGAATTAAGTCTTAATCAAATTAAACAAGTACAAATTGAAGATCTATTAGATCGTATACCCATTGAGATTGAGAATCCTAAATTACAAAAGGAACTTCAAGGAGAAACCATAATGGTTACTGGTGCTGCCGGCTCTATAGGTAGTGAAATTGCTACACAGATCGCTAATTATAAAATAAAACAACTCGTTTTAGTAGATCAGGCAGAATCTGATTTATATGATTTACAACAAGATTTAAAACAAAAAGGGTATACCAATTTTACACCAATTGTTGCAGATATCCGAGATAAAAATAGAGTAGATTATATCTATCAGGAATTTCAGCCAACCATGGTATTTCATGCTGCCGCTTATAAGCACGTACCTTTAATGGAGTGCAATCCTTACGAAGCGATTAAAATTAATGTAAACGGAACTAAAATACTTGCCGACGCTGCAGCTAAATATAAAGTAAAAAAGTTCGTATTTGTCTCTACGGATAAGGCTGTGAACCCAACAAGTGTAATGGGCGCTACAAAGAGAATCGCAGAAATGTATATAAGTTGTATACAACGTGAGTGTGATACGAAGTTTATAACCACTCGTTTTGGAAACGTGTTGGGGTCTAACGGATCTGTGATTCCTTTATTTAAAAAACAAATAGAGAAAGGAGGCCCTTTAACGGTGACACATAAAGACGTTACCCGTTTTTTTATGACTATACCAGAAGCTTCTCAACTTGTACTTGAAGCAGGTGCTATGGGTAAAGGAGGAGAAATTTTTATTTTTGACATGGGTGAGTCTGTTAAGATTTATTATCTTGCTTTAAACATGATTAAACTATCTGGCCTCCGTTTTCCAGAAGATATTAACATTAAAATTACTGGATTGCGACCAGGTGAGAAGTTATATGAAGAACTACTTGCCAATGGTGAAAATACTATGAAAACGTATCATGAGAAGATCCGGATTAGTAAGACAAGAGCCTTAGATTATACTAAGATGAAATCGGAAATTGAGGAATTATGTATTTCAAATAGATTTCAAAATTTGAATATTGTTAAAAAGATGAAATCTTTGGTTCCTGAATACAAGTCTAACAATTCGGAGTTTGAAGTATTAGATGGAGATAAAGATTCCAAACTTCAAGACTATCGCGAGAAAAAATTAGAGTCCATTTGACTGACTGATAAAAAAGAATAATAATTATAAGTAAACTTAATTAATGAAAAATTTCATGTTTTTCTCGAAAAGGCTGTTAGTATTAGCATTAATAGCCATTTTTGTTTCATCTTGTGCCAGTCGTAAAGAGGTAGTTTATTTTCAGGATGCGAAGGATTTTGAAACGGTAGTAGATACAGATACTTTTGCTTCAAAATTTAAAGTAAATGACATTTTAAATATCTACATCTCTACATTTGATTCAGAGGCAACACGACCTTTCAATTTAATTAAAGCAACAGAAAACGGACGTTCTGAGGCAGTAGATTATTTGATAGACAAAGATGGTTTTATTGATTATCCTGTATTGGGAAAGCTTAAGTTGGAGGGGCTTACAGTGCAAGAAGCGAAAGAGTTATTTAGAGAAAAACTAAGCATCTACTTAAAAGATCCAATTGTTAATATTCGATTGACAAACTTTAGAGTGACTGTATTAGGTTCAGTAAACCGCCCAGGCACTTATACAATTTCGGGAGAAAGAATTACTATACTAGAGGCTCTTGGTCAAGCAGGAGATCTAAATATTAAAGGGCGTCGAGATAATGTATTAGTAATACGAGACTTTAATGGCACCAAGGTATACACCAGAATTAACCTTACCAACAAAGAATCTATGAATTCACCGGTTTATTATCTTACACAAAACGATGTTGTATACGTTGAACCCAATAAATCTGCTATTTCATCATCTTCTCTTGACAGTCGTACAAGTGTTGTAATTTCTATTGTATCTTTACTCATTACATCTGGAGTTATTATATTAACAAGACAGTAAGAAAAGAAGGAGTTTCTAATGGAAACAGGACAGTCAAGTAATACCCAAGCCTTTTCAGGAGTTTCTGAAAACTTTAGCTTAAGAGATACCATAGCAACCTATTTAAGAAATTGGTATTGGTTTGCTTTGAGTTGCATTATATGCATCGCTATAGCATTTGTATATTTAAGATATACAACGCCACTTTACGGCGCCTATGCTAAGATTATGCTGGTAGATGATAAAAATTCTTCTACACCGGCTAGTGCATTGTTAAAAGACTTGGAGCTTTTGTCTGAAGTGGAGAGTAAAAAGGTGGAAGATGAAATTCAGGTAATGAAATCACGAAAGCTCATGGAGAACGTCGTGGAGAAGCTTAAATTAAATATTCAATTCTTTACGGAAGGCAGGGTTCATGACGTAGAGGTTTTTCCATACCCTCCTATTAAGGTCAATTTTATTGAATCAGATTCTATCATAAAATCTTCTAAGTTCGCTTTTAATATCAAAATTATTTCAGAAACTTCTTTTGAATATTCTATTGATGAAAAAGAGCGTAGTAAAAAATATTATTTTGGTGAAAATATCCCCACACTTTTAGGAGATATTGTAATCATACCTACTATAAAGAATATAGAAAATAATGCTGGCCAAACTATAAAAGTACTTATTCATCCAGTTCAAAAGGTAGCTGAGTTGTATAAGGAACGGGTTTCTATTAGTCCAGTAGAACCACTTTCCAAAGTAATTGTCATTTCTTTAGAAGACGCTAATAAAATCAAGGCACAGCAGATAATCAATACATTAATTGATGAATATAATAGAAATTCCATTGATCAAAAAAATGCGGAATCTAAAGCTACCGCAGATTTTATTAATGAGCGTATAGATCTCATTGCAACTGATCTTGCCAATGTAGATAGCAATGCAGAGAGGTTTAAAACAGGAAATCGTCTTACTGATATTACTTCGGAAGCCGATATATACTTAAATACGGGTTCTGATAATGAACAGGAGTTGATAAAAAATAGTACAGATCTTAGTATGGTTAATTATATGAATAATTACTTGAAAGGTCAGGATTCTTTTGAACCCATTCCATCTAATATAGGTCTGTCTGATCCATCTATAAGTAATATTTCTGCGAAGTATAATGAATTGATCTTACAGCGTAATCAATTGCTTAAAAGTTCTAATGAACAAAATCCTATTATAGTAAATCTTGATCAACAGATAAATGGGCTACGCCAAAGTATGCAGCAAAGTCTAAGTAATCTGAGAAGTACACTTAGCATTCGTGTAAATAACCTCAAGCAACAGGCGGCACGAATTAATTCGAGAATTTCATCCGTTCCAGGCCAGGCGAGACAATTACGGGATATAGAAAGGCAGCAGCAAATAAAAGAATCACTTTATCTTTATCTTTTAGAGAAAAGAGAAGAAGCTACCATTTCTTTAACGGCTACTTCTCCAAATGCTAAAATTATTGATACCGCATACAGTCCTAATGACGGACCGATTTCTCCAAAAAAGAAAGTGATTTTTATGGCAGCATTAGTAGCAGGTTTGGCATTTCCATTTTCTGTTATTTATTTAAAACAACTCTTAGATAATAAAATCCATAATAAGGAAGGGCTCGCAAAAATCTTTAAAAACATCCCAATACTTGGAGAAATACCTAAGGTTAAAGGTAAAAAGAAAGTTTTCATTATTGAACGGAATGACAGATCTGTACTTTCTGAATCTTTTAGGATTGTGAGAACCAATCTTGATTACTTAATGCGAAGCAGACATAAAAAGGAAGGATCTAATAATAACGTCATATTTGTAACATCTACTATCAATGGTGAAGGTAAAACTTTTGTAAGTACCAATATCTCCTTAACACTTGCTAATTCTGATAAAAAAGTACTACTCATAGGAGCAGATATAAGAAACCCAAAAATTCATGATTATCTAAAAGTGGAGCCAAAAGAAATGGGCTTAACAGATTACCTTTATGATGAAAGAGTTTCCAGAAAAAGTATTTTGGAAACCATAGAAGTAGAGGGAAATCAGATAGATATTATTTATTCTGGAAAAACGCCTCCAAATCCGGCAGAGCTATTAATGAGTGAGCGATTAAAGGAACTGTTGGAAGATGTCTCAGAATTATATGATTTCGTAATAGTTGATACTGCACCTTGTATGTTGGTAACAGATACGCTTTTATTCAGCCAATACGCAGATCATACGATCTATGTTACTCGTGCAAATTACACAGAACGTAGACTACTAAATTTTCCAGCAGAACTCTATGCAGATAAAAAGCTTAATGGAATGATGTTTATAGTGAATGATGTCAAAGCATCTAACTTTGGGTATGGGGCAAAGTATGGCTATGGTTATCATGCAGAAAAGACCTCGAAGAAGAAAAAACGAAAAGTTAAAGTCTAAAGCCTTTAAAACATTCATTTGTGCTACGAATGATATGTTGAATATGGTCTTTTGTTCTGCCGTTAAGTTTAATTTGTGATAAGAAATCTAATTGTATTGTTTTATGAGTATCTGTGCCAATGAAGTCAATAAGGTTTTCTTCAAGCAACCATTTAGCCGTCTTTTGGGCACTTTTCCCATAATAATCAGTAAGAGAAAGCATGTTCATTTGAAAAAAGCATCCCATCTGTTTAAGTGACTTATAATAGTCTTTTCGATTATGATAAAAATTATAGCGTTCTGGGTGCGCCAAAACAACATAATACCCGTATTCTCTCATTTTGAGAATAACACTACTAAGATTCAATGGGGGTTGTAAATATGAGAGTTCTACCAAAACATATCGATATTTTAGCGGCACGATTTTTTTAGCTTCCAATAGGTCTTCAAAATGACTATCAATCATATATTCAGCAGAAAGATTAATGATGAGTCCGGGTATTTTCGAACGCAAATTTTTTGCTTCTAACTTTTCGTAAGCTTCTGCAATAGTTGCTTCGTTATTAGGATAAAAGTCTATCATAATATGTGGTGTAGCAATAAAGTCGTGTATGCCTAAGGCTTCATACTTTTTTAAAAGTGCTATAGATTGATTCACATCGGCAGCACCATCATCTATTCCAGGCAAAATATGGCAGTGGATATCAATGAAACCGTCTAAAAGATCTCGCAGGTAATATTTTTTAGTAAAAAATTGGAACATGAAAACAAAAATAAGCTATTAATTTATATACAAGTTTAAGAACACTTAATCAGCGAGATTGTTTTTTCTTAAAATCCCTTTTTTTGGTTTTATTAGGGTTTGTAAATAATCGTTTAAAAAAACCATCCTTTTTTACTCCTTCGCAATCCAGTAATTTATTTATTGTAATGGGTGTTTCCGGAAATGAATCTACCGTATATCTCTTAAGGTTTTTGTGATGGATCATCTTTTTAAATAAATTAGCAAATACAGGAAGGGCAGCTTTTGCTCCCTGCCCATTAGCTGTGGTTTTAAAGCCAATTTCATAAGAGTTTGTTCCTACCCAAGTACCATAAACTTGGTTTGGAGTTAATGCCATAAACCATGCATCTTTATTATTTTGCGTAGTACCTGTTTTACCAGCAATTGCCTGAGTGAGATTATATTGTTTTCGCAAAGAGCTTGCAGTGCCATTTTCAACTGTACCTTTCATAATTTCCAGCATTAAAGCAGCAGTTTTTTTTGAAAAAGCTGGTTTTTTTGATTTTATAGGATTATTAACTGTTAATACATTCCCATTTTTATCTCTTATTTCTTTGATAGTATATGGCTGAACAAAATAACCTTCATTAAGAAAAGAAGTATATGCCTTCACCATAGTTAACAAATCAACTTCTGCAGTACCCAAAGCAAGGGAAGGTACTTCTGGCAGTGCTCCTTCTATTCCCATTTTTTGAGCTTGCTCTATTACATTTTTAATTCCTGTTTTTTCCATTACTTTAACAGCAACGGTATTTACAGAATTACGCAGCGCGTAAGGTATGGAATAGTTTAAATATTTTTCGTTATCATTTCCACTATTTGTAGGTGTCCAGTCTTCCATATTTTCATATTGAACGGGTTTTGCAGCGAAATATTCACATGGTTTTATGCCATTTTCAATAGCTGCTGCATATACTACTGGCTTAAACAGTGAGCCTACCTGCCTTTTACTTTGGTAAACATGATCGTATTTAAACCAATCAAAGTTGATGCCACCAATCCAACTTTCAATAGCCCCAGTTTTTCTGTTCAAAGAAACAAATCCTAAATTGAGAAATTTCATCATGTGTTGAATACTATCTTTAGTACTTATAAATACTTCACGATCTTCTCCATATTCAAAAATTCTTTTAGTTTTAGGAACAGTTAATGAATCAAAAATAGTTTCTTCATTCAAGCCAAGTGATTGTAACTTTTTATACGAGGCACTTCCTTTAAGTTTTTTATGCAATAGGGATTTATTCTTAAGCCATGGAGCAGAATTTCCATGTTCACGCTCAAAAATATTTTGTAACTTTTTCATATGATCAGATACTACTTGTTCTGCAATTGTCTGCATATCAGAATTAAGGGTAGTATATATCTGAAGACCATCTGTATAAATATTGTATTGTTTTCCTGTGTCCTTTGCATGCTGCTTTACCCAAGAAATCAATTCTTTTCTAACCATCTCCTTGAAGTATTGAGCGGTTCCTTCCGTCTTTGTAATTCCTTGGTAATTGAGTTGAATGGGCTCTTCCTTTAATATTTCTAATGAGTCTTTTGATAAGTAATTTTGATGCACCATTAGTTGTAAAACCAAATTTCTTCTCATTTTACTTCTCTCAGGAAATTTTCTTGGGTTATAAGTGTGCGTTGCTTTTAAAGTTCCAATCAATAATGCGGCCTCAATTTTTGAAAGATTTTTTGTTTGCTTATTGAAAAACTTATAAGCAGCACCTTCAATACCATAAACATTGTCACTAAATGCAACTGTGTTTAAGTAACGGGTAATTATTTCCTTTTTGCTGTATAGTGATTCAATTCTTTTTGCAATAATCATTTCACGAATTTTTTGAACAAGAATACCTCCTTTTGAGATGGCTGATCTTGGAAAAAGATTCTTGGCGAGTTGCTGACTAATGGTGCTACCACCGCCCGAAGCCTCATTTTGAAGCATAATGGTTTTAATACCTACTCTTAAAAGACTTTTATAATCAATTCCATGATGCTGTTGAAATCTAATATCTTCTGTGGCAATCAATGCATTAATCAAATAATTTGGGAGCTCGTCATAGGTTACAGATTGTCTATTTTCAAAGTAGTAGCTGCCTATATTTTTCTTATTAGAATCATATAGAATTGAAGCTTCCGGAAGCGAAATTTGTTGTAGTTCTTTTGTAGAGGGTATTTTACCCCATAAGCCTACGTAAATACTAAAGATAAAAAAAAAGAGTAGTAAAAGAGTACTACAAATGGACCACACTAGTATTCTTAAAAATAGAATTTTACTTCCTTTTAGAACGGGAGATTTTAAATAATTTTTCAGGATGAATGGTTTTTAGTATATACGATTTGAAATGACCTACTAGACGACATTTTTTAAAGTTTTCTAACACATAAGATGTCTAATTTCGAAATTGAAACTTAAAGTATTAGATTTACGTAAAATTATAAGAATTTTCATGCTTACTATTTTTACTCATTTTATTGACCTAGAAAATAAGAAAATTTATGATGATTTTTTAAAGGATTGTGATCCAGACTTTATTAAAAAGGCAAGTTCTTATTTTCATGATAGAGATCGTTTAAAGAGAATTGCAGGAAGAATGTTATTAAAAAAAGCATGGGCAGAAACTACGCTGTCTTCTAATTTTCCAGTCGTAAAAAGAATAGATGACAGGCATAAGCCATATATAGATAATTGGTTACACTTTAGTCTTTCATATACAGATGGAGCGGTTGTTTTAGGAGTATCTGAAATAGGTGACATAGGTATTGATATTGAAACAATCAAAGAACTTGAAGATAAAGATATCATTTCGTATTTTCATCCTATTGAGCAACAGTATATTGAAAACAGTCGAGATTTTGTTTATTCTTTTTATCATATATGGGTTAGAAAAGAAGCTTTACTTAAAGCTATTGGAATAGGGTTAATTGATGGTTTGCAGAGCTCAAACTGCACAATGAATCCAACATACTACAAAGACATAATTTGGCATTTTAAGGAACTTGAAATTTCTAAGAAGCATGTTTGTTATGTAGCTACCAAAATTCCTGAAGATAAATTAAAAATAAGATATTATAATTTAAGTATTCAAGAATTGAGGGTTTATTGAGTGGTCTCTTAAGACTAATATTTTCTGTATGAAAAAGACATACTTTTTGCAATGTCTAACGATTCTGTTAAATCTTCCATAATACTATAGCAATCATCAAAAATAAAGAAATGGCTACCAGGGTATACGTCCCAATCTAAAGGATAAAGTGTTTCTTCCTGCCACATATCTATCTTTCCGGCGCTTATTTTGGCATCAAGGTTTCCAGTTCTTATGAAGATAGGCGTTTCAAGACGTTCTATTAAAGGGCGATATTCATAATGGTCTAATGCCCAGTAATCTGCCCGTATAGTAGGCTCAAAAAAATCAATTAACTCTTGATCTTCAAATAAAGCATCAGAGATACCCCCTAAACTCTTAATCTCTGCCCAAAAAGAATGTTTGTCATACCTAGAAATTTTCTTATTAGTTACTACAGATGGAGCAATTTGACCCGTAAAAAAAAGACAAGAGGGAAGTGGTATTTTCGCTTGTTGAATACGCCTTGTTAATTCATAGCCCAATAGAGCGCCCATTCCGTGTCCAAAAAATAAATATTCAGTGGTTTTAATGGTTGGAAGAATTTGTGCAAATATATCATCACATACGGATTCAATATCAGGTATTGCTAATTCATTTATCCTATTGCCCCTACCTGGTATTTCAATGCTTATCCATTCAAATGGTGTAGGGGTAAATCTCTTGAGGGTCGCATAAGAATTAGTACATCCACCGGCAAAGGGTAATGCAATGATTGCAATTTTTTCTTCCATACTTATAAATTAAATTATTTAATTAAACGGTTGGCAGAAAAGCTAGTTTTAGTAATTAGTCTCTCAAATATATTAATTTATCTGCTATAGATTAGCATGAAAACCCAATCAAAAAAAACTTTTACGGGAAACCCTTAATTCATTTAAGGGTTTTATACATTTAATTGAAATTGAAGTGAAATTAACACTATTATTCTCTCCATTGCCTACTTACATACGTTAATTCTTATCATTGCAGATTACTAATTTTTTAATTTGACTTAATTCTATATTCAATTACGACAGAAAAATCTTTAATCAATACTTCTTAATTCTGTAATAAAGTATTTTAATAACATTTTTATAATTTTATGTTGAATTAATAGATGAAAATATTTTTGTTGAATATGAAAATTATGGGCCCTTATTTATTTTTCTATAGAGCACTAAGTTGTCTTTTTCAGGAAGATAAAGTAACTTGATCATTGTATGAAGAATCCATATGAATATGCAATAATAGATGTAGAAACTACTGGTTTGGGTGGAACCAGTGGTAATCGAATAACAGAAATAGCAGTAGCAATTTATGATGGAAATTGTGTGACAGATTACTATCATTCTTTGGTAAACCCTGAATCTGCTATTTCAAAATTTGTAACAGGATTAACAGGTATTGATGAATCTATGGTTATAGGTGCACCTACTTTTTCACAAATAGCACCAAAATTATTGGAATTAACCCAAAGTCGAATTTTTGTAGCACATAACGTAAACTTCGATTATAATGTATTGAGGAAGGAATTTGAAAGGGTAGATGTTAATTTTAAGAGAAAAAGACTTTGCACGGTTAGATTAGCGCGTCAGCTATTTCCTGGGTATCGTTCCTATAGTTTAGGTAATTTATGCAATCAATTAGGAATTGCAATAAATAGCCGTCACCGTGCAAAAGGTGATACAGATGCCACTGTGCTTTTGATGGAGAAATTAATAGCAAAAGATACCACAGGAATCATAGCAAAACATTTACATGCACACTCAGGTGAGGTGGCCTTGCCACCATTACTATCAAAGGAAGTTTATGAGACATTACCTTCTAGAAATGGTGTATATTATTTCAAGAATTCCAAAGGGGTCATCATCTATGTGGGAAAAGCAAAAAATATTAAAAAACGTGTTTTGAGTCATTTTTATGATAAATCTCCTCAGGAGATAGCGTTATGTAGTGAAACTGCTCATATAGACCATGAGGTGACTGGAAGCGAATTGCTTGCACTTTTAGCAGAGTCTGCCGCAATAAAAAAATACTATCCAAAATATAACCGTGCCCAAAAAAAAGTAAATGCTAGATATGCAATAGTTAGCTATACAAATAGAGTTGGAATTGTTCAACTCGGATACTGTACTATAAAAACCGCTTTTAATCCTATAGTTATTTGTTACTCTTCTACCGAAGCTATTGCATTTTTAGAAATGCTATGTGAGCAGTTTGAACTTTGTCCTAAATATACTCAATTACAACAAAATGTAAAGACATGTTCGCACTTCAAAATATCAAATTGCCGAGGAATTTGTCATCAGAAAGAATCTGTAAGTGATTACAATAAAAGAGTAGAAAACGCTATTTCCTTTATGAAAGAAACCCGAGATAATCTCTTAATTAGAGAGAAGGGAAGAACTAACGAAGAAACTGCTTTTGTATGGATTAAAAATGGGATTTATAGGGGCTATGGTTTTATAGAAAATAATGCAGTAATTCAAACTAGTCAAAATTTGGAACCTTGGCTTCAACCCCAAACAGATAATAGTGATGTAAGGCGTATTATAGCCCAATATGTCCACAAATTTCCTCAGAACGTTGTATTGAACAATACACCAGCTACTTAACCCCCAACTAATCTAACTTTATAGGAGTCTATAAATATTTAGGATTCATTTAAGAATTAAAACTATCTTACCGTTATCTTCTTGTTATTATTCTTTTTTAGAAGGCTTTGGCGCTGCAATATCACCTTTAGCCGATTCGTTTGTGCTTATATTTATATCTTCTGGTTTTGGTTCAGTAGGATTCTTAGTATTATTAGTGTTTACCGGAATTTCGGCGTCATTTTCTACGCGATTAGGTTTGTCAGGTTGATTAACAATATCATTAATATTAGAGTCTACAGGGTTTTTTTCAGAATTCTCAGTATTTGTAGTATCATCCGGTACTTCTGGATTATTTTGTTTAGGAACAACATCTGCTGGGGGAACTACCGGAGAATTAGGAGTATTACTTTTACTAGTATTGACATCTTTGCCTGCTTCTTTACTGAGTATATCTGGTACTAATCTTTCGCTGAAACCTCCAAGGATACCAGTAAGTAAACAAACCATATAATAGGTTTTTACATTAGTTTCATCAAGCAATTCCATACTGAAGATTTTTATTAAATCGGTTTTAAGAATCCAAAACAATACAACTCCAAAAACCATACCAATGGAAATTCTAATAAAGGCATTAAGAATAGTGCGTCTATCTGGTAGGTATGGATCTATTTTGAGTAATGATATCTTTTGGGTAACAGACATAAATGCTCCTACGGCACCCGCAGCAGCTATGTATGCAGATTGTACAAAAGCATCCGCGAAATGAGTGAAAAATAACCAATGTGCCATACTAGTTTCATAAAACCAAAGAAAAAGAGCCATAAAAAACACAAAAATGACCATTTTTAAGCATCTGTAAAGATATACGAAACGCGCCCTTGAAATTATTTGAGACTTAAAATCATTTTTAAGATCTTGGAACTGCTTAATAGCTGGTATTACAGGTGTGTCTACAATACTACTGCTTATTATATTTGCAATAATTGCATTATAGGGATTGAAATTTTGAATGCTGTTGGTAGCATTTTTTTCCTTTAGTCCAAACCATTTAAACTTTTCTTTTTCGTATTCAAAAAGTTGTTCTCCCAACCTTACTAATTGCGAAATAATATACCTGTGTGATACAATTCTATTATTGAACGAATTATTAGCAGCTGCCCAAAAATTTAGCTTATGATTTTCGTTATCATACAAACTGTAAATCATATTACCATTACTATCCGTAAGCTGGTCATGAATGCGTAAAATAGTATTTCCTTTAACGTCTTTTTCGTTAACTCTGTACGGTTTCATAATTCTTCTTTTTTGAGTACATTAATTTTAATATTAGTGTCAATGTGTTCTAATCTAGATTTTAAATTTTCAAGATAGCTACTTTGCTTTAAGAATTCTGGTCTGGCACAGCTTAAATCAATATTTATAGAGCCGTCAAATATTGATTTCATGTGAAATGAAACTTCTATGGGCGCAATAAAACTTCCGGTTTGTGCACCATCGCCTGAATTCATTGAAGTATCAATTGGATCATTTTTTGTTAAAAAACCTCCCGTTTGTGCCCCACCTTCTTCTGTAATAATAAATGACCCTGTTTGTGATGGAATTTTATCATCAGAATTTTGAACAGCTTCAGTTTGCTTGGTTTTTTTTTGTTGATCCCGCATTAGTTGCAATGCTTTAAGTAATTCTTGATCTTTAGGAGTCATTTTAATCTATTTTTTGATGTCTATATTTAAAAGGGTTTCGTATGAATTATAAAAACCGAAACAACCACCAATGGTTCTGTTAAAAGGATCAATAAAAAAGTATATGCTATAGAAATAGTACTCGCTTTTTTATAGGTGCTAACAAAAATTTGTTCTATCCTATTAATGCTTACTACATTTAAACTAAAATTCTGACTGTCAGGTTGGTTGACTTCTACTAAGTTAATACAATAATTCTTGATTAAAAAGAAATTTTCCCTAATGTAAATAGGAAAAAATCATTTATTATTAATCTTTGGTTTAAAATTAAACTATTAACATTCATTTTTAAATACCCATTGATGGGTAAAGTTGAGATCTGCATAAACAATATATAATCTATAATAGATTACAAGATATATGGAAACAATATTTATTTTACGAAAGATATATCTTATTTAAAATGGGTCTAAAACTTAAAATAATTGTAAAATTATTATCTTTATAAAATTAACTAAAAAAAGATAACATGAAGAAAAAGCAATTAAATTCGAAGCTAAAGCTTAACAAGCAGGTAATTTCTAAAATTTACGTAATTAAAGGAGGAGCGGCACCAGATAATGGGGGTTCAGATGCTATTGATATCCATACTGAAGCGCGTACTTGTAGAGAAGACCAACTTTCTCTTCCTCATTCACAATGTAATTGTTGGAAGTAATACTACTCATTTATATTTAGGAGAGGCTGTTTTTAAAGCCTCTTTTTTGATTTAAAGATGCTACTTTTCCTTTTAGATTGAAAACGTAATTTAAAGGTAAAACAACTAATTAGATACTTGATTTTTTTTTAAAATTTGAGGTTACCTTTTTTAAATGTAAATATAATTCTGCACCATTTTTAATTCCTCTTCCATAGCAATTGCATTTACATTGTTTTTGGTCAAGTAATAATGTAGTATATCTGAAAGTCTGGTAAGCATTTTTCTTTTAGGTTATCACAGGAATCGTTTTTTTTAAATATACCTTAAAAATGTTGTGATTATGATACTTAATGTAACCATGCAGAGCCATTCTATAGTAGCTTGAATAGGGATGATATCATCAATGTTTTGCTGCCAGTAGGCTAAAAAGTTAAAACCATATAAAGTGCCCCATGAAAGGAATTGAATAATGTAAAACCAAATATTCCTTTTAGATATCTTTAGTTGCATCCGGTTTTAATTGGAGTAATCAGTACGGTGATAATGATAAATTATTTTGATAATTCTTCCATAAAATTATATCAAGATTTAATTATTTGAAATCTAAATATGCCAAACGGTTGTTTGAAAGCTATAAGAGGTCATTTCTTATAAATTATATGGAGTTATCCGTGTACTTTAGTTTAGGCACTATAATATAACGTTTTATTATATCTAGAATGCGTAACTTTGAGATCACCTCTTTTTAATATTATAATTGCTATGCTGAACAAATTTATTATCATCTGTCTTTTATTAACAACTATAATAAATGCCCAAGAAGGGGAGATACAAATAATTGAAAATAAAACCGAAAGAAAAATTGCGTTTTATGCATTAAATGAGACAGATAAAGACTTTGATGTTTTAATTGAGGTCACAGGTTCTAATATTAAACAGAGCTTAGCAAAACCTAGAAAAATCAGAGTTCCAGCAACTTCTAAAGTATTATTAAAAAATATTTTCTTAATTCGCGGAAAAACACCAAACTACAATTATAAACTAATCGTAAGCGATAGTTTATCAAAACGTGCTCTTAAAAAGCCTTTTGAAAAGGTGGTAGTGATTCCTAAAAGAAAAATACCAAAGAAAAAAATCATTGTATATTTACCGGAAGCATGTGAGAGTTGCGAAAATATTATTAAGGGTCTTGAAGAAGACTTTTATGAGTACAAAACCTATAATCTTGAAAAAAACACCAACGTAGCAGCGCAATTAGCAAAGGCATTTCCTTCTTCTAAGACACCTATTAATCTTCGCAAAAATCCAATAATTAGTATTGGAGGTAAATTATACCCATGGATTAAGGAGTATTCCCAACTTTTAAAAGAAATTGACAGGGAGTAGCAATGAAGCTATAACATGATATGTAATTTGTTAAGCTCTCCGTTTTGGAGTACCTATTAGCATTATGGAAGTAGGCTATATTATTTTTACTCTTATAAATTATAAAACATAATTATAATCAAGAGATTTTTTTAAAAACGGATAGTTTAGAGCATAGGTCAAATCGGTTCAGATACTAAACTCAACTTCGTGAGATAATGTAGGTAGAAGTCTCCACTGGTTTGTCGCTTTTACAATAAGTCCTTCCAAAATTTTACCAACTACAATACAAAGTATCTGTGTTTGCATGTTTTTTGAGAGCTGATTCTGTGAAGAAGTAGCGCCTTGTTGGATAGCAGAATAAAGATTCACTTCAATTGTATCCTGCTTTTTTAAAAGAAGCATAGGTAATAAAACGGCTTTACTACTGGCCGTAATGGAAAGAAATCCTTGAGAATAAACTCTTTTAATACCAAACAGATTTCCTTCCATATTACTGTGTGTATCGTACACGAAATCTGCATAGGTAAAGAATAATCCATTGTTCCTGAGTACCTTTTTAATTGTTTTGATACCTGATAAATTGTTTTCTGCAAATAATGGTCTTAGTTTGGGGTATACGTCAAAATAAGGATCCATATTCTCTCCGTAAATAATAAAATCTTTGGCATTATCAAGTTTTGAAGAAAGTTTAGTAATCACGGTAACAGCATCAATTGTTGCTAAGGTCATAGGAGTAATAATAACTGCTGGTTTATTCTCAATAGCATCTAGATGATTCAATCCATTTACAACCATGGGAATTTCACTTTCTCCCTTCCCTGAAACACTTTTTGAAAGTGCTTCTCTATGTGCACACCATATTACGTGAGATACAAAACCAACAACAGAGCCATTGGGCCATATATTAGAAATAGCCGCTTCTAACAAATGTGCATCATTAAACCAATTTTTGGAAACGAGTTCTTTACTTAATTCGTAGATTTTCGCTTCATTAAGTGATTGTAGAAACCCCACTCCGTTTTTACTAGCTAATAACTGTTGGAGTGAATATTCAAGGCTTTTGTCAAAAAAATTAATCACAACTTTTTCTGTATTTAATTAACGCATCGCTTTGGGAAAGCGATAAAGAAATTCTATCAAAAATATGTAATGACATGAGGCATTCATCTTTAGATATTTTTTCAATACCTCCTGCTCTTGCCATACAAGTTCCTCCACAAACGGCTTGCCACAAACAGGATCCGCATTGCAAGGTTTCTACATCCCTTGAACGAATTAAATCTGCTTTAGGAGTACTATATGCCTGTTTAAGCCCACCTTTAGTTACATGACCTAAACTTGCCAGAGGACCGCAAGGATCAATGCAGTCACATGCCTCTACAGTACCATCAAAACTTACAGATAAAAGATCACGACCTGCACCGCATTTAGAACGCATACACATATTATATACAGGGCCATCCAGAAAGTTTCTAAGATACTTTAATATGGGTTCTATAGGAAAACTATCAAAAACTCCAGACAATACTTCATCAAATAGCGCATCCCAGGATTTTAACAAAAGATCAATGTCATAATCAAAAACGGTTTGATTTCGGCCTCTACCAATTGCTTGAAATAGTGTCCAATCCCAGCCCGAAAAGCCTAAACCCATGATGTAATGCGCAACTTCTGGTAAATTAGTATGATTTGCAGAGGTAATGGTGCTCATTGCATTGCAGCGGCTTATAAATGTAGGAAAGGCGTCAATTGCCTCCAGTAATACTGAGAGGGATCCTTTTCCATTATGTGTTATCCTGAATTTGTCATTAATATTGGGGGGCCCGTCTATGGAAACTCCCCATCGAATATCAAATTTTCTTGAGAAATCAATTTTTTCTTGATCAACACGGGTAAGATTGGTTTGCCCGATGAAATAAACTTGAACCCCTTTTGCTTGACCATATTGATGTCCTTTAATTACAAGTTCTTTTACCATCTCCCAGACTAGCATAGGTTCTCCACCATGTAAAATAAAGTTAATCTTTTTATCTGCCATATCAATAGCCTGATATATTGCAGAAAGTGTAATCTCTAACTGTTGATGGCGTGCTTTATCTTCTTTCTCAAAATCATAACAATAAGAACAACCTAGGTTACAGGCTTTGGTTAGTTTTAGAATAACCGTATTAAGCGTTTCATGCTGTAAAGGCATGGTTGAGCCTATACCCTGTTTTAAGAGTATATCCGATAATTGACGAGAACTGTCTTTTAGTCGTTGATTTGATAGTGTATCTGGATTCATTGACAATACTGGCAACAGGGCAGATACTCCTTTTGGGAGCATTACCCACTTGCCATTAATACGATCAATAATAAGCTCTTTAGAACCTCTTTCTAAATGGTGTATTCTATCTAAATCAATAACATGAGAATAAGCGTTATTTTTTAGATCTTGCATTGATTTTCTTTAAAGAGGATTCTTCAGTAACCTGTTTCACGTTAAAATTAGAATCAAAATGATCCTGATAAATACTTCTCTCAACTCTTGGATCAAATACTGCCAACTCGTCGATAACTGGATTGATGAAGTCATCAATTTGGTTTCTTTTATCGCAACATGCGCGAGTCCATTGTGCCCATGCTCCAAAATCTGCAACCTCTTGCAGACTTGATTCCAATTGTATAGAATTTACTTGAGAAACTCTAAGATCTTTGGGAAGTTTATCCAACATTTCTTCCGCCTGTTGAATGACCATTTTACTGATTTCTTTTTCACTCATTTTGCTGAGTGGAGTTTTCCCTGAATTGTTAAATTTCATTGTTCTTGACATAATACAATAAGATTTGATTAATACTCTTTTAAAACTCTCAATTCTTCATATGCAATTTTTAAAAGTGATAACAAATAGGGGGGAAGTAGTTTAGTACTACTAATTAGAAATTTTAATAAAGAGGGAAATTTTTAAGATTCCTAATTCCTAATAAATTTAGTGAATTTTTTTATGATTTCATAATTTTTTTCCTATAACATTATCAGAAATACAAGTAAATTAGAAATATTCAATTGTTTTTTAGTAATGTACAATTCATAGCAGATTAAATAATTCCAAGATATTACACTTAGATATATAATTCTTGAATAGCATAAACTTCTCTTAAATGCTTTTTTTAAAAAAGCACAAAATAGATTAAAGTATATATTCTTTTTGATTCTTCTGTTTTGAATAAAGGATAGCTGCATTTATTAATAAAAACTAATTAATATGTGAAATTTTACTGACTAAACTTTTCGTTTAAAATTATTTTAAATTCATAGGAATTTAATAATTGGGTAAAAATTTCATTATTTAATAATATTGTAACGGTATTTTTATCAATAAGACTGTTTTAATGATCAAAATTTGCCTAAAATCAATGTTGTGTAGTTCATTTTCTCAACCGTATCACTAGTCACTAAAAGACAAATTCACCAAAAGACCTCAACATTACCTATACATAATCAACTATAACGTTTTAGTGAAGCTGAATAATAGGCCATTGAGACCTTTATTAACAAGGGTTTTTATTAAAATGATAAAAAAACATATATATTTTTATTATGTATGTTTTTTGTAAAGGTGTTTAATGTGGATTTCATATCTTTTTAAGATAAGTTTAACTGTTCATAAACCAGAGGTTTTTTTAGATGCTTTTAAATTAATTTAATAGTTAGAATAAAATTGCTAAAACTATCAAATTTCAAAAACGCAAATCAAAGATAAAATGGTAATAGTAGGGAAAGGAAACGGGTTTAGAACACTTCATCATTAAGATCAATTTAAACTATACAATACTATGAAAAACAATTTGCTGAGGTTACTACTTTTTTTATTTGCAATAGGTGGGTATGCCCAAACCAATCAGGTTTCTGTTGTAAAGAATGAAGAAGGAATGAAATTGGTGGTTAATGGAGAAGACTTCATTATCAATGGTATGAATTGGGATTATGTTCCTATTGGTGCTAATTATTCTTATAATTTTTGGGCAAAATCTGATAATTTTATTAAAGCCGCATTAGATTCTGAAATGGGGCTCCTGAAAAATATGGGGGTAAATGTTATTCGAGTTTATACAGGTATCCAGCCAAAATGGGTGAAGTATATCTACGAAAATTATGGTATTTATACCATGCTTAATCACTCTTTTGGACGGTATGGGTTAACCCTCAATGGAACTTGGGTACCAAACACTGAGTATTCAGATCCAGATGCCAGAGAGTTTCTACTGAAAGAAGCTACGAATATGGTTAAGGAATTTAAAGATACACCTGGTCTACTTCTATTCATGTTGGGTAACGAAAATAACTATGGACTATCTTGGGGTGGTGCAGAAACAGAAGATATTCCCATTGAAACTGAGGGTACGGTGATAACAAGGGCCAGAGCAATGTATAAGTTAATGAATGAGGCGGTTCTGGAAATGAAAAAAATAGATACAAATCATCCGGTAGCTATATGTAATGGAGATATGTTATATGTAGAACTGGTAGCAGAGCATTGTAAAGACATTGATATCTATGCCACTAATATGTATAGGGGAGTTTCTTTTGGAGATGCTTTTGAAAGAGTTAAAAAAGAGCTTAATAAACCTATAATGTTTGCCGAGTTTGGTTCAGATGCATTTAATGCCCTTAATAATAAAGAGGATCAAAAAATGCAAGCATATTATATGGTGAATAACTGGAAAGAAATTTACGCAAATGCAGCTGGTTTAGGTAAGGCAGAAAATGCAATCGGAGGATTTACCTTTCAGTTTAGCGATGGTTGGTGGAAAAGAGGTCAAACTAAAGATTTAGATATTCATAATACAGAGGCGAGTTGGTTGAGTAAGGGATATGATTTAGATACTGAGAATGGTTCAAAGAACATGAATGAAGAATGGTTTGGTATTGCCGCTAAAGGAAAATCTAATGAGAGAGGATTATATGATTTATATCCACGTGCAGCATACTATGCTTTAAAAGAAGCGCATCAACTAAATCCTTATGCGGAAGGTGTTGATCAAGAATTTGTTCAAAACTATTTTAGTAACATTAATCTTATGGATGCGGTTTTAAGAGCTCGCGGAGATAAAGCAGCTTTAGGAGGTAGTGATTCAGAGAAGTTAAGTATTAGCAGATTATCAGCAAATTTTAGCACTTTTAGTACTGGAGGAAGTTTAATCACAACACCAGAAACTCCCGATCCAGAATCAAATTCTTTTCCAAATCAATTGGGATTTGATCATATGCAATCCTATTTCATAGGTTTAGAAGGAAAGCCTGCACCAAATATGCGAGCAAATGTGGAATTTAATGTAACAGGTAACGTAGCTCTCAACCCTATTGATGAAATTTTTTATGAAAATAGGGCCAGACCAATTACAGTAGATTCACCAGAGGGTGATGTAATATTAGCAGATAATAATAGAGTAGCTGTTTATCAAGCAGAATTTGAATGGAATGCTAAAGATTTTGATTTAAGAGGTTTTTACAGAACAGGCCATTACCACTGGGGATATGAAGGCGATTTTTTCGGATTGTATCCTGAAGCAAATTACGGTCCCAACCTAGATATTTATAATGGTGAGATTTTAGGAGCCGAAATTGATGGTAAAGGCGCATTAAAAGGTTTAAAGGCAGCTATTGGCCCTCAATTATGGTGGGGTGCAAATCCAACCATGCTTTTTAAATATAGCAGACAAATTGGAAAATTTGGCGTTACAGGTATTTATCACAGAGATTTTGAAACTGATATCATTTTTGATGAAAATGGAAGAAGGCAATTAGATCAAAACCAATTGAGGAGTGGTGTAATTCCACCTTGGCCAACAGAAAGAGCCACCCTTGCTATAGAAAGAGAATTTGGGAAATTTGGAATTACCGTAGGTGGTCTCTGGTCTGGAAGTCCTTTAAATGGGAGTACTTATCAAGACGTTCGCGGTACCTCAGGCAACTACATAGTTTATCAAGATAAAATCAAATCTAGTGATAATTGGGGTGGAAAGTTTAAGGTTACCTATGAAGGAGGTAAGTTTAATTGGTATGGTCAAACAGCTTACATGGGCTTAATAGCAAATGGAGGGGCAGATCTAACACGTACATTTACAGGTTGGCAATTGAAAGATACAGGGAGCGGTAATCAAGTAAATGTATTAACAGGATTTACCTATTCTACAGGAAATTTCCAAATCGCACCAAATTTCTTATGGCAAAAACCTTTGGTAGATGCCATTCCTAATGATGTCACTGGTCCAGGGCGTTTAAGAAATGTTATTGACGATCCTTTTGCGGTGCGTTGGAATCGGGAAACTACAGCAGGTGAAATATTATTAACGTATGATCCTACCCCTGGAACCTGGATGTATGAATGGGACAACGATAGATCTGAAGACGCTAAGTTTGCTATGAATTTAGGCTTCGTTTATCGTCACCTGCCAACAACCATGGATGCACATATTGGTTTTTTAGCTAATCGACAATTTTTTGCTTTTCCCAATTCAGCACCAGCCCAAGATTTATGGGAGATAAATTCTAGAATGGTTTCTAAAGTGAATCCAGATTTAGGACTTATAGGAAACTTTTACTATGGTAATGGTCAGGCAAATGGTGATTCAGATAGATTAGTTAAGCGTTTTGGAGGAAATATCAGAGCTATTTATAAAAAAATGAGATTGGAAACACATGTAAAAGTGAATGATTGGGGTCCTTTTGATTACCATCGTGATTTTAACTTAACCTTTCCATTACAGTTAATGTTAGATATTTCTACAAGTTTAGGAAAACCAGACTGGTTTATTTTACCTAGCACAAGAATTGGGATAAGAGGTACATGGAGATCTTTGAATGAGTTTTCACCACGATACTCACCAAATGCAGTTTCACCCAATACATTTCCACCAATTCCTCCAGTTAGTACTGTTGGTTTTGATAACGGCCAAGAATGGGAAATAAGAACTTATGTACAGATTAACATTGGAAAATAAATTATCATGAAAAACAAAAAATATATAACTTCAAAAATCACTCCCTTAGTAACTCTAGTATTTACTATGCTTTTAGTGAGTTGTGAAAGAGACCTTTCAGATGACGCCGTATTTGCTACCTTTCCTAACGATGGAGATGTTTTTATTGATTCCTTTTCTTCTGGTTTAAATTATTTTCCTTTTGTAGATGCAGGTGCAGATCCTACTGCTTTCACTGTTGTTACAGACGAGGTATTTTCAGGGAGTTCTGCGATGCGATTTGATGTTCCTTCATTTGGAAATGGTTTTGTAGGTGCTGCATTTAATACTACTGCTGCCAGAGATCTTACAGATTTTGATGCGCTTACATTTTATGCCAAAGCATCTCAGGCAGCAACAATTGATGCCATAGGTTTTGGAATTAATGCCGCTACAAATAATAAATATCAGGTAACACTAAACGGTCTAGACGTAAGTACCAATTGGAAAAAATACGTGATCCCCATACCAGATGCATCTAACTTAATTGATGAAACCGGATTGTTCTGGTTGGCTGAAGGAGCTTCTTTTGAAGGAGACGAGGGCGGATACATATTGTGGTTTGACGAAGTTAAGTTTGAAAAACTCGGTGCGGTTGCACAACCAAATCCAAAGATTTTTGATGGAGAAGATTTGGTACAACAAACCTTTACAAATTCAAGTATTCAGATAAATGGACTCTCCCAGACATTTAACTTGTCTACCGGAATTAATCAAACAGTTACGGCAGCTCCATCATATTTCAATTTTACTTCTACAGATATTGAAGTGGCTAGAGTAAGTGAATTAGGTGAGATTTCTGTGGTCGGTGAAGGAACTGCCGCAATAACAGCAATCTTAGGAGGTGTATTGGCAGAAGGTTCTATAGAAATAACAGCAACTGGCAGTCTGCCAACTGCTCCAATTCCAACGTTACCCCAAGCTAATGTAAAATCTATCTTTAGCAATACCTATGTAAATGATACGGAAAGCAACTTTACCCCTGGTTTTGGAGGATCAACAACGGAGACTACTGTTGCAGGACCAAGTGATAATTCAGTGCTCATATATTCCAATAATAATTTTACTGGAATTGTTTTTGAAAATACGGTGGATGCTTCGGGATTAACATTTATGCATGTTGATGTATATGTACAAGAAGCTGGAATAGAATTTGGATTGCAAATTAGAGACGTTGGTGCAAATCAAGAGATAGAGACAGATGTTAATAATGGATTTCCCATAGGTGATGACAAAGATTTTAGATTTGATGTAACAGGATTAACAGCTGGTGAATGGACTTCTTTTGAAATACCGCTTGGTGGAGATATTGCTTCTCAAAAAAATAATTTAGGAGCGCTAATTTTAACAGGTGGACCTAACTTTATATTAGACAACATATATTTCTATACTGAGTAAGGCAGTACTATGATTCATCTATAAATAATAAAATTATGATAAGAAAATATATAACAGTATCTACACTAAAAATTATTATTCTGCAAAGCGCACTTATTGCATGCTTCTATGCAATGAATAGCTGCTCTACAGATGAGACGCAAACCGTAGCTACCTTCAATAATTTAGTATTAGAAGATAATTTTGATACCGAAGGCGCGCCAGACTCGGAAATTTGGGGTTATGATATAGGAACAGGCGAAAACGGTTGGGGAAATAATGAATTGCAATATTATACAGATAGAACTGAAAATGTAACGGTAGAAAATGGGTACCTATTAATTACCGCCAGAGAAGAGTCTTTTAATGGTTCCCCTTATACATCGGCACGTTTACTTACCAAAGGCAAATTTGAGCAGCAATACGGCCGTTTTGAGGCACGTATGCGTTTACCCTATGGACAAGGTATGTGGCCTGCATTTTGGATGCTGGGTGATGACAATAATGGTACAGAAATATGGCCAAATATTGGTGAAATTGACATCATGGAATACCGCGGCCAAAATCCATCTCTCATTTTAGGGAGCGTACACGGTCCGGGATATTCTGCAGGCGAAGCTATTTCTAAAGGATATACGCTTCAAAATGACAGATTTGATACTGGATTTCATGTGTTTGGCATTGAATGGGGACCAAATTATATCAACTATTATGTTGACGATGTCCTCTACAACCAAATTACGCCAGAAGATGTTCCAGGCGAGTGGGTTTTTGACCGTCCATTTTATATTATTATAAATTTAGCGGTAGGAGGCAGCTTTGTAGGTAGTCCAAATGATGAAACTGAATTTCCACAAACAATGCTCGTAGATTATGTTCGAGTGTATCAACAATAAAAACAGGGATCAATAATACGTATATTATGAAACAAATTTTTAAAGGATTTAGAATAGTTGCAGTGTTAATATTGGCATTAGCTTATGTTGGATGTGACGACGACGATGTAATATTACCGCAAATAGAAGCAGGTTTTACGCAAACAATTAATCAAGATACAGGAACAGTAACCTTTATCAATACATCTACAAACGCAGATACTTATGCCTGGGATTTTGGAGATGGAACCACTTCAACTGAGATCAACCCTATCAAGTCATTCCCTACAGGAGTTTACACTGTAACGTTGGAAGCAAGTAATAGTGCTGGTGCCTCAGAAAGTTTTGAAGATGTTATAACCATCAGTATTCCTGAAGTGGTAGCATTCCCAATTTCTTTTGATAACCCGCAAGTATCTTATGAGCCTACCGTATTCAATGGGGTAGCTTTCCAAATAGTAGAAAATCCAGATTTGTCAGGTTCAAATACGGAGGCATCTAATGTTGCCGAAATCGTAAATAGCGGAGCAACTTTTGAAGGTTTCTTTTTTGAGTTAGGAGTGCCATTAGATTTAAGCACAGACAAATCCGTAAAAATAGACTTCTGGTCTAATACCCCAATAAATGTTTTATTAAAATTAGAAGATGGTAATGGTCCAGATACAGAAGTAACCGTAAGTCACGGTGGAACAGGATGGGAAGAAATGTATTTTACATTTGATTCATCGAGTAGCTTTTCAATCATTACATTTTTTATTGATCCAACAGGTACAACTGCTGGCACTTTTTACTTGGATGGAATAGAGCAAATCAATACAGACGATATTCCATGTCTAGAAACTGAATTAAAATTACCAGTAGATTTTGATTGTGAAGGCATAGATTATGCTACTAAAATTGTTGGTAACGTGAATTTTACAGTGGTAGATAATCCAGAATTATCTGGTATTAATAATGTTGCTTCCAAAGTAGGTCAAATTACGAATGTTGGTGCAAATTTTGAAAATGCGTTTTTCAATTTTGATGTACCCGTAGACTTTACAACAGATAAAGGAATTAGTTTAAAAATGTTCTCTACACAAGCCTTACCTATTTTATTGAAGTTTGAAGATGGTACAGAGGGTGATACAGAAGATACTCAAAACCATACAGGTTCTGGTTGGGAAGAGTTAACTTTTACATTTAACTCAACAGGTTCTTACAATGATATGGTACTATTTGTAGACGGCCCAGGTGCAGCGGCAGGTACATTTTATGTAGATGATTTTGAGCAAGTATCAGGTAACGTAAGTACGCCATGTACACCCGAAATGGCTGAAAATATTGATCCTGCTAACGGAGATATTAATTGGACATTCCTTACCAATGATGCAAACACAACATTTGAAGCATTCGGTAATACATCTGGAGAAATAGTGCCTAACCCTGTGATAGATGCAGTTAATTCAAGCTGTAACGTAGAAAAATTCACTAAAACTGGAGGATGCCAGACCTTTGCAGGACTTGGAACAGAATTGGCAACTGCTTTAGACTTTACCAATGCAGCTACTAATAAAGTTTTCACCATGAAAGTTTTAGCAGAAACGCAGGTTACAGAAGTAACACTCCGTTTGGAGCGATTACCTTTTCCTGATACAGATCCTGCACAAGACCGGGTAGCCACCATAACCCAAGTAGGAGAATGGCAAGAGCTAACTTTTGATTTTTCCGATGTAAACACTGGAACTTATAAAAGTATGATTATCTATTTTGAAAGAAACCAACCTTGTGATGGAGATGTTTATTATTTTGATGATATAAAACAAGTTGCAGGCGGTGTAGGTACCACTTGTACTCCTGAAACAGCAGAGAATATTGACCCTGCTAACGGAGATATTAACTGGACATTCCTTACTAATGATGTAAACACAACATTTGAAGCCTTTGGAAATACTGCAGGAGAAATAGTTGAAAACCCTGTGTTAGATGCTGTCAATTCAAGCTGTAATGTAGAAAAATTTACGAAAACTGGAGGATGCCAAACTTTTGCGGGACTTGGAACAGAACTAGCAACTGCTTTAGATTTTACCAATGCAGCTACTAATAAAGTTTTCACCATGAAGGTTCTAGCAGAAACACAGGTTACAGAAGTAACACTGCGTTTAGAAAGATTACCTTTCCCTGATACAGATCCTGCACAAGACCGTGTTGCCACCATAACCCAAGTAGGTGCGTGGCAAGAGTTAACTTTTGATTTCTCTGATGTCAATACAGGTACTTATAAAAGTATGATTATCTATTTTGAAAGAAACCAACCTTGTGATGGTGACGTGTATTATTTTGATGATATAAAACAAGTTGCAGGCTCCGGAGGCGGAGGTGGAGGCGGAGGTACTACTTCTGGTCTCGCACAAAATGGTGATTTTGAAACTGGAGATTTCACTAGTTGGGAAGTTTTTGAAAATGGAGGATCTATAACCATAGATGGAGTTGAGAATAATGGTGGAGATTGGTCTGGAAAAATAGTGGCTACTGGAAGTTCAGCAGCTGGAAGTAATGCTACTTTAAAGCAAGAACGTAAAGGAGCGGGTGTTGTAAACGCCGGTGATACTGTACAAATAACTTTTGACTACTTAGGAGGAGCAACTGCGCCTGGAGCCGTGATTAACATTCAAATTTTTGGCGAAATTCAAGCAGGAGGAGTTTCCTTTACAGAAAACCCTCCATCACCAACTTTTGCAACTACTTGGACACCTTATACGTATACATTTACTGTTCCAAATGGGGCGGATGTTAGTGGCGGAATTACACTACAGTTTAATTCTCCCTGTGGTGCCGTTGATGGTTGTAACTCTACGCTAAATTTAGATAACGTTTCAATCAATATATTATAATTTACAAATAAGAATTAATTTTTCAATACGGTCTTTCAAACTGTTAAGACCGTATTGAATTTATTATAGAATCAAAGTTTTATAGGATCCTCTAGATAGGCTAATAAAAAACCACATTGTACATACATTAATGAAGCAAGATAAAGCACATCAAAAAATAGCAATGGAACAAGTTATAATTGACAACGAAGCGTATTTTAAAATCGCTAATAGCGATCATATGCGTCCGTTTTTTATGAGTATTGTAAGTGATTCCAACCATTGGATGTTTATTTCAAGTAATGGAGGTTTAACAGCTGGACGTAAAAACAGTGAATATTCGTTTTTCCCTTATTATACGGATGATAAAATTACAGAGTCTGCTGAAATAACAGGAAGCAAATCCATTTTTCAAGTTAATGGGAAACAACTCTGGGAACCATTTTCTATTCGACAAGAAGGTTTATACAAGACCACTAGAAATCTTTATAAAAATATCTTTGGTAATAAAGTGATATTTGAAGAAATTAATCATGACTTATCTTTAACCTTTAGGTATCAATGGAGCTCTAGCAATGAATTTGGTTTTGTAAAAAAGTCTACATTGGTAAATAATTCATCTTCAAACATCAATGTGGTCTTACTAGATGGATTTCAGAATATTTTACCCTATGGAGTGCCTACAGATACTCAAAACAGAGTGAGTAATTTGGTAGATGCTTACAAAAGAAATCAACTTGAAAAAGAAGTAGGTCTTGGTATCTATGCATTAAGTGCAATTATTGTAGATAAAGCAGAACCAAGTGAGGCTTTAAAAGCAAATATAGCTTGGTCATTAGGTTTAAAGAATCCAAAATATTTAGTGTCTTCCCTTCAGCTTCAAGAATTTAGAAGTGGAAACAAGATTAAAGAAGAAACAGACATTAAAGCAGAAAAAGGAGCCTATTTTGTGAACGTGGAAATTGAGCTTGCATCTTTAGCAGAAAAAGAATGGATATTGGTTGCAAACGTAAATCAAGATCATTCTGCTATTGCAAGTATTATTCATCAAATTAATCAGGAAAAAAACTTATATGAACAAGTTTTAGAAAACGTAGAACTTGGCACAAAAAGATTAATTCAACTCAATGGAAGTTCAGATGGTTTACAACAAACGGCAGATAATTTAAGAGATACTAGACATTTTTCTAATACGCTGTTCAATATTATGCGCGGTGGGATTTTTGATAATAATTATAATATTGAAAAGTGGGATTTCAAAAATTATCTATCAAATGCTAATAAAACAGTTTTTCAAAGTGTTGAAGCTACTATTGATTCGCTTCCAGAAATATTTTCTCTTACTCAATTAAAAAATGTAGCTAACCAAAGTAACGATAAGAACTTTAGAAGACTTTGTTTAGAATATATGCCGCTTAAATTTAGTAGAAGACATGGTGACCCAAGTAGACCATGGAACATATTTTCTATAAATACACGTAGCGAATTAGATGGATCAAAAATTCTAGATTATCAAGGCAATTGGAGAGATATTTTTCAAAACTGGGAAGCACTAGCGCTCTCCTTTCCTGAATTTGTTGAGGCCATGATTCATAAATTTTTGAATGCCACTACATTTGATGGATATAACCCTTATCGCGTTACAAAAGACGGATTTGACTGGGAAACTATTGAGCCAGATAATCCTTGGTCATATATTGGATATTGGGGAGATCATCAAATTATATACTTACTTAAATTTTTAGAATTTATAGAGAAATACACTCCAGGTAAATTAGACTCTTATTTTAATGAGGAGATATTTGTGTATGCCAATGTTCCTTATAAAATAAAGAGTTATGAAGATATTTTAAATAACCCAAAAGATACTATAGAGTTTGATGAGGAATTAGATCATCATATAGCTATTACAAAAGAAACTCTAGGAGCTGATAGTGCCCTAAGATTCAATAAAGAGGGAACCATACATCAAGTAAATTTTATAGAGAAAATATTGGCAACGGTATTGGCCAAAGTATCTAATTTTATTCCTGAAGCTGGAATCTGGTTAAATACACAACGGCCAGAATGGAACGATGCTAATAATGCCCTAGTAGGTAATGGAGTGTCCATGGTGACCCTCTATTATTTAAGACGTTTTTTAAACTTTTTTGAAAAAACGCTTACTGATTCTAATGTAAAAGTGGTTGCTGTGTCAGAAGAATTAATGAAATTCTTTCAAAGCATACATGCAACTTTAGAAACGCATCAGGATTTATTAAATACGACAATTTCAGATAAAGATCGTAAGCAAATTTTAGATGGTCTTGGACAGGCGGGAAGTGAATACAGACTTACTATTTATGACAAAAAGTTTACAGGAAATAAAAACAATCTGGAACTACAAAAAGTTATTCAGTTTTTAAAGCTTACCCTTAGTTATTTAGATCACACGATTGATGCTAATAGGCGTAAAGATAATATGTACCATGCCTACAATTTAATGACACTGCATGGAGATCATTCAGTATCCATATCTTATTTAGAGGAAATGTTAGAGGGCCAGGTAGCAGCCTTGAGTTCTGGTTATATTTCATCTAAAGATTGTATGAACTTGCTAGATGGATTAAAAAATAGTGCACTATTTAGAGAAGATCAATATAGTTATTTACTGTATCCAAATAAGGAACTGCCTAGTTTTTTAAATAAGAATAGTATTCCAAAGGAAGCCATTGAAAGATCTCAATTGTTAAAACAGCTTGTTAAAGATGGGAATAATAGAATTATAGAGAAAGATATAAATGGAAAATATCATTTTAATGGTAATTTTAATAATGCCAATAGTGTTAAAAATGCCTTATCAAAATTAGACGCATCTCAATACAAAGACTTAGTAGACGCTGAAAAATCATTAATACTTAACATTTTTGAGGAAGTTTTTAACCATAAAGCGTTTACGGGTAGATCTGGTACTTTCTATGGGTATGAAGGTCTTGGTTCTATTTATTGGCATATGGTCTCTAAATTACAATTGGCAGTGCAAGAATGCTGTATTAGAGCAATTGAAGATAAAGAAAGTGATAAAGTTATTGGTAGGTTATTAGAGCACTATTATGAAATTAATGAAGGCATAGGTGTACATAAATCTCCCTCACTTTACGGAGCTTTCCCAACAGATCCATATTCACATACACCTTCTGGAAAAGGTGCACAACAACCAGGTATGACCGGGCAGGTAAAAGAAGATATTTTAAGCAGGTTTGGAGAATTAGGCGTTTTCTTAGAAAATGGCAAATTATCTTTTAATCCTTGTTTGCTAAGAAGAAATGAATTTTTATCACACCCAAAAATGTTTGAGTATCTAGATGTAGATGCCAATCAAAAAAGACTTCCTTTAGATGCAAACTCACTATGTTTTACCTACTGTCAGGTTCCTGTTATTTATAAATTGGCAGATACAGAAAGCTTAGAAGTGATCTTTAGTGATGAGCACCATAAACAATTTGATGAGTTGCAATTAGATAAGGAAACAAGTGAAAAGGTTTTTAAAAGAACTGGTTTGGTTTCACACATTGTGGTAACCTTAAAAGAAAGATTAATAAATGTGGCAATTGAACGGTAGACATTAAAGTATAAAATTAGCTTAATAACCTAAAATAGTAACGGATGAGACGGAATTTAAAATTGATTTTTCAGCTAGTATGTTTTTGCGTTTTAAGTTATGGATGCAATTCACAAAAGAAAGAAATAAAAGAAACCCAAATTGAAAAGAAAAAAGAAGTGACAGCCAAAGAGATCTTAGGTAATCCGGATTATTTAGCTATTTCCTATGGAGGATATAGAGAAAAAACAAGGGATGTACAGCCAACCATTGAGCAGCTTAAAGACGATATGAAAATTTTGGCTGCGATGGGCATTAAAATTTTACGTACTTATAATGTACAATTAGCGCAGGCACCAAATTTGCTAAAAGCAATTCGTCAATTAAAAGAAGAAGATCCTGATTTTGAAATGTACGTTATGCTTGGCGCATGGATTGATTGTAAAAACGCATGGACAGATCAAACACCAGATCACAATATAGAGAGTGAAGCAAATGCGGCTGAAATTGATCGAGCAGCAGCCCTAGCAAATCAATATCCTGAAATTGTAAAGGTAATAGCAGTTGGAAATGAAGCCATGGTAAGATGGGCTACCAGCTACTACGTGCAGCCAGAGGTGATATTGAAATGGGTAAACCATCTTCAGAATTTAAAGAAAGAAGGAAAACTTCCTAGTAGTTTATGGATAACTAGTTCTGATGATTTTTCATCTTGGGGTGGAGGAGATGCAACCTACCATACCAATGATCTTGAAAAACTAATCAAAGCCGTAGATTATATTTCTATGCATACGTATGCTTATCATAATTCGCATTACAATCCTGATTTTTGGTATGTCCCAGAAGAAGAAGAAAAATTATCAGACATAGAAAAAATTGATGCCGCAATGCTTCGTGCGAAGGAATTCGCAATGGCTCAATATGACAGTATTTCTAATTATATGAAAAGTTTAGGTGTAGATAAACCTATTCATATAGGAGAAACGGGTTGGGCAAGTATTTCTAATGGGCATTATGGACCTACAGGATCAAGAGCTACAGATGAGTATAAACAAGGTTTGTACTATAAACATTTAAGGGAATGGACCAATAAAAACGGAATTTCCTGTTTTTATTTTGAAGCCTTTAATGAGCGGTGGAAAGATGCACATAACGCGAAAGGCTCAGAAAATCACTTTGGGTTATTTACTATTGATGGAGAAGCTAAGTATCCTCTTTGGGATTTGGTTGATGATGGTGTGTTTGAAGGTTTAACGAGAAATGGTAATAGCATTAAAAAAACCTATAATGGCAACAAAGACCAACTTCTAAAAGATGTTTTAGTTCCGCCATCCAGAAATGAAGTATTGGTTCGCAATTGATAATGTATTCTAAATCCAGAGGTATGAAATTAAGAAATCCGTTTATTTATATTTTTCTTTTTTTAATGATAACTAGCTGCGACAATAAGAACGAACTTTTGAATGTGAAAGTTTATGAAACTTCATCAGAAGGTCATAAAATGACCGAAATAACAACGTTTTCTGGTACAGATGAAATTGTAGAAGTGAAGTTATTACCACAAGAAGAATTTCAAACAATTACAGGATTTGGAGGGTCTTTTACTGAAGCTTCTGCATATTTATTAAATAACCTTAGTAAACAAAATAGAAACAAAATTTTAGAGGCTTATTTTGGAGAGACAGGAGCCAAGTATTCTTTGACACGTACTCATATGAATTCATGTGATTTTTCATTGAGTAATTATTCATATGCGCCCGTAGAGGATGACAAAGAATTAATTCATTTTTCAATTGAAGAGGATAAAAATGATCTCATACCCATGATTCAAGATGCGATGAAAATCTCCAAAGATGGATTTAAAATCTTGTCTTCCCCTTGGACTGCACCACCTTGGATGAAAGATAATAACGAATGGCGTGGAGGAAAACTACTTCCTGAATATTATGATACTTGGGCACTATTTTTTTCTAAATACATAGATGCATACAAAGCAGAAGGAATTGATATTTGGGGCTTTACAGTAGAAAATGAACCGTTGGGGAATGATAGTAACTGGGAAAGTATGCATTTTACAGCTGAGGAAATGACTCATTTTGTTCAGAATTTCTTGGGACCTAAATTAGAAGCCGACGGAAAAGGTGAGTTGAAAATTCTGGGATACGATCAAAATAGAGAACACTTGAACCATTGGGTAGATGCGATGTATAAAAATGAAGGAACTTCAAAGTATTACGATGGTACGGCCATTCATTGGTATGCCAGTACTTACGAAGTATTTCCAGATGCGCTGCAATATGCCCATAAGAAAGCACCTAATAAACATCTAATTCAATCTGAAGCCTGTGTGGATGCAGAAGTTCCAAAATGGCAAGACGACGCTTGGTACTGGTCAAAAGAAGCAACAGATTGGGGATGGGATTGGGCACCAGAAGAAGATAAAAAGTATCATCCAAAATACGTTCCTGTATATAGGTATGCTAGAGATATTATTGGTTGTCTTAACAATTGGGTAGATGGTTGGATAGATTGGAATATGGTTTTAGATAGGCAAGGAGGCCCTAATTGGTTCAAAAATTGGTGTGTTGCTCCCGTAATTGTAGATATAGAAAGTGATGAAGTATATTTTACCCCTCTGTACTATACAATGTCTCATTTCAGCAAATATATAAGACCTGGAGCTAAAAGAATAGGATTTGAAAATTCAGATGAATCACTTCTGGTAACTGCCACAAAAAATCCAGATGGAGCGATCACTGTTGTAATGCTTAATCAAGGTACTACACCCAAAACTATTCATCTTTCACTAGGAGACAAAATGAAAGAATTACAAATAAGTGCAGAGGCTCTGCAAACTGTTATAATTGCTAATTAAAAACTAACTTAAATACATCGATATGTCGCAAAACAAAACCGCTGCAAAAGACAAAGTTCCTGTTGGCCAAAAAGCTGCATTTGGGGCAGGGCATTTTATATTGAATATTTTACCTGGTACACTAGGTGTTTTCATTCAATTTTTCTTACTAACAGCTTGGGGAGTTGATCCTCTTTGGGCAGGACTTTTGGGTGGTTTACCAAGAATATTCGATGCTATAACAGACCCAATAATGGGTTTTATTTCCGATAACACAAAATCAAGATGGGGACGTAGAAGACCCTATATTTTTATTGGTGCACTAATAAGTGGAGTTCTCTTCTTTTTAATGTGGCAGCTTGATGACAATGCTTCACAAACCTATATTATTTGGCATGTAATGATCGTTCAAATTCTATTTCTTGTGGGTAATACGATGTTTGCAACCCCACTTGTAGGACTTGGATATGAAATGACATCTGATTATAATGAAAGAACAAGATTAATGAGTTTTGCAAACAGTATGGGGCAAATTGCTTGGATGATTGTTCCTTGGCTGTATGTTATTATTCCAGACTCAAATACATTTAATACCCAAACAGAAGGAGTGAGAACAATGGCCCTGATTGTAGGAGCCATGTGTGTAGTATTTGGAATTCTTCCGGCAATGTTTTGTAAAGGAATTGATTCTGCAAACATGGAGAATAGAACAGAAATTACATTCAAAACACTGGCCTCCAATATGAAGGAGTTATTTAGAGGGATTGTTCAAGTTTCTAAAAACAAACCTTTCATGAAATTATGTGGAGCCACATTTTTGGTTTTTAATGGGTTTCAGCTTGTAGCTGCATTTGGGGTGTTTATTATTGTATTTTACATGTACAATGGTAGTTATGAATTGGCAGGTACTTGGCCGGCTTGGTTTAATACAATAAATGCCATGATTACTGCATTTTTAGTTATTCCTATTATTTCAAAAATGGCGAGCAAATGGGGAAAGAAAAAGGCTTTTATAATCTCTACAACTTTGTCTATTGTTGGATATCTTTTGAAATGGTGGGGCTTTGATAAAGAACTGAATAGTAAATTTAGTGAAACCGGATTTGGTAAAGGCTTAAATTCTGCTGTAGGTTCTCTCTTTGAATCATTAAATCCTATCTTGAATGATATTGGAATGTCTTGGTTCACCATAGATCCCGGTAGTGAAATTCCATGGCTTATATTTGCACCAGTTCCATTATTTGCTTTTGGAATGGGTGGATTATTTACGTTGATGATGTCTATGACAGCGGATGTGTGCGATTTAGATGAATTAGAAAATGGGATGCCACGTAAAGAAGGTACTTTTGGTGCCATCTATTGGTGGATGGTTAAATTGGGCCAAGCTATCGCACTTGTGTTAGGAGGATTAATTTTAAAGATTGTAGGATTTGATCCAAATGTTACTGAGCAAACGCTGGAAACCATGAACAATCTTAGAATTGCAGATATAGTAATTCCTTCATTTACTGCGGCACTGGCTATTCTGGTAATGTGGAAATATAGTCTTAGTGAAGAACGCGCAAAAGAAATTAAAGAGATGTTGGTTGAACGCAGAGGGGAGCTTTAATAAGCATAATTATTGATACAGAGTCTAAGTAATTCATGGGAGTAAAAAAATGAAAGGGAACGCTATGCGATATCAATGAAACAAAAGATTTTAATAATTTAAGTAATTAAGAATAAAATACCTTCTATCTTTCATCGTTAGATGATTCATTAAAACGTCTAAATTAAGTGGATGTTGTTGGAAGATAGAAACTTGAAATAACAAAAACAATTAAAAACATAGTTAAAAAATATGTCTTCAGGAAGAAAAGAAAAATTTCTAGCGTTAGCATCGCTTGATTATGCAGGTAAAACAACCGAAGAACTCAAAATATTAAGCAGAAAAGTTTTAGAAAATGGAATGCATGGTCTTTGTTTCAGTCCTTATATGGAAGGTCAAAAACCGGGAGATCAAATGTCTGAAGAACAAATTCACCGGAGAATGAAAATTATTCAACCGTACACCAAATGGATTCGTTCTTTTTCATGTACGGATGGAAATGAAGCTATCCCAAGAATTGCTCACGAGTACGGTATTAAAACAATGGTGGGTGCCTGGTTAGGAGATGATTCAGAAATTAATAAGAAAGAGATAAAGGGTCTTATAGAACTAGCAAATCAAGGATATGTAGATATAGCTGCCGTAGGCAATGAAGTACTTTATCGTGGTGATTTGACAGAAGCTGAATTGCTGGACTTTATTTATCAAGTAAAAAAAGAGATCAAAAACATACCTGTAGGATATGTAGATGCTTATTACGAGTTTACAGAGCATCCTAAGGTAACGGAAGCTTGTGATGTAGTACTTGCAAATTGTTATCCATTTTGGGAAGGTTGCGATTTAGATTATTCATTGCTTTATATGAAGGATATGTATCAACGTGCACTTCGTGCAGCAAACGGAAAAAAAGTGATCATATCAGAAACAGGTTGGCCGAGTCAAGGAACTAATCTGGAAGGGGCGTACCCAACTTATGAAAATGCCTTGAAATATTTTATGAATACCCAAAAATGGTCAGAAGATGAAGATATTGAGATTTTCTATTTTTCTTCTTTTGATGAGTCCTGGAAAGTTGGTGCCGAAGGTGATGTAGGAGCTTATTGGGGCCTATGGGATAAAGATGAGCAGTTAAAGTTTTAATAAAAGAAAATTAAAGGAGCTGTTGGCTTATTAAAGCATCCTTTATACTAAAAGAATTGCATCAAATATAATCGAAATACTTCATCCAAAATAGATGATTATTCGGTTCAGTTTGATGCAATTTTTGTTTTACTTAAGTTCATTGTATTTCTATTCAAAAATGGGAATTATTGAATCAAAATATCATAATTTTTTTTTTGTTAAGATTATTTCATGATCACGTTTTTTTAAATAGAAAAAAACCGTTTCAAAATATCTTTAAAATGGTTTTATAGTAAATCTATATTCACATTTTGTGGGGTCTATTCTATATTTTTCATTAGCCAATACGAATTCACTCCAACTTTTATCTCCACCAACTCCAGTTTGTTTGTAATCAATTTGTAACCAGACAGCCGCTTTAGGTTTTATATCAAAAGAATATCGCTGCATTTTTATATTTCCTGTGTCAAAATCTGAAATAGGATTGTGATGTGCAGAAAACGAAAAAGTTTTATCTGTCATAAACTTTAGTCCTCTGTTTTTTTGATCTTTTAAAGAGACAAATCTTGTTTCTGTTCGGTATCCATTTTCTTGCGGTCTTGCATAAGGAACATAAAAATCTTCTACCTTATTTTCATAGTAACCAACAAAAGCACTCGTATTTCTATCTTCATAATTTTCATGTGGTCCTTTACCATAATAACTTACCTGATCAAATTCATTTCTTAAAACAAATTGCATTCCATACCTCGGAATAAACTTTAGAACCTTAATATTTCTCGGTATCAACTTACACTTTACTTCCAATCTTCCATCAAAATGAATTACATAGTCTATTCTATTTACAGCCTTAATCTCCTTATAAAATTGTTTATATGTGAATGAAATATACTTTTTAGCTTCTTCCTTTTTTTCTACAGATGTTGAATCATACTTTTCTGCTGCTGTTCTCCATTTAAAATAGTCACTACCTAATGAATCCTGTAATTTCCAAGTGTCAAAATCCTGATCAGTAGGAGCTCTCCAAAAATTCATTTTAACAGGTTCTTGTAACATTTCTAATCCATCTTTTTTAATGCTTACTAATCCGAACCCAGTTTTGCTAAATGTATATTCTAGATTCTGAACTTTTACAAAAAACTTTTTTTCATCTTCAGAAAATTCAAGTTTTTCTTTTCCTTTAGGGGGTAAAGGAGTTGCTTCTTTATATAAAAACTGTTCTGAGGCTATTAAACTTCCCTTTTTTATAAACGGAGAATCTTTTGTAGTATGTGCGTAAAAATTAACAAGATACTCTTTAAGTGGATCTTTGTCATAATTAAAATCAAAACTAACCAGTTCTTTTTGCTGAGGCTGTATTGTATTGATGTTTAATACCGTACTATATATTTTTTTACCGTTTTCAATCAATTCAACTGTAAAGATTAAATCTTCTGTAGACAGGAAGAAATTCTCATTAAAGATTTGGTATAGTGTGGCATTTTTTTGTGAAAATTGAATATTCTGATATACTTTTTGCACCTCATAAAGACTTGGGTGAGGAGTTCTATCTGCCGTCATTAAGCCTTTAGCGAAAAAGTTATTGTCATTCCATATTTTTTCGGAATCAAAATCACCTCCATATTTATAATAAATTTCACCAGATGGATTCTTTTTTTCTAAACCTTGATCTATCCAATGAGAAATAAAACCTCCTTGCGCTTTTGGGTTACTTCTTATCCATTCCCAATAATCTTTAAAGTGACCGCTCGCGTTGCCCATAGAATTACCATAGGTAAACCAAATAAATGGACGTTGCTCTTCTTTAGGTTTTTGACTATCCAGATCAAAATAATCTATAATTTTTTTGTCTTGATCATAATACACCCGGCTAATAACGTCTGTATTTCTGCTGTTATTTTCAACCTCTGGCTTGTCAGCACTTTCATAATGGACAGGACGGGTGCTATCAAAATTTTTAAGCCATTTGTACGCATTTAAATAATGGGTGTCTGCATCTGTTGTGTTTCCAAGAGACCATAGAATAATTGATGGATGATTGACATCTCTTCTTACCATTTGTTCTATTCTATCTAGATGCATTTGCTCAAAGTCTTTCCTGAAGGTAACATTAATAGAATCTAGGCCATAATCGTTAGATTTAAGATTAGCCTCATCTATTACAAAAATGCCATATTGATCGCATAGTTCATACCACAATGGATCGTTTGGATAATGTGCAGTTCTTACTGCATTGATATTATATTTTTTAAAGTCTTTAATATCTTCAAGCATACTTTCCTGTGAAAGTACATGTCCATTTTTAGGGTCATGTTCATGTCTATTTACTCCCTTTAACAAAATAGGTTGCCCATTAACTAAAAGTTGACCATTGCCTATTTCAATAGTTCTAAAACCAATACGGATTTTGGTTGCATCTAGTTGATCTCCTTTATCATCTTTAACCACGATCTGGAGATCATAAAGTTCAGGAGTCTCCGTAGACCAAGGGGTTACAGTTAAATATTCATCAGAGAAATTAAAATTGTGCTGCTCGTCTTTAGAGGCTGTTATTTTCTTAGATCCGGAGGTAACCACACGATTTACATCAAGCACTTTAATTTCAATTTTCAACACCTGATCTTTGCCAGTAGTATTCTTTAGAGCAAGTTCCATGTTAATAAGTCCTTCTTTGTAGTTTGATTTATCTAAAGAAGCATTCACCTTTAAATCTTGAATGTAGATTTTATTTGTTGCGTATACATAAACATCCCTCTCTATGCCGCTAACTTTCCAAAAATCTTGATCTTCAAAATAAGATCCATCACACCATCTGTATACTTCAACCGCAATAGTATTCTTTCCTGGTTCAATAAATTTTGTAATATTAAATTCTCCAGGAGTTTTAGAACCCTCTTTATAGCCTACCTTTTTACCATTTACCCATACATAATAAGCAGAGCTAACTGCACCGAAATGGACAAATATATTTTTGCCGTTCCAATCTGTTGGAACAGAAAATGTTCTTTTATAACTCCCTACCGGATTGTTGTCATGTGGTATTTCAGGCGCATTTTTTGGAAAAGAATAATTAATATGGGTATAAATAGGATTTCCGTAACCATGCATTTGCCAATTAGATGGAACAACCAAGCTATCCCATTTAGATACATCATAACTATCTTTATAAAAATATTTAGGTCTTTCTGATGGCTTCGCTACCCAATTAAACTTCCAAAACCCATTGAGACTCTGGTAGTTTGAAAGATCTGCTGGGAATTTGTTTAAAGAGTTTGCATCATAGTGATAAAAGGAAGCTCTAGCTTTTTCGGTATTTATAGAATTTATCTTTGGATTCTCCCAATCCATTATTTTTTGTGCATCAACGAAATTGGTTAAAATAATAAAGATGAATAGGAAGGTATAATGGATACTTTTCATTTGTATTTTAATATTTATTCAATTTAATTTTAAAGCACCAATGTCGGATAAATTCTTGATAAGACTACTTAAAATGTCATAAGTGGGATTTAAACTATAAATAATACCAAAAGTATCCATATCATTTTATAAATAAAAATAGCCCTATTTTCAATTAAGCTACTGTTTTTTAGGGGATAGTCATCCGTAGCAAGTCTACTTTTGTCTTAAACAAAGCTCAGATAAGAAGTGGGGTTTATGTTATAAAAGTGATTCTTTGGATCAATTTGTTTTTTTAGAGGAAAAAGTTGTTGATGAAATTTAGGTTAGGTACTCACTATATTGCTTTGTTTTCTAGTTTTAATCAACCGTTAATCCTTTTACGATTTCTCTCCTTCTCTTTACATAGAAAAATGCCATCTGTAACTTTAACTTATTCATCTGGACAGTAATTTCTTTTTTCCAAATGGAATTATTAAAACCTTTTCTTTTTCCTAAATCCCAGCCATTTAAATAAAATATTTTTCTTTTTGGAAAAGCAAGAAAATAGATTTTTTATTATAAAAACCTAGCTACGACTAAAATCCAACCTATCAATAAACACAAACCACCTAACGGAGTGATGGGACCAAGTAATTTAATCTTTTTTCCTAGAGAAGCAGAGATACAAAGCCCATAGATGCTAAAAGAAAATAAAACAGTACCTATAATCAAGAACCAAGCAATGGTTCGTTCAAGGGATGTATCTAGATTCAAGTTAAAACCTAGGATAAGCAAAACTAAAGCATGATACATTTGGTATTTTACTCCAGTTTCAAAACTTTGCATGAGATCTGGTGTAAATCTTTTTTTTAAAGCATGCGCGCCAAAGGCGCCTAAAACAATTGCTAAGGCCCCAAAGAGACCCCCTATTATAAGTACTAGTTGTTGTGTCATTAATTTAATTTTTTACTTCCCAATACAAAAATTAGCAAAAATATTACCCAATAAATCATCACTGGTAATTTCTCCGGTAATTTCTCCAAAATGATATAAAGCCTGTCTTATATCAATCGCTAATAAATCACCACTTACACCCATATTCATACCTTCCTGTACCTTTTGAATTTCTTCCAATGCTTTCAATAATGCATCATAATGACGGCTATTGGTAACTATAGTTTCGCTAGAGCGAAGCGAACCAGTATTAACTAGCTCAAGCAAATAATTTTTTAAAGTATCAACACCCTCTTTGGTTTTAGCAGAAAGAAGTAAATAATTAAACTTAGCACGTTCCTGGGTAAGTTCTTTCAAAAGACTTTCAACTTGATTTTTATCCTCAGGAGACAGCAAATCAATTTTATTAGCAATAACAATTAATGGTTTAAGTGGATGCTTATGATGAATATTCTCAATCTCAGTTTTTAATTTTTCAGTGTTCTTACCAGAAGCTTCTGCATTTAAAAGCAAGACCACTACTTGAGCCTGATCTATTTTTTCAAACGTTTTTTTAATGCCTATGGTTTCCACGATATCTTTAGTGTCTCTTATACCTGCGGTGTCAATAAATCGGAAACCTATGCCTCCTATGCTAATTTCATCTTCTATGGTATCTCGCGTTGTTCCCGCTACATCACTTACAATGGCCCTTTCTTCATTAAGTAGCGTATTGAGCAACGTAGATTTACCTACATTGGGTTCCCCCACAATAGCTACTGGAATCCCATTTTTAAGAACGTTTCCAACCGCAAATGAATCTATTAGCTTTTTTAGAACAACTTCTATACGCAGAAGCAGGGAGGTGAATTGTTCTCGATTGGCAAATTCTACATCTTCTTCGGCAAAATCTAATTCTAGCTCAATAAGGGAGGCAAAGTTGAGAAGTTCTTCTCTAAGTTTTTTAATTTCATTGCTAAATCCTCCGCGCATTTGTTGCATTGCAATTTGATGAGAAGCCTCTGTATCAGAAGCAATCAAGTCTGCTACAGCTTCGGCCTGACTGAGATCCATTTTTCCATTGAGAAATGCACGAAGGGTAAACTCTCCCGCATTAGCCATTCGGCAACCTTTTCTAAGGAGTAACTGAATTATTTCTTGTTGAATATAAGAGGAGCCATGGCATGATATTTCTACTGTTGGCTCTCCGGTATATGATTTGGTATCTAGAAAAAGTGAGACCAAAACTTCATCTAGTACACGTGTTCCATCTAAGATATGTCCTAAATGAAGTGTATGCGTATGTTGTATTAACAAGTCTTTTCCGCTGCAGGAACGAAAAATGGAGGCAACAATGTTTAAAGCATCTTTTCCCGATACTCTTAGTACCGCAATGGCTCCTGCACCAGAAGGAGTAGCCAAAGCTACAATGGTATCTTTCACCATAGGTTTTTAATTTTTGCAAAAGTACAAATTGAAGTGCAAAGTAAAGTGATTATGAAAACTGCTTTTAACAGCCTTTAACATTTGAGCATCTAGATGTTAAACTATCTATAAACCCTGCTGAATATTTGACTTGAAAGCTTTCATTCCTTACTATGTAGCAAATGAATTATTAATTTAAAACTTTAAAACAACATATGAACTATTTGAATTTAGATCAAAGTAAAACAGAAAAAACAGTAGTAGAACTCAATATATTATTAGCAGACTATCATATGTATTATCAAAAATTAAGAAATTTTCATTGGAATATTTTAGGAAAAAACTTTTTTGATTTACACGATAAGTTTGAAGAATTATACGATGAAGCAAAAATAAAAATCGATGAAATAGCAGAACGGATATTAACTTTACGTTTTCAACCTATCAGTAATTATTCTGAATATTTGAAGCTCTCCAATTTGGAAGAATCAAATGCAACCATTAGTGATAGTGAAATGGTAGAAATTCTATTGAAAGACCATGGAAGCATTTTAAAGCAAATGAGAAAAATTGTAGCCACTGCTGGAGATGCGAATGATGAAGGTACTATTGATTTGATCGGAGCCTATATTCGTGAACTAGAAAAAACTTCCTGGATGCTAGACGCATGGAGAATGAAAACTACTGAATTTATGATGAAACCTTCTATGTCATAATTCACATCTCATAAATTAGAAATAGGCCTATTAGTAAAATAGTAAAATTAGTTGGTGAAAAGGCAAAATACCATTTCTAAGCTTATTATAGTATTTTAAAATAGGTACCAAGTCCGGATATAAATTCGGACTTTTTTTATGTAACAAAAGCAAATTCTGTACGTCTTATTAGTATCAATCAAAAAATCATTAATCATGAAAAACGACAAACAAGTACTTGTTATTACCCATTTAACTCAATTACTGGATGTAATCACCGGTTTTGGAGGTTTTATAGTACCACTTATTTTATGGCTTACACAACGCGATAAGATACTAGCGATGGATGAACATGGAAAATCTATTATAAATTTTCAAATAAGTATGTTTATCTATGCATTAATTTGTGTGCCACTAATCTTATTATTTGGTTTAGGTCTTTTAGGACTGTTATTTATAGGGATATTTTGTTTTATTTTTCCTATTGTAAATGCCATAAGAGCGAGCAATGGAGATGCACCCAATTACCCATTATCAATAAGAATTATTTCGTAATTATATTTTAAAAAGTGTATTTAATTATAAAGCCCTGATAGAAAATCTATTAGGGCTTTGTAGTTAGTATACAGTAAATTGGGTTACTTAACTTTTTGTCAAAATAGTTATAAAACAATTTTCCTTTTTTTAGTTTTAAGAGTATCTTGTATTTAGAATTAAATTCCCTTAAATAAATTAAAATACGTCCTCACAAGAATGTCTTATAAACCAATCTTCTTATCCGTATGATGAATAGGCTACAAACGGTGGTTTTTGACCTTGATGATACGCTATATAAGGAACTAGAATATTTGCAATCTGCCTATAAAGAAATTGCTATTTTTTTAGAATCTAAGATTGGAGTGTCTCACCTTGAGATTCTTCAGGAAATGCTTGATTGGTATCAAAATGGTGAAAACGCATTCAAATTAGTGCTAGAAAAATATGAAACAGCCTATTTAGAAACTGACCTTCTTCTGAAGATGTATAGAAATCATGTTCCTAGTATAAAGCTATCAAATGAGGGAAAACATGTTTTAAATAGTTTAAAGGAATTAGGGATTTCAATGGGAATAATGACAGATGGTAGAAGTATACAACAACGTAATAAGATCAAGGTACTTGAATTAGAAAACTATACAAAAGATATTTTAATTTCAGAAGAGTTTGGCTCTGAAAAACCAGATGAGCGCAACTATCAACACTTCATGAAAAAGTATCCAACAGCCAATTATTTTTATATTGGTGATAACACAAAGAAAGACTTTGTTACTGCCAATAAACTAGGATGGACTACAATTTGTTTGCTGGATAACGGCAGTAACGTCCATCAACAGAATTTTACGCTTCCCAAAGCGTATTTACCGAAACATAAAATTCATAGTTTGACTGAAATCTTAGATTTGCTATAATATCTGATTGAGTTTTTTTATACCGTTAAGTCACATAACAAAAGACGCAGGTACAAACTACGTCTTTTTGTTTCTTATATTAATGGTTCTATATAGTTTTATAGCAGCCATTACGTTGCTATATTTTTAAGGAAGAACTGCAAAACTTTTGTCAATTGAAAAAAGTACAGTAGAGATTTTCCAACCTTGATCAGGAGTAGCAACTAATGTTGAAAGAATCTGTCCTTTTTCAAGAAATAGACCATCTTTTTTGATCGTATATTTTGCCGATAGTAAGGCTGTAAATTGATCTTCTATATCAATCTTGAAATTTTTAAAGTCAATCTGAAGATTAGAATTACTGGTATCTAGCGTTTCAAAAAATGCTGCTGCACTATGTTTTTCATTGCTGTATTGATCTTGAAAAAGGGTTTTAAATCTAAAACAGGGTGCCGTATTGCTTACAAACAGACTTTCAAATAATTCTAAATTATTGTCTTTAAATGCTTGTTCAAAATTATAAAATACGGTTTCTGGCACTTCTTCTATAGGTCCTAAATTTTCATAATTTGTGGTGTCATCTGGGAATGTCACCGTAGAGGAAAGATTTAGTATTTTCCAATCATCTGGTGTTTGAATATATACAAAAATATCGTTTCCGAATAAATCTGGTTCTCCATCTCGAAATCCTTGAAACGAATGGCTATCTGCTGCCATTCCTTTTTTTACGACAAAATTAATACCGCTGTATATTGGGAAATATTCATAGTCCCAGCTAGTAAAAAAACCTATCCATTGATCTCTTGTCAAACTTAAGATGTTAGGAGCTCCATAATTTTTTAGCACAAAATTTATGGTTGAAGACTCAGATAGATATAAAGCTGCGTGCCCTTCTGCATCTTTTTCTTCTTCTGTAACCCCAAAGTCTACTAGAATTTCATTTAAACGATCTATAGTTTCGTCTTTGGGTTGTGTAGATCCTGAAAAGTCATTAATGCAACTTGTAAATAACAAGATAACAATGGTTATTACTGTTGTGGTTTTTAGAAAATAAGAATTTGCTTTCATTGTAGAAATATTTATTTGGTTAATACTTCTGCAATAGTAGAGAGCTAATTCTTTATGAACGTTCGTGTACATGCAAACGAACCAAATAATAACAGATTTAGGCGCTTATGAGGCTATTTGATTCACATATTGACTCGGTGTACATTGATATACTTGTTTAAAAGACTTATTAAAGGTGGTCTTAGAATTGAATCCTACTTCGTAAGCTAATCCAAGAAGAGTATGCTCTTTATGTTCTTGATTTTTCAATTTTTCTATAAAGTGCTTCAATCGATACGAATTGACAAAATCATAAAAATTCTGATGATAATGAGAGTTGATCAAATTGGATAATTTGGTAGCACCAATTCCAATTTCAGAGGCAAGTTCCTGAAGAGAAAGTGTAGGATTTAGGTAAAGTTGATTCTCTGAAATGGTTTTTTCCAATAACATCTTTAATTGTCTTATTTCTTCTTTGGAATTTTCTTTTACAGGCAATTTCTTTAGTTGATAAGGAATGTTTAGAATCTCTGGTTTATTTAAACTGATATAAGACACGAGATAGATTAAAAATGGAATAATGATCCAGCCAATATAAAGTTTCGTAAATGGAAATATAGTAACTCCAAAGAAAAAATCAAGAGCAAATAAAATAGAAATAAGGTCGCCCAATAACAGACCTATTAAAAAGATGGAAAGATACCAGACCTTAGGTTTGAAAGAAACTGTACTTTTCGCATTTTTCTTAAACCGTAGCAGCAGCACTACTGTTTTGACAAAATAATATAATGTCCATGCAATTAAAAATGGAAAGATAAAAAACCATTCTATTCTCAAAAAATTTGAAGTAGGAGACCATATAGGTAAGAAGAAAGTTATTCCGTATATAACGTGTAAAGCAGCAGGGATAAAATAGTAGCTGTTTACTAATCTAGTTTTTGAGTTAGGAAATAGGAAGGCTTTAAAGTAATTATAGATGAAAGGTCCAAATAAAAATGCTAAAGAATCTATAAAAGCAATCGTATGAAAAGGCAATATTTGGTATACCACCGTTAATAAATAAATAAGCAAAGATAAAGTGCTAACAAATAGCAATATAGAAAGTTCTTTGTTTGAAGTTTTATTTCCATGATGATGCTTTGGCAAAAAAATGCTTAGAAAAAACCCTTGGATAACGCCTAGCAATAACAGTATAGAAACCCAGTCGTTCATATTGATATAGTATGATATAACAAATATATTTGTTAAGCGTAAGTATCCGGTTACTTTGATAGAAAAATATTCTAAAATTTCATAGTTCTTAAAGCACTAATAAAATTATCATGAATAGTAAAAGTGGGATTTCTTTTTTATTATAATCAGGCTAGTTATTGAATTTTGATAAGTCAAGGCATTAGATCTTCAGAGATGCTTCAAAAATAGTAACAGCATGTCCCATGATTTGTACCCTATTATCTCTTAATCCTACTTGCAATCTTCCTGTGCGTTTAGAAAGTTGTAAAGAATGCATATCTTTTTTATCTAACTTTTCTGCCCATAAAGGCGTTAAAGCGCAATGGGCTGATCCTGTTACAGGATCTTCATCTATTCCTAAGGATGGTGCAAAACATCTTACTACAAAATCAATCTCATCTTCATCGCTTTTTGCTGTGATCATTAGATGTCCTAATCTACTTTTCTTTATTAAATCAAAATCGGGTAGGGCAGATAGAATTTCATTTTCATCATTGGCTACTGCAATAATCCAATCATAACTACTTGCATAAACTTCCAATGGCTCAAAACCTATCATATTTTTAAATTGAAAAGGGGTAGCAATTTTAGTCAAAGGGTACTTAGGAAAATCCATAACTAAGGCATCATTATTTCTCTCAACAGATAAATTCGCTTCTTTTGCCTTAAATAAGATTGGTTTTGATTTAGAGGTCAATCCTAACTCATAAACAATGTGTGCACTTGCTAAGGTGGCGTGACCACACAGCGGTACCTCATGAGTAGGTGTGAAATAGCGAATATTAAAACCAGTATCTGATGGAAGTAGGAAAGCGGTTTCAGATAAATTCATTTCCGCTGCCATATTTTGCATCCATGTTTCAGTAACAGAATGGTCAATAATCATGACTCCAGCAGGGTTGCCTTTAAAAGGTTTTTTGGTAAAGGCATCTACATGGTATATTTTATTCGTATAAATCATAATTTATGTTTTTTTATTTGGGGAGTTCATTTGTTAGATAGCTTATAACACAATCTAGATTTTATACCAGTAAATCTCTGCTACAACTATTTCGATGTTTAAGTGAGTTTGCATATTGTTATTTGATAATTAATTTTATCGCTTTTTCCAATATCTCATCTCTTTGAGTGGTTGTTTGTTTGATATAATGAGTTGGTATATAATCTTCCCTAAGAGTACCATTTAAATGAAACAATTTGGTGGTAGCTATCTTATACTTGTATCTTTGATGTTTAAACGAAAAATCATACACTTCTCCTGCAAGCCTTCTCATTTTAGTACCCACAACTGGCCCTCTTTTCATACCTTCAAATCCAATAGCGAGGCCTTCTCCCATACTTCCTGTCCACCTACCTACTAAAATCAATATGGGTTTTTTGTAGGTTTCTAGCCTGGGAGTCACGTATTCTACCCAACTTCTCTCAATATTAGGGTTGTTTGGAGATGTAGCTATGAATGAATGTTTTTGATAAGGTTTGGGCTCGTTTATAAATCTACTCATAATGCCTCTTGCCTCATAAGAATCTCCACCAAATACCGTATTCCTTAAATCAATAATAATACCTTTTGTATCTAGTAACTTGCCTAATTCTTTATCAAATTCAGTAACCAGATTGTCATTACCTAGAGAATTATTAATTCTGATAACTCCGACATCTTTCATGATTTTTGATGTGAGTAGCTTTGTATGATTTTTAAGTTTGATAAGATCCAAATCAAGTTTAACTATTCGGAGGTCAGATAAACGTAAAGTGATTACTCTTTTATTGTTATACCTACCTGCCAAAGTCTTGTTAGCGATCCATTCTCTTACTTCTTTATTTTTTTTATCCTGACAGCATGTTGGGAAATTCTCTATAGCAATCTGAAAGTCTATATCATTAATTTTAATGATTTCGGCATCTATTAAATTGTAAGGTAACTTTTCAATGTTTGTTTGCCAAACCTGCGAAATTATCCATTTACCATTTTCAAAAACAGTATAGATAGGTGCAAACAGTCTAAAAGAAGAATTTCTATGGGTAGTAAGCGTAAGATGATTATCGTAAAATTCATCCAGTAAGTATTCAAAAAAAAGTACCGTATCTTCTTCTGTTTTGAGGGTATCTATTCTTTTTTGATAATGAGTCTTTATACAGTTTAGGTCTACATTTTTTTCTTCCAAATAGATATAATACCGAGATAGATTTTGTATAATTTCATTTAAATCTTCTATAATTCTATCTTTTTCTACCGTCTTACTCTGTGAAAACCCAATAGAAAAAGTAAATAGTATCACTAATATCAAAAATGGTTTCTTCATTTCGCAGTATAATCTTTATTCAAAACAATAATTATGTATAGATAATTGATACCGTGAAATTACTTAATAATAGGTAGATTTGCCACTTTATATGAGCTCATCTGCTAATTTCTAATCTGAGATTTCTTGAATATTATAGGAATTAAGAAGAAATCAGAGATATTTGTACTCTAAGTATTAATTCTTTGAGGGTCTTTAATTACAGCACTAACACTTGTTAGTACTTGGATAAGTGCTTTTTGAGGAATCTATTTCAGATATTCTGGTAGTTAAGGCATTACAATTGACTTTTTTATGGCTTACTCCCACATTTTCTGCTCCATATTCTTAATAATTTTCACTAATTGAAGTTTAAAATCACCATTATTTTCTAGCACTAGTAGATATTCTGATTGTGTATGAAAATAGGATGTGAGGGAGTACTCACCTTTAAAGGATAATACGTATTTATCATGACCCTTTGCTTTCCATGTTGCATTTTCTAAAAATAATATTCCGTTTTTACATCTCGGTCCTTCAAATAAATCAGTAAAATGGATCGTACCATCTGTTTTGAATTCAAAAGAATATTTGAATTCTTCTAAAGGCTTTTCTTTTTTTAGATTAAAACCTTCTTTCATGTAGCTATAAAAATTGGTCGTATAATAAGTACCTAAAATTTTATCAGGATCAGGCAGCGTATCCATTTCAATTTGAAGGTTATCTCCTGAAGTATGCACCTTTGCATAAGGCATTAAAAATTTTATTTTACTTTCAGTTTTCTGAATGCCTTGTATTCCATATAAAATACAGAGGATAAGTAATAATCTGTTTAGACTTTGCATTTGATTAAAAGATTTAGAGTTTAATAACATTACATTGCTAACAAGTATTGAGAAAGCGGTAAACCCCCTAATTCTTTTTTCTTCTTTTACTAAACTTTTCTACTTTTAAGCATCAGTACTTGATTGCAGTATGGTTTAATATATTCATTATCAATAGTGAATTGTTGGCATTCACTGATCAAAGTTTTATCAATCTATTTAATTTGCGGCTTTTATAAATTGGATTTTTCTTTTCTCAACGGGGTCATTATGCCAAAATGGTTTAACACCGGATATGAGTTCTCATTTTGGCGAATCATAGTAACGGTTTTGTAACTATCATTTACAGGAAGCTAGACAGTAGCTTCTATAAGGCCAACGCGTTCTTGGGTGTTCTATTGAATATTGGTTCTTGTATGATCTTCTGGGGTAAGATTTATTTTTTCATGAAGATTACATATTCCCTGCTTCAGACGTTCCTTTTCTATATCTATCAATGGGTTTATCACAAAAATAATTTCATGAATAGGAATCTTTTAAGTTTTGTGGTGACTTTGGGATTTAATTTTTGGGGGATAAGTTTCTCAACAAATACATCTAAATAATTGCTTATATTTTAAGTAATAAACAATACCTAAATGATTTTAGGGGGTTAACTAAGAAAATTAGCAACAAAAAAAGTTTAGCAAGTTTTAGATATTTAAAAGACAGATAATAATTAATTTAAAATATAATAAGTAATGAAACCAGAAAATAATACGCAACAAGGATATAGGGATGATATTTTCAATCAGGAGAATATTGTTGGTTTTGCCTCAAAACAAACTATGTTTCAGACGCATGCTTTATATTTTGATTCTCCTGAGGGTGCGGGTGTATTAATTACATCACGACACCCACAATTCTCACCGGGTCGACAGGAACTGGATAAAGACCAACTTAACTTTTTAAGGCAAATTGAAGGTTCTAGCTATCAGGAATTCAATCAAAATTACCAAAGAGTTATAGGCGAAATGTTCGTATCAGATATTCAAGAGGTAAAAGAAGAGACAATAGTTCTTGATGCCTTTGCTAATTTACTTCAAACAGAACCTTTACAAACGCCTCCTGGTAATGCTGTTGCTGCAAATACCGGTGAAAGAACAGAATATGAGTTAGATTTTCAATCGGCATCGGGCGATGAACGGAAACGGGCTGCCAGTGCCAAGTTTGATGCTGAACTCAATACTGCTTTGAAAAGTCTTTTTACCGATTATGAAGGAGTTCAACCGTTGCCGGAAATCACAGCAAACCAGCCGGATACTTCGTTAGCCGAGGCTCAAAGTGCAGAAGTGCCACGAAAGGCTGCATCCAATCCAAAAGTTGTAAGCAGTGTACCCGATACAAGCAAACGAAGAGATTTTAGAAAAGATGAAAGCACTATGGCAGTGTTCTCAGAATCAATGCATAAATTAGATGATATTGGACGTAAAAAAGGAATTGCCAAAGTTCCTGTAAATGAAATATTTGACACTCAGGATGTGTTAGCTAAGACTCCTTCCTTATCTCATCTTACAAATCCTATGAATAAGGTAAAAGCCGAAACTCTGGATGCTGCAAAACGAGAGAGAAGCGGCGGAAGGGATAAAAAGAAAGGCAAGGATAAAAAAAGAGAATTCTTAAAGAGAAAATAAGCTGCCTTGATTTAAAGTCTTCAAGTTAAGTAAATAAACGTTTAATACTCTGGTAACACATAGATATTTAATGAAAAAACCGCCTTAAAAGGCGGTTTGAATGGTACCTGAGTACTATTTAACACTTAAAAATATACTAGTTATTGAGCATGACTGGCATTACCAACATGGTAATATGCTCACCTTCATCCAGACCATCTACAGGAGTAAGTATACCGGCACGATTAGGTAAACTCATTTCAAGAGTTATTTCGTCTGAATTTAGGTTTGACAGCATTTCAACTAAAAAACGTGAGTTAAAGCCAATTTGCATATCATCTCCAGAGTAACTACACGTAAGCCTTTCTTCTGCTTTATTGCTATAGTCAATATCTTCTGCAGATATATTTAATTCTGCACCTGCTATCTTTAAACGGATCTGGTGGGTAGTTTTATTTGAAAAAATGCTTACCCGTTTTGCAGAGCTTAAAAACTGATTACGGTGTATGCTTAATTTATTTGGATTTTCCTTAGGAATAACTGCTTCATAATTAGGATACTTCCCATCAATTAAGCGACATATTAATTCTGTATTATCAAAGGTAAATTTAGCGTTGCTTTCATTGTAATCAATGGTGACATCGGTTTCACTTCCAGCAAGAATTCCTTTTAAAAGATTCAAAGGTTTTTTGGGCATGATAAACTCCGCTACTTGAGAAGCCTTCACATCAGATCGTTGATACTTTACCAATTTATGCGCATCGGTAGAAACAAAAATCAATCCTTCTGGAGAAAATTGGAAAAAGACGCCGCTCATCACAGGTCTTAAATCGTCATTGCCAGCTGCAAAAATAGTTTTTGTAATCGCGGTGGCTAGAATATCTCCAATAATAGTAGTAGAACTAGGATCCGAAAGATTTACAGCACTTGGAAATTCTGTGCCATCTGCATAAGCCAGTGCATATTTACCGTGGTTACTACTGATTTCTATGGTGTTATTTTTCTCAGCAACAAAAGTTAAAGGTTGTTCAGGAAAAGTTTTAAGAATATCTAATAACAACTTTGCAGGAACTGCAATATTTCCCTCCGAAGTAGAATCTACTTCTAATACCGTGCTCATGGTAGTTTCAAGATCAGAAGCAGATACCACCAATTTATTCTCTGAAAGTTCAAAAAGAAAATTGTCAAGAATAGGTAAGGTATTACTATTATTAATCACTCCACCCAGTACTTGTAACTGTTTTAGGAGATAAGAACTTGATACTATAAATTTCATTGAAATGTTTATTTACTTCGTTTTACAAATATATTTGAAATGCGTATTTTATCGAAAATAACTTATTAACATTCAGACCGCATATGTTTTCTTTCGATATACGTGAAAGAGACTACCAAAAATGGCAAGAATTACTAATGGAAGTGCCACATTTACAAGTAACCAGCCCGTTTTTTGAGCGCTTACTTTTTCTTTATCTAAAAAAGGAATGATGATTTTTTTAGACCGAATGTTTATAAGTCCGGTGTCCTCCAGCAAATAATTTACGCAGTTCAAAAGGAATTCCTTATTTCCATAAAAATTATTGGTCCATTTATCATACCCTAATTCTAGAGGATTTCCTTGCCTTATTTGATTTTTTATCAAATCTCCATCTGCAATGATAATCATCTTAGAAGGCAATCCCTCTTCTTTGGTGTCTTTTAACTTAAAAGGTTTTACTCGGTTTTTAAAAACAGAAGTAAATGATCCTTCCAATAATACTGCTAACGGCTTTAATCCGTCATTATAAGTCTCTTTTGGTAGCGGATTGCTAATAATATCCAAATTAATTTCTGTAGGCGTCCCTATGGGTTTAGATAATGGGGATGATCGTAATAAGACGGTTTTATTAATTCCATTAGCTAGGGTGTCTATAGTATTAGCAAATTGAAAGCGTAATGCCTCAATATTTGTATTAATAGGATGGTTTTCTGGAGAAAAAACCATAGGATAATACACCCATGGCACCGGATTGTATTGTGTATTATTACCTTCTCCTGTAGCTAATACAATTTGTGTGAAATACATATCATTCAATAAAACCGGATTAACGCGCACTCCATATTTGAAAAAGAAGTCATTCAAATTAAGGTTTCTGGGAAAAGCAATAGTTTTACCTTGGTTAGCATAAAGACTATCCATTTCAGCGGTTACCTGATCTATTAACCAAAGGGATTTGCCGCCTTGCAAAGTATATTGGTCCATTACATATTTCTCAGAATCACTAAATGCTTCTGTGGGTTTCGCAACAATAGCTAAATCATAGCCATTTAAAAGCGCCAACGTTTTTTGGGGATTTTTAGCCACAGAATCTAAGGTGATAGGAGCTAAATGATAAGAACCACTTAATTCACCCAAAAAATTTGCTAAGTAAATATCCTCTAATTCACCATTACCCTTAATAATGGCAATTTTTTTCTTATCTGTAATTAACAACTTCTTTATGGCGCTAGCAAATGCATATTCTAATTGTTGAATAGAATTATTTACTCTAGTTTCACTATCTGCTCCTAATTTATTCTTTAGCAAAGGAATACGTACTGGTTTTGTTTCATCTATATAGGCCATTGCCCAAGGGAAAATTACTTCTTGGGTAACTTTACCGCCTTCTTCTACGGTGATATTAGCTGGAGTCAAGCCTAATTGATTCAATTCTACTACAACTTGATCTGAGTTTTGAGAATCTTTTACCGGATTGAGAAATGTATATTTAATATTGGAATTTACTGCAGATAATTCTTTGAGCAACTGCTGTGTTTCCATTTGTAACTTTTTAAATTCAGAAGGGAAATCACCTTCTAACAACACATCAATAACAATAGGTTGTGTTGCTTTAGCAAGAATACTTTTTGTAGCGTCAGATAAGGTATATCTTTTATCCTTAGTAAGATCAAATCGTTGTGAAAATGTTCCAGCAAGCACGTTTATGGCAATGAGAATAACAAAAGCTATTGCAATTTTGATGAATATATTTTTCTTTGCCTTCATACCTCTGATTTGTTTTTTAGAAAAGAAGAGGTAACGAAAATAAAAAATCCAGTGAGTGATAGGAAATAGATCAAATCTCTCGTATCAATGACCCCTCTACCCATACTTTCAAAATGTGATTTCATTCCCCATTTTTCAATAGCGAAATCTACGTTTGCTAAATCTGCCATTCCCTCAAAGCCAAAATAGAATACGAAACATATAAATACACCAAGAATAAAAGCAACTATTTGGTTATCAGTAAGAATAGAAGAGAAAACACCAATAGCGGTATAAGACATCATTAAAAAAATCAATCCTGCATAAGATCCAAAAGTGCTGCCTAAATCTATATTTCCTTCCGGATTTCCTAATTTCCAAACGGTGAAAACATAGAGTAGGGTAGGAAGAAGTGCAATCAGACTTAATACGAATACCCCTAAATATTTTCCTAAGACAATTTGTAACGTGCTTAAGGGTTTGGTTAATAGTAATTCTAATGTCCCCATTTTATTTTCTTCTGAAAAACTTTTCATAGTAATAGCAGGAATTAAAAAGATCAAAATCCAGGGTGCTAATGTAAAAAAAGCAGACAGATCTGCAAATCCATAGTCAAATATGTTGAATTCACCTTTAAAAACCCATAAAAAGAGTCCGTTTAGAATTAGAAATAAAGAGATCACCAAATATCCCACTGGTGAGGCGAAAAACGAGCGGATCTCTTTTTTTAAAATGGCATACATATTTCTATTTTTATATTAACAATGTTTGAAAAGAAGCAGTACTAGGGAAGACTTTCAATACGGTCTAGGCTCCAAGCTTCTGGTTTCCCCGCGAATAATGCTTTCGTTTTCTTCCAGACCTCTTGAAATAGTTTAGAGTTACGATAATTTTCCAAAGCCGCTTCTGATTCCCAGTAACTATATGTAAAAAATATTTCAGGAGTTGTTTTTGATTGATACAGCTCTAAAAAACTACAACCTTCAAATGCCCGAATACGCTCCTTATTTGCCTCAAAATTAGCCAAGAAAAGAGATATCTTATCTACCTTAAATTCCATTTTTACAATTCTTATGAACATTTTTATCTATTATTGTTTTTCAAAATTGATAGTTACCGGATCTCTAAAATGTAAGCCAAATAAAGTGTTTGCTCCACCAACGGTAACGGGATTACTTTTATAAATAGCTAATTCTAAGTAATCTGCGGAGTTAAAAATAGCCAGTTTTTTACCATCTTCATCCCTCATCGCTTTCTCTATAGAAAAATTGATTGCATCACTATACCTATTATAAATATTCCTAAATTTATAAGTGCGCGCTAGAATCTCAAAAGATCTTCCCTTACCTATTTCGATGAATAATTTCCGAGTAATATTAGTTACCACATTTCCGTAATTATCTATGTATAAAACGCTGCCTAAAATCTGCGTACCGTTAGTATTAATAACAGGTTTAAGATCAATAATCTGTTTTATTTTATCAATAGGTTTGCCTATTACCTCCAAAGTTCCTCCCCGTGCCAGATGGGTGGCTGTCTTTACAAAAACATCCATGACAGGGAAACTACTTTCTATATGATCGTGAATGTTAATTTCTACTATTTTTTGCGGAATAATTTCCTGTGTAAGCAAGCACATGATACCGTTATCTGAACATACAAAATAATGGCCATCAAGATATACCGCAATATGCCGGTTTTCGGGTGTGAGTTCTCCATCTATACCAATAATATGAATAGTGCCTGCGGGAAAACTTTTGTAGGCATTTTTAATAATATAAGAAGCTTCAGTAATATTAAAAGGACTAATTAAATGAGAGATATCAACAATATTGACAGAATCCAGTTCTGAATAGATGCCTCCCTTAATGGCTCCTACATAGTGATCTTTCATACCAAAATCAGTGGTTAAAGTAATGATCGCCATTGTAAAACTGTTGATATTTTTTTAAATTTAAAGAATGATTTTTGCGTATGTTTGTTTTGCAAATCTAATAAAACAAAAAGGGATAAACTAACTTAATCAATTGGCTTTTGAATGAACTAATAATTGAACTTACCGAGATTAGCCCCAGAGAATTTTTTGGGCATCAAAATATCAACATCACCCTTTTAAAAAAGTATTTTCCAAAACTAAAAATTGTAGCCCGAGGTAATAAAATTACAGCTTACGGTGAAGAAGAGCTGTTGGAAGAATTTGACCTTAGACTGGACATGCTTACTGCGCATTATGCCAAATTTAATAAGCTCGATGAAAATACTATAGAGCGTATACTTACCAGCAATAGTAAAGAAGATTATGAAACTTCTTCAGAAAGTGGTGAAGTATTGGTTCATGGCGTTAGCGGAAGACTCATTAGGGCTCAAACGGCTAACCAGCGAAAACTGGTTGAACAAATGAAACATAATGATATGGTTTTTGCGATTGGCCCCGCAGGAACAGGAAAAACATACACGGGAGTAGCCTTAGCGGTAAAAGCCTTAAAAGAAAAACAAGTTAAACGTATTATTCTCACAAGACCTGCTGTAGAAGCGGGGGAGAATCTGGGGTTCTTACCAGGAGATTTAAAAGAAAAGCTAGACCCTTACATGCAACCTTTGTATGATGCACTTCGGGATATGATACCATCCGAGAAGCTACAGAATTATATTGAGAATGGTACTATTCAAATTGCGCCAATGGCATTTATGAGAGGTCGTACCCTAGATAAAGCTTTTGTAATCTTAGACGAAGCACAAAATACTACCCATGCCCAAATGAAAATGTTTCTTACCAGAATGGGGAAACAGGCAAAATTTATGATAACCGGTGATCCCGGACAAATAGATTTACCAAGACGGGTAATCTCAGGACTCAAAGAAGCTTTGTTAGTTTTAAAAGATGTCCCGGGTATTTCTATTGTATACCTAGATGATAAAGACGTAATTCGTCACCGCTTGGTTAAAAATATTATTGAAGCCTATAAAAGTATAGAACACAGCAACGTTTAAACTCAAAAAAATGTCAGGGACAATTACCCACACTAATTTTAAATTTCCACTACTAAAAGATATTTATAGAGGCAAAGTCAGAGAAGTGTACACTCTTGAGAATGATTTGCTTATAATGATTGCTACCGATAGGCTTTCTGCTTTTGATGTAGTTATGCCTAAAGGAATTCCCTACAAAGGGCAAATACTGAATCAAATAGCTACAAAAATGATGGAGGCTACAAGAGATATTGTTCCCAACTGGCTCATCGCTGCTCCTGATCCCAATGTGGCAATTGGACATAAATGTGAACCTTATAAAATAGAAATGGTGATTAGGGGTTATATGTCTGGTCATGCAGCTCGGGAATACAAAGCGGGAAAAAGAAGTCTGTGCGGTGTGGTTATGCCAGATGGAATGAAGGAAAATGACAAATTTCCAATCCCCATAATTACCCCTGCTACTAAAGCAGCACATGGTGACCATGATGAAGATATTTCCAAAGATGAAATTCTTTCTCGGAACATTGTAGATGCAAATGAATACGAGCAATTGGAAATGTACACTAGAAAACTTTTTGAAAGAGGAACACAGATAGCAGCAAAACAAGGTTTAATTCTAGTGGATACCAAGTATGAATTTGGAAAAATGGCTAACGGAACCATCGTATTAATTGATGAAATTCACACTCCAGATTCTTCTCGATATTTTTATCAAGACGGTTATGAGGAAAGACAATCAAAAGGTGAGCAACAAAAGCAGCTCTCCAAGGAATTTGTAAGGCAATGGCTTATAGAAAATGGTTTTCAAGGCAAAGAAGGGCAGCAAGTCCCAGAAATGACAGATGAGTATATAAATTCTGTTTCTAAGAGATATATAGAATTATACGAACAAATAATGGGGGAGCCTTTTAAGAAAGCAAAAGTTGATAATATGACTACTAGAATTGAGCAAAACGTACTTAATTACTTAAATACAATTCTTAAAAATTAATACGATGAATGAGCTAGATCGGAAAAAATACTGGAGATATAATCTAAGGTATCTTACCGTTTTGCTTTCTATTTGGTTTTTGGTTTCTTTCGGATTTGGAATTATATGGGTAGATGCGTTAAATGATTTTAAAATAGGAGGATTTAAAGTAGGCTTTTGGTTCGCACAACAAGGTGCTATTTATGTTTTTGTAATACTGATTTTTGTGTATGTTTTTCTGATGAATAAACTAGACAAAAAATTCAAAGTTCAAGAATAAAAGAATCTTTATGAGTATACAAAAATGGACCTTTATCATAGTAGGTATCACCTTTCTTTTATATATTATCATTGCCATTTGGTCTAGAGCAAGATCTACTAAAGATTTTTATATTGCAGGAGGCGGAGTTTCCCCTCTGGCAAATGGACTGGCTACTGCAGCAGACTGGATGTCTGCAGCTTCATTTTTAGGAATGGCAGGGATTATCGCTTTTTCCGGTTATGATGGCTCCGTTTACTTAATGGGCTGGACCGGAGGTTATGTTTTGTTAGCGTTATTATTAGCCCCATATTTACGTAAGTTTGGAAAGTTTACAGTAGCAGATTTTATAGGAGACAGGTATTATTCTAATGTAGCAAGAACTGTGGCAGTAGTGGCAGCACTTTTTGTTTCTTTCACCTATGTTGCCGGACAAATGCGGGGAGTAGGAGTCGTTTTTTCACGCTTTTTAGATGTAGATATTGACATAGGAGTTTATGTTGGGATGGCACTCGTACTACTGTATGCTTTTTTAGGCGGTATGAAAGGAATTACTTATACACAAGTAGCGCAATATTGTATCCTAATATTTGCCTTTATGGTTCCTGCAATATTTATTTCTATAATGGCTACAGGAAATCCTATACCTCAAATAGGTTTTGGAGCTCAGGGACAAGATGGAGTCTACCTGTTGGATAAACTTGACGGTTTGATGACCGACTTAGGTTTTACTGCATATACTAATGGTACCAAATCTAAGATAGATGTATTCTTTATAACAGCGGCATTAATGATGGGAACAGCTGGACTACCCCATGTAATAATACGTTTTTTTACAGTTCCAAAAGTAAAAGATGCCCGAAAATCTGCCGGATATGCCTTATTGTTTATTGCCATTCTCTATACAACAGCTCCTGCTATTGCTGTATTTGCAAGAACTAACCTAATGAAAACCGTTGAAAACACATCCTATAAAGAAATTCCTTCTTGGTTTACTAAATGGGAAGATACAGGATTAATAGGATGGGTAGATAAAAACAACGATGGTAAGATTCAATATCTGCCGGGAGCAGCTCTTACTGGAAAACCTATTTTTGAAAACGTAAGAGGAGTTAATGGAGAACGCTTGATTACCAATCCTACAAAAGGACCCAATGAACTTTACATAGATAGAGATATTATGGTATTAGCAAATCCAGAAATTGCACAATTACCAAATTGGGTTGTTGCCTTGGTAGCAGCAGGTGGTCTTGCAGCTGCACTATCTACTGCTGCGGGACTTTTATTGGTTATTTCAACATCTGTGTCACATGATTTGATTAAGAAACAGTTTTTTCCCCGCATCTCTGATAAAAAAGAACTCTTAATAGCACGGCTATCTTCAATTGTTGCGGTAATTGTAGCAGGCTATTTTGGAATACACCCTCCTGGTTTTGTAGCATCTGTAGTTGCCCTAGCATTTGGGTTGGCAGCATCATCATTCTTTCCAGCAATTGTAATGGGAATTTTCTCCAAAAGAATGAATAAAGAAGGTGCTATTTCTGGGATGATTTCGGGTCTTGGATTCACTATCTATTACATAGCAAGATTTAAACTGGGATGGATAGGTAATCTTGAAACAAATGGACCAGATCATTGGTGGTTTGGTATTTCACCGGAAGGTTTTGGAACTTTGGGCATGATAGTAAATTTTCTTGTAGCAATTGTGATTTCTCACTTTACAGCAAGACCACCTATTGAAATACAAGAGATGATAGAAAACATTAGAATCCCTAATGATACTGGCAGTCCGGTTGAGCATCATTAAAATTTTAATTTAGAAAAATCACCCTTTTCATAATTTTCTTAAATTGTAACCTTAATTTTAAATAGTCGCTTTTATAAAAATGAGTAATTACCACATAAAAAGTTTTGAAGAGTATTTTCATGTATATCGCAGATCTGTACGGAATCCAGAACAGTTCTGGGAAGAAATTGCAGAAGAGCATTTTGTTTGGAGAAAAAAATGGAATAATGTATTGAGTTGGGATTTCAATAAGCCAGAGATAAAATGGTTTGAAGGAGCAAAACTGAACATTACAGAGAATTGTATAGATCGTCATTTACCAATAAGACATGAAAAAACAGCGATTCTTTGGGAACCTAATAATCCTAACGAAGCAGCAGTTCATATTTCGTACGCTCAATTGTATGAACGAGTATGTAAATTCTCAAATGTGCTCAAGGAAAAGGGAGTAGAAAAAGGAGATAGGGTATGTATTTATCTGCCAATGATTCCAGAATTAGCCGTAGCTGTTTTAGCCTGTGCAAGAATAGGAGCTATTCATTCTGTAGTTTTTGCGGGCTTTTCATCTCAGGCATTAGCCTCTAGAATTAATGACTCTACCTGTAAAATGGTTATTACTTCAGACGGATCTTTTAGAGGAAATAAAACCATTCCTTTAAAACCGATTGTAGATGAAGCACTTAAGAATTGTTCCTGTGTAGAAAGCGTGTTGGTTGTAAAGCGTACTGAGGAAGAAATTTACATGAAAGAAGAAAGAGATATGTGGCTTCAGCCATTGCTAGATGAGGCTTATGCTGAATATTCTGCTGAAATAATGGATGCCGAAGACCCGCTTTTCATTTTATATACTTCTGGCTCTACCGGTAAACCTAAAGGGATGGTACATAGCACAGGTGGTTATATGGTAAATACTGCTTTCACTTTTAAAAATGTATTTCAATACCGTGAAGATGATATTTATTGGTGTACAGCAGATATTGGCTGGATTACAGGGCACTCTTATATACTTTATGGCCCATTAGCTAATGGAGCTACCACAGTAATGTTTGAAGGTGTTCCTTCATTTCCTGATTATAGTAGATTTTGGGAAATAGTAGAAAAACATAAAATCACACAATTTTATACGGCTCCTACAGCTATTAGAGCACTAGCAAAAGAGTCATTGGAGTATGTAGACAAACATGATCTTTCTTCCTTAAAGGTTTTGGGTACCGTTGGTGAACCAATAAATGAGGAGGCCTGGCATTGGTATAATGATCATGTAGGCAATAAAAAGAGCCCTATTGTAGATACTTGGTGGCAAACCGAAACAGGCAGTATTATGATATCTCCCATTCCTTATGTAACGCCAACCAAACCCACTTATGCCACTTTGCCTTTACCTGGAATTCAGCTAGCTTTAATGAATGAAAAAGGAGCTGAAATAAAAGGCAATCAAGTAGAGGGTAGACTCTGTGTAAAATTTCCTTGGCCTTCTATGGCTAGAACTATATGGGGAGATCATGAACGCTATCGAAACACCTATTTCTCAGCCTTTCAAGGACATTATTTTACAGGAGACGGAGCTTTACGTGATGAAGTAGGTTACTACCGAATTACTGGAAGAGTAGATGATGTGATTATTGTATCAGGGCATAACTTAGGTACTGCTCCAATAGAAGATGCTATAAATGAGCATCCAGCCGTAGCAGAATCTGCAATTGTTGGATTTCCCCATGATGTTAAAGGAAATGCATTATATGGTTTTGTCATCTTGAAAGAAATTGGTGAAAGTAGAGATCGTGAGAACTTACGGAAAGAGATCAATCAACAAATAGCAGATCATATTGGCCCAATTGCCAAATTAGACAAAATTCAGTTTGTTCCTGGATTGCCTAAAACAAGAAGTGGTAAAATTATGCGACGAATTTTGAGGAAAATTGCTAGTAATGATACTACGAATCTTGGCGATATATCTACCTTGTTGAATCCAGAGGTAGTGCAAAAAATAATAGATGAGAAAAGTTAGTTAACTAAGGATTAATAGTTCACAAACTTTAAAAAATGTTCAAGGGTCAGTTTATGACCCTTTTTTAATTTACCTAGTATTTTTTAAAATACGATAGCCGTAATGCAAGCATCTCCAAAAGGGCTCTGGCGATTTTTTTTAAAGATGCTTAAAATCAGCAGTTTGTTCAGAAATAGTATTCTTCATTTTGAGGAGATAATTAAAAAAAGAACCCTGCACATGGCAGGGTTTCAAAAATTATTCAAAATAGCTAAATGTTTCTCCGTTTTTTATCTCGAGAAGAGTCTCATAGATTAAACGAATTACATTTTCAACATCATCACGATGAACCATTTCAACGGTAGTATGCATATATCTTAAAGGAAGAGAGATCAATGCCGATGAAACACCTCCGTTGCTGTAAGCAAAAGCGTCTGTATCTGTTCCAGTATATCTTGAAGAAGCCATTCGCTGGAAAGGAATTTTCTTAGCTTCAGCGGTTTTGATAATACGCTCTCTAAGTTTATTTTGAACGGCAGGGGCATATGATATCACAGGGCCTTTACCCATCTCAGTATGGCCTTGTTTCTTTTTATCAATCATGGGTGTAGTGGTATCATGAGTTACATCAGTAACAATTGCCACATTAGGTTTAATAGTTTGGGTAATCATTTCTGCACCTCGAAGGCCAATCTCTTCCTGCACAGAATTGGTAATATATAAACCAAAAGGAAGTTTAACTTTATTTTCAAATAAAAGTCTAGCAACTTCAGCAATCATAAATCCACCCGCACGGTTGTCAATTGCTCTACAAACAAATTTATCTTTGTTTAAAATGTGAAAAGTATCTGGGTAAGTAATTACACAACCTACATGAACCCCTAACTCTTCAACTTCCTCTTTGTTTTTAGCACCTACATCAATAAAAATATTATCTAATTTGGGAGGCTCTTCTTTGCTTGAATTTCTCGTATGGATTGCGGGCCATCCAAAAACACCTTTTACAATTCCTTGGTCTGTATGGATATCAACCCATTTTGAAGGAGCAATTTGATGATCACTACCTCCATTTCTAATAACATATATAAGACCATCATCTGTGATATAATTTACGTACCATGAAATCTCATCAGAATGCCCTTCAATGACTACCTTAAAAGCAGCTTCTGGATTAATAACACCTACTGCGGTTCCATAGGTGTCTGTAATAAAAGTATCCACGTAAGGTTTTAGATAGTCCATCCATATTTTTTGCCCTTCCCATTCATAACCTGTCGGAGCTGCATTATTAAGGTAAGTTTCTAAAAACTTAAGAGATTTTTGATTTAATATTTTATTTTCACTCATGTATTAAAAATTTAAGCAGCTAAAATAACAATATTCACAAACAATTAATAGTTACGTTTATAGGAATAAAGTATTTTTGAAATGGTTTTAGAAAGTATTAAAGAATGAAAAGGATATTCCTTTTGTTTTATCTGGCTTCAAGCCTTACTATGTATGGGCAGATACCTGAAAAGAAAATAGATTCTCTTTCAGAAAAGGAGTATATTTTGTTAGAGGGCGATTCTATTTTGCGAACTTCAATAGATTTAGAGGGCGTTTATATTTTTGGTAGATTACATTTTACAAATCGTAAAGAAAGGCTGAGGTATTTTATTTTGAGACGAAAAACGATAAAAGTATATCCTTATGCAAAACTTGCGGCAGACCGACTTACCACTCTAACTGAAAGGCTGGATCAAATAAAATCAAAAAGAAAAAGAAAGAAATATACAAAGATTATACAGCGGTATATAGAGGATGAATTCTCTGCTGAATTGAAGAAACTAACACGTACAGAAGGGCAAATACTTATCAAGTTAATTCATCGTCAAACTGGAAAGTCAGCTTTTGAACTTATCAAAGAATTGAGAAGTGGTTGGCGGGCATTTTGGTATAATACTACTGCGAAAGCATTTAACATCTCACTAAAAGAAAAGTATGCGCCAGAGAATGTACAGGAAGATTATTTAATTGAAGATATACTTCAAAGAGCTTTTGCCTCTGGCAAGCTTGAAAAACAACCTACTGTTTTAGCATTTGATTATATAAACCTTACAGATAAGTGGTCTTCAAAAAAATCTACAAAAAATTAATTGCACAGCAGCTTAAAAAGTATTAACTTTATAGTCCTTTTTTAGTTATATACGTAAGTCGTACAGACTGATTTCTAAGTTCTTAAAAAAAAGATTCATTATTTTTCAGAAAAGGTTTGGAATTAGTAATTTAATAGTTTTATATTTGCACCCGCTTTAC
>NZ_JBBEXD010000010.1:0-183093 GCF_037782385.1 Ascidiimonas meishanensis
TTTCAGTATTCTATAAGTAGGTCGCATAAGGTTATCTGTATAAGGTAAAGTTTCCAACAAATTTTTAGCTATACGTAGCTACGTCAAAAAAATTACCTTTTTACTATTTAGGTTAAAAGTGTGAAACACTAAATTTTAGTATTCACACCATAAGGGCTTTTTAATATTCATAATTTGGTAACTACAAGATAGTGGAGAAAGTGGTAATTATAAAAAAAGTGTTGTAAGTACAGGTAGTTTTGTTGTAAAATTCTAAGAATATGATTTTCGCCTACGCTAAAAACGAATTAAATCTGCTCTTACAGACCATTTGATACCTAGCTTAAATACTGTAGATGTCTAAAATTCAAATTATTAAAACAACAAATTTGAAGGAAAAAGATGTGAAAATTAATGAATTTACTTATTTTTTGCTGTAATTGCTTCTTTAACAGAACCATGCTTTTTTAATAAAATCCCCGCTTCTTCCTTGGAGACTTCCAATTCTTCCATGATATAACGAATACCGCGATCTACCAACTTATTATTACTAAGTTGCATATTCACCATTTTGTTGCCCTTTACACGACCTATTTTAATCATGAGTGCGGTAGAAATCATATTTAAGACCAACTTTTGAGAAGTCCCGCTTTTCATCCGGGTACTTCCTGTAACAAATTCCGGACCTACCATTACTTCTATAGGTATGTCTGTTGATTTTGCCAATGGTGAACCGGGATTATTAGTGATACCTGCTGTAAGTATTCCATGTTCTCTGGCCGCTTTAACACCTCCTAATACGTATGGTGTAGTGCCTGAGGCTGCAATACCTACCACCGTATCATTTTTGTTAATAGTATGCATTGACAAATCTTTCCAAGCCTGTAATGTATCATCTTCTGCAAATTCTACTGCTTTCCTAATAGCACCATCCCCGCCAGCAATTAATCCTATAACGCGGTCATGTGGCAAGCCAAACGTAGGAGGAATTTCTGAAGCATCTAGTACCCCTAGCCTACCACTGGTGCCTGCTCCAATATAAAATAATCGGCCGCCATTTTCAAAACGTTCTGCAAGCATATCTACCAATTTCGCTATTTGAGGAGTAACACTGCATACCGCGTCTGCTATCTTCTTATCTTCATTATTAATATTCAAAAGAATATCCATGGTTGCCATAGATTCTAATTCATTATACAAAGAAGCTTCTTCTGTGATTGTTCTATGCTTTTTCATAGGCTTACAGGAAATGAGTCGTGTCGTTTCTAAATGGTTTCAATTCTTCAGAGTCTGGATTCAGTTCGGTAATAAGTGTATCCATCCTATCAAGATCACAGGTTTTATATCGTTGAGATGAGTTTAATTTATCTGAAATAGTTAAAAGCACCGTTTTTTTAGCGGCTTTAATCATGGCTCTTTTTAACTGTATTATTTCCCAATCAAACTCTGTGAGACCTCTTACTGGATCAAGATATCCTGTTCCAAGGAAACATATATCTGGTCTTATATCTGCTAGCATTGTTATGGCAGTACCTCCTATAGACACCTGTGCATCTTTTGAAAGTTCGCCTCCTATAAAAATTACCCGGGAATTAGGATGTGCTAATAATTGCATAGCAACTGGAAGACTCGGAGTAAAAAAAGTTAACTTAAGCTTAGGAGGTAACATTCTTGCAATTTCAAGATTCGTTGTACCACCATCTATCAATACCACATGACCATCTTTTAATAGATTTACTGCTTTTTGCGCGATAATGGTTTTTTTAGGATGCAGATAAATATCTTCCTCTTTGTAATTATAGATATTAAAACCTAAGGAAACCGCTCCTCCATGTACTTTCTTAAGTTTCTTTTTACCGTGCAATTCTTTGACATCCCTTCGTACTGTATCTACAGAAACATTGAGGATTTCCGCAATATCGGGCAGCAAAACCCTGTTATGGATATGCACTTCATTTAAAATAACTTGATGTCTTTCTTCTTTTAACATATAAAACAGTTAATAGTTGCAAATATAACATAGCTAATCGCTATAAATAGAAAAAAACTGCAAAAAAAACTGCAAAAAATTGCAAACTAGAATTTTTTACACGTACTTTGACACAGATTTAAGCTTAGTAAAGATAATTTTTTAAACATAAAGGGTATGCAAAATAATCAAGAAACTACTGGAAAAAGTATGACGTTTGATCTGGAATCTAAAAAATTCGAGAAGATTGAAACACTTGTATACGATAACTCTCAAACGGCCTCTTTTTATATTGCAAAGCAAATTGCAGATTGTATTAAGGAAAAAACGTTGCAAGGGGAATATGCCGTGTTAGGTTTGGCAACGGGATCTAGTCCTACTAAAGTTTATGATTATTTAGTCCAATTTCATAAAGAAGAAGGGCTTAGTTTTAAAAATGTTATATCCTTTAATCTTGATGAGTACTATCCAATGAATCCAGAGGCCATGCAAAGTTACCGGCGCTTTATGGATGAGCACCTTTTTAATCACGTAGATATTGAAGAAAATAATATTATGGTGCCAGACGGTACTTTGGCACCTGATGAAGTAAAAGCATACTGTGAATCTTATGAAAAACGTATTGAGGAGCATGGAGGTATTGATATTCAAATTCTTGGAATAGGCAGAACGGGGCATGTTGGATTTAATGAACCTGGTTCTTCTGTGAATAGTAAAACCCGTTTAATAAGACTTGACAAGATTACAAGACTAGACGCTGCCAGCGATTTTTTTGGAGAAGAAAATGTTCCTTTTCGTGCTATAACCATGGGGGTAGGAACCATTTTGGCTGCAAAGAAAATTTTTCTCATGGCATGGGGTGAAGGAAAAGCTTCCATCATCAGAGAAGCCGTAGAGGGAAAAATCAAAGAATCTATTCCAGCTACTTTCTTGCAAAATCATGCAGATTGTACTTTTATTGTTGATACGGCTGCTGCTTCTAAGTTAACCAGAATTAATACGCCTTGGTTAGTCTCAGAATGTAGTTGGGATGATACACTGATAAAAAAAGCAGTGATTTGGTTATCTGAAAAACTAAGCAAAGCTATTCTTAAGATTACCAATGAAGACTATAACGAATATGGAATGGGTAATTTGGTTGCCGAAATAGGTTCTGCAGAAGAAATTAACTTAAAAGTATTTAATCAATTACAAAGAACCATTACAGGCTGGCCAGGTGGCAAACCTAATCACGATGATAGTAATAGACCAGAAAGAGCAAACCCTTTTCCAAAGACCTCTGTTATATTTAGTCCGCACCCAGATGATGATGTAATTTCAATGGGAGGAACCCTCTTGCGTTTGGTAGACCAACAACACGATGTGCATGTAGCCTATCAAACCTCAGGAAATATTGCAGTTTTTGATGACGAGGTAATTAGATTTTTAGATTTTGCTAAAGAAATTGTAAGCTCAAATGAAGCAGAGACAGAAATGGATCAGCTAGCTAAAAAAGTGAGGGAGTTTATGAAGAAAAAGCATCCGGGAGATATAGACCAACCAGAAATTCAAAAGTTTAAAGGTCTTATTAGAAAAGGAGAAGCACTAGCTGCCTGCAGATATTGTGGCGTAGACGAAAAAAATGCCCACTTTTTAAACTTGCCTTTCTACGAAACTGGAGCCATCAAGAAAAAACCTGCAGGTGAAGAAGATATTCAAATTACGTACGACTTATTAAATAAAATAAAACCCAATCAAATTTTTGCTGCCGGTGACTTATCAGATCCCCATGGAACCCATAGGGTTTGTTTACAAGTGGTTTATGCTGCTATAGATAGATTGGTTAAAGATAAAGTTGATTGGATTAAAGATTGTTATGTATGGTTATACCGCGGAGCTTGGCAAGAATGGGATATCTCAGATATGGAAATGGCGGTTCCCATTGGGCCCAAAGATATGAATAGAAAGCGAAATGCCATTTTTAAGCATCAGTCTCAAAAAGATAGCGCTATGTTCCCCGGAAGTGATGAAAGAGAGTTCTGGCAGCGGGCAGAAGATAGAAATAAAGATACCGCAGATAGATATAATAATTTAGGCCTTGCAGAATATGAAGCTATTGAAGGTTTTGTAAGGTATAAATTTGAAGAAAATAAGCTTTAATCTCACCAGAAAAAAGCGTTAAAAAAAGTGACATGCTACACTATAAAATTGGTGACAAACAATAATACCCCCTTTAACGTTCTTACATGTAAATTATTTAGTATTGGTTTGGTTTAGTCAAGAATTGCCTGCTTTGAGTTGATCCCTTAAAGTAGGCTTTTTTATGCTTCAAAATACGCACCAAAGTCTAGTTTTTAAATAGGAGCACTACAAAAAAAGCATTCTTTAAAGAATATTTATTCCCTAAATGTGATAAAAATACCTATTAGCAATAACGTATTTGAAATAAAAATACCTTTACCCGGCTTGCAGGATAAAAGTCTTAAATCCCATTAGAAATTTTTCTATATTTTTGGGTACAACCAATATTTAATTAAATCCGCTCTTTTATCCATGCAAAATTTACAGTTCCCAATTAAATTCACCTTTAAAATCAGTACGCTTTCTAACGACTTCACAGCAATAGATGCTCGTGGAAAAATGGTTGCTTACGTAAGACAAAAGATGTTCAAGTTTAAAGAAGATGTTCTCATTTATTCAGATACCTCTAAGTCTAAAATAAACTATAGAATTAAAGCAGACCGTTGGCTGGATTTTTCCGTAGCATTTAGTTTTTTTGATACAGATGGTACAGAATTCGGCAAAGTGGTTCGAAAAGGATGGCGCTCCATCTGGAAAGCAGAATATGAATTGATAGATGAATCTGCCAATAGCCAATATCTTATTAAAGAAGAAAACGCCTGGGTAAAAGTGCTGGATTCTATACTTGGTGGAATCCCCATCTTAGGAATATTCTCAGGGTATTTCTTTAATCCCTCTTATGCGGTTACCAATAAAAAGGGAGAAATTATAGTGAGACTAAAAAAAGAGGCCTCCTTTTTTGGCAGAAAGTTTGAAGTCACCAAATTAAAAAATATTGATAACGATGATGATGACAGAATAATGCTGGGGCTTATGATGATGATCTTATTGGAAAGAAGAAGAGGTTAAAATTGATTTGCCCTACAGATTCCAGAAACAATTGATATGCACCCTGAAATTAAAAGTAGACTCCATTTTTTCTTTGGTACATTTATACTTTTAAATCCCTATTTAATGTGAGTGCAATCTAATTTCAGTTTTCTATTTTAATCTTAAACAGGGTCTTTGAATTATTAAATAAATTACATATAAGTTACTTTATTTAAGGATATCTGTATAAGGCATCACCTCAATATTTTCTTTTAGAACTAACTAAAATATTATATTTCACAAGTACCATAAAGCGTGCATTTTTTATAAAAACTATCTCCACTCATGTTTAAAAAACTAATTTTAATTAGTCTACTTTCTATTTTTATTTCTTGTGGGAGTGTACTTCCTGAAAATTTAAGGGCTCCTAAAACCGAATTTAGAGGGGTTTGGATTGCTACCGTAGTGAATATAGACTGGCCAGCTTCCGGTGCCGATGATCTCATTAAGAAGAAAACGGATTTCTTAAAACTGCTGGATTTCTATCAACAACTTCATTTCAATGCGGCTATTATTCAAATTAGAACTGCTGGAGATGCCTTTTACCCTTCAGAATTTGCACCCTGGTCCCGATTTTTAACAGGCAAAGAAGGCGCTTCTTCACCTGATTATGAGCATTTATTGCCTTGGATGATTGAGGAAACCCATAAACGCGGAATGGAGTTTCATGCCTGGCTCAACCCCTATCGTGCTACATTTGACTTAAATACAAACATCCTAAGCGACACACATGATTTTAATACCCACCCAGAATGGATGGTGAAATACGGAAAAAAATATTATTACAATCCGGGCTTACCAGACGTACAAAACCATCTTCTCAACATCATTAATGAAGTGGTTGAGAATTATGATATTGACGCAATTCATTTTGATGATTACTTCTATCCCTATACTATAAAAGGTGAAGTTTTTAATGATCTTGAAGCCTATCAGAATTATGCAGGTGAGGGTATGTCCATTGAAGAATGGCGACGTGACAATATAAATATACTTATTAAAAATACGCACGCCGCTATAAAAGCTCAGAAACCCTGGGTAACATTTGGTATAAGTCCATTTGGTGTTTGGCGTAATGCCTCAAAAGATCCTTTAGGGTCTGATACCAGAGCAGGACAAACCACCTATGATGATCTTTATGCAGATGCTTTAAAATGGATAAAAAATGGTTGGATTGATTATATTGCTCCGCAGCTCTACTGGAGTCTGCATTACCCTCCCGCAAGCCATTCTAAACTTATAGACTGGTGGTCTAAAAATACAAAAGACACCCAATTGTATATTGGTAATGGTCCGTACAAAATAAGAAACAATGCAGATAAAGCATGGAAAAAGAAAAAGGAATTGCCTAAACAATTAAGTCTTGCTAGAACCACGGCACAAGTAGATGGGAATATTTTTTTTAGTGCCAAATCGTTAACCGAAAAAAACAAGGATGTGGTGAAACATCTAAAAAGAAAATACTATAAATATCCTGCCCTCACCCCACCTAAAAAGAAAGATCCTGTAGCATTTGATGCCCCCACCATAAAAAAGGCATCCTTAAAAAATGGACACTATAGAATTACCCTAACCCATACCACCAGTGAAACTCCGTACTTGATTTTCTACGGATTCAAATCTAAGAGAGCCATCAATCTAAAAACGGGAAAGAACATCCTCACTAAAACATACCTGGATACTAAAAAGGAGCTTATTTTAGATCAAAATTTACTAAAACATAAAAAGATTTTTGCCATTTCTTACCTCAATAAGTATGGTCAAGAAAGCAAGCCATTTTTATTTACTTTTAAGGAGCAGAAAGACGGTAGCCTTTCTATCTATAATTTGCCTTTATAGTAGTGAGGATGCTCTAGTATTCCTGGGTAAAATATAGGCACATCAAAAAGCAATCGTTACAATTATATGATACAAAAACAAGTATGAAGGAAACAAAAAAAAATAAAAATGCCTGGTTTTGGGTTCCTTCACTATATTTTACAGAAGGCTTGCCCTATGTAATCATCATAACCGTTTCGGTAGTGATGTACAAAAAATTAGGATTAAGTAATGCAGACATTGGTTTGTATACCAGTTGGTTCTACCTCCCTTGGGTCATTAAACCACTTTGGAGCCCATTAGTAGACATTAAATCTACCAAACGCAGATGGTTTTTAGCCATGCAACTTTTAATCACCTTCGCTTTCTTGGCTATTGGTTTTGTGCTCCCTACAAACTCCTTTCTCATTTTAAGCCTTGCTTTCTTTTGGATGGCTGCTTTTGCTTCTGCTACCCATGATATTGCTGCAGATGGATATTACCTCATGGGGTTAACTCAAGACAAACAATCCTTCTTTATAGGAGTACGCAGTACATTTTACAGATTAGCCATGATTACAGGGCAAGGACTCATTGTAGTTTTTGCAGGTTTCATGGAAGAACACTATTCAAACCCTCAAAATGCATGGTCTGTTACCATGATGGTTACTGCGGGGCTTATGCTTCTGGTTACCTGTATTAATATGCTTACTACTTCTGAAGTAGATGAAGATGTTGCCCTTGAAGAGAAACCTAGTTTTATAGAAGTATTCACCAGCTTTTTTCAAAAAAAACAAATCTGGATGAGTATTGCTTTTATCTTTACGTACCGCCTGGGAGAATCGCAATTAGTAAAAATGGCAGCCCCCTTTTTATTAGATACCCCACAAGAAGGCGGAATAGGGCTTTCCACCTCAGAACATGGCCTCATTTACGGCACTTTTGGGGTTATTGCCTTGTTACTTGGTGGGATTTTGGGAGGGATTCTTATTTCTAAAGACGGATTGGGAAAATGGATGTTACCTATGATTCTGGCACTTAACATTCCCAATGCTTTTTACGCTGTTTTGGCGTTTACACAGCCAGACTCCGTTATTTTAGCGGCGGCAGTGGTGATTTTAGAACAATTTGGGTATGGCTTTGGATTTACGGCCTTTATGATGTATTTAATTTATGTAGCGGAAGGCATTTCTAAAACCGCCCACTACTCCATTGCTACTGGTTTAATGGCTTTAGGAATGATGCTCCCCGGAATGATTAGTGGTTACATACAGGAATATTTAGGATATCCGTTCTTTTTTGTTTGGGTATTGCTGGCAGCAATTCCAGCAATCATACTAATAAAAAAAGTAGATTTCCCCTATGAATACGGTAAAAAAGCAACTGGCTAAAAACAGGCCTTGCCTTGCCCATATTTTGAAGGTTGAATGCTATAGTAAAGAAATAGCGCTAAAAAACAGTTAAAATAACTCATATTAAACAGCAACCAATTGCTGGTATTTTTATGTTAAACGAAGCTTACAAATGAGTACATATTACGTAATAGGATTAATGTCTGGCACCTCCTTAGATGGATTGGATATGGTGTATACACATATCTATAAGAAAGATAATCATTGGGACTTTCAAATAGTAAATACTAGGAGTGTTGCTTACGATCCCGCTTTTGCCGCCCAACTTAAAAATGCGGTACACCTAAGTGCAGAAAAATTACTTATGCTTCATAACAGCTATGGGAGTTGGTTAGGCAAACAGGTGGCTCAGTTTATAAAAGAAGAAAAATTAGAGCCTACGCTTATTTCATCGCATGGGCATACCGTTTTTCATCAACCAGAAAAAGGATTCACCTATCAAATAGGTTCCGGTCAACATTTAGCAAATAGCTGTGGTGTGAAGGTGGTCTGTGATTTTAGAAGTAATGATCTTACCTTGGGCGGACAAGGCGCGCCTTTTGTACCTATTGGAGACCGTATCTTTTTTAGCAACTATGATTTCTGTTTGAATGTAGGAGGCATTAGCAATTTCTCTTTTGAAAAAAATGGAGAACGACTTGCGTATGACATTTCACCCGCAAACATGCTCCTAAATTATATCGTAAATAAAATTAATCTTCCCTATGATGCTGATGGAAGTATCGGCAGAAGTGGTGCTTTAAACCCTTCTTTATTAAAAAAACTAAATGCCCTCCCCTACTACCAGGCTCCTTTTCCAAAGTCTTTGGGGTATGAATGGTTTCTAAAAGAAGTAGTTCCCATTATTGAAGAAACGCAAGACACCATAGAAAATGTATTGCATACCTGCGTGCATCATATTACAGCGCAGATTGCTGCCAATGCAAAAATGGTTTTTTCCAGTGCAGACACGCAGATGTTAGTCACCGGTGGTGGCGCAAAAAATGGCTTTTTTATGGAGGTATTGCAGGAAAAACTCAAAAACCACAGTAAAATAGTAGTCCCGGAAACGGTACTTATAGACTTTAAAGAAGCGTTGGTATTTGCCCTAATGGGCGTGTTAAGACTAGAAAAAGAAACAAATGTACTGCGCTCTGTTACAGGCGCTTCCAGAAACTCTTCTTCCGGTGTTCTGTATGAGCCTATATAGATGATTAAAGTCATAAAGAGTTTCAATTGCAATCCTTAAATTTGCTAAAATTAATTTAGATGCTCATCATTGGAATTGCAGGAGGAACCGGTTGTGGCAAAACAACGGTAGTAAATCAAATTATAAATGAACTCCCCGAGGAAGAGGTAGGCGTAATATCTCAAGATTCCTACTACAAAGAAACCTCTCATCTCTCTTATGCAGAAAGAACCAAAATAAATTTTGATCATCCCAGAGCGATTGATTTTGATTTACTCAGAGCACATCTCACACAATTAAAAAAAGGAGATCCTATTCCTCAACCCGTATATTCCTTTGTAAAACACAATAGAACTACAGATACCATTCTTACGCATCCCAGAAAAGTGATGATTGTAGAAGGAATTCTAATTCTGTCTAATGCAGAAATAAGAAATATGTTTGATATTAAGATTTTTGTGCATGCAGATTCAGATGAAAGACTTATCAGACGTATTAAAAGAGATATTACAGAAAGAGGAAGAGATATAGAAGAGGTACTTACAAGATATCAAACTACCCTTAAACCCATGCATCATCAATTTATTGAGCCTATGAAAGAGTATGCAGATATTATTATTCCCAATAATAAATACAATACGGTAGCCGTAGATATTGTACGTACCATTATTAATAATCGCATTCAATAAGATGACATTTAAAGAACTTTTAAAAAATAAATGGTTTAAAGTCTTTAGTAGTATTTATGTACTAGTACTCACCATATTTGCGGTCTGGATGTTATTTTTTGACACCAATTCTATCCTTTTTCACCACGAATTAAATCAAGAAATAAAAAAACTGGAAAAACAAAAAGAGCATTTACAAAAGGAGATAGAGAGCGATAAAAAGGTAATTAAAAAACTAAATGAGGCTGGCGGACTTGAAAAATTTGCCCGGGAAGAATATTATCTAAAAAAAGAAAACGAAGACATTTATATTATTGAGGACGAGGACAGCCTAAAAATTAAAGAAAATGAGTAATCCACTATTTAATGAGTTTTCTGGAGTTTCTGCAAAACAGTGGAAGCAAAAGATTCAGTTTGACCTAAAAGGTGCCGATTATAATGAAACCTTAATTACCCGCACACTGGAAGGGATAGATATTAAACCCTTTTACCACAGTGAAGAGGTAGACCCCTTAGCTGTAGCCATTTCAAACACCCCCTGGAAAGTAGCACAACGCATAGAAGTTACTGATGAAGTTACTGCCAATAAAAAAGCACTTAACGCCATCAAAGACGGTGTTGAAGCATTGGATTTTATCATTAACTCTCCTACCATCAACCTTCAAACCCTTTTAGAAAATATAGCCACTGAAAAAATTCAGCTTTACTTTAGTCCTCAATTTCTATCCGTAGCATTTGTGCAACAGTTGAATGAGGTAGCATCTGCCAAAAACAGCACGGTCTTTTGTGATCAAGATTTCATTGCACAGCTTGCAAGAACGGGCAATTGGTATGAAAATCTTGAAAAAGATCACGCAAAGCTGGCAAGCATTAGCCAACTATCCCTCAAAAATGTCAGTGTTATTTCTGTAGACAGCACCCTGTATCAAAATGCAGGAGCCAATGCGGTACAGCAACTTGCCTATGCCCTTTCACATGCCAATGAATATCTCAATTTCTTAGAAAAGAATGAGCGGCTAGACATATTGCAAAACAACCCTTTACGCTTTAAAGTAGCCGTAGGGAATGATTACTTTATGGAAATTGCCAAATTGCGGGCCCTTCGCATCCTATATAAGACCCTTGCCGAAGCATATCACATTCCAACCAACTGTTATATATTGGCAGAACCCTCTAAAAGAAATAAAACCATTTATGATTACAACCTAAATATGTTGCGTACCACTACGGAATGTATGAGTAGCGTTTTAGGAGGCGCAGATGCCATTTGTAATTTACCTTATGATAGTTTGTACCATCCATCCAATGAGTTTGGAGACCGTATTGCTAAAAATCAATTGCTCATTCTTAAGCATGAAAGTTATTTTGATAAAGTAGCCAATCCGGCAGACGGTGCCTATTATATAGAAGAGCTCACCAGGCAATTAGCCCAAAAAGCCCTTTCACTATTCAAACAGATTGAAGAAGGGGGCGGGTTTTTAAATCAGCTTAAAGAACACAACATCCAGCGTAAAATAAAGGAAAATGCGGCACTGGAACAAGAACTATTTGATAGCGGAAAGCGGGTTTTAGTAGGAACCAATAAGTATGAGAATCCGCAAGACCAGATGAAAGATTCCTTAGAGAAATCGCCTTTTCCTGAAAAAAAATCCCGAAAAACCATTATAGAGCCTATTCTTGAAAAAAGATTGGCAGAAAATTGGGAACAGCAACGTCTGGCAAAAGAAAAATAATATCGTTAATACCTATGGTAAGAAGCAAGGGTTAGGCACTAATCAAACGCTTCAAACCAATAGTTAAAAGAGCCTATTATGAGTACACGTAAGCAACTTCAACATCTAAAAATAGCAGCGCAGGAAACACCTACTGAGAGCATTTCAAAAGCCCCTTTTGAAACCGCTGAAGGCATTGAGGTAAAAAACGCCTATCATAAAAAAGATACCGCGCATCTGGAGCACTTGAATTTTGCGGCAGGCATTCCCCCCTATTTAAGAGGCCCTTACAGCACCATGTATGTACGAAGACCCTGGACCATACGGCAGTATGCGGGTTTCTCTACCGCAGAAGAGAGCAATGCATTCTATAGAAGAAATTTAGCAGCCGGCCAAAAAGGATTATCCGTTGCCTTTGATTTAGCTACGCACCGGGGGTATGATTCAGATCATGAACGCGTGATGGGCGATGTAGGCAAGGCAGGTGTTGCTATTGATTCTGTAGAAGACATGAAGGTGTTGTTTGATCAGATTCCGTTAGATAAAATGTCTGTTTCTATGACCATGAATGGTGCTGTGCTTCCTATTATGGCCTTTTATATTGTAGCCGCAGAAGAACAAGGCGTTTCTCCGGAAAAACTATCCGGAACCATCCAAAACGATATTTTAAAGGAGTTTATGGTAAGAAATACCTATATCTACCCACCTACTCCTTCCATGAAGATTATTGCAGATATCTTTGAATATGCCAGCAAGAACATGCCTAAATTCAATAGCATTAGTATTTCTGGCTACCATATGCAAGAAGCAGGCGCTACTGCCGATATTGAATTGGCCTATACCCTGGCAGACGGACTGGAATACATACGTACTGGCTTGGCAGCGGGCATGTCTATAGACGATTTTGCACCCCGCCTTTCCTTTTTCTGGGCGGTGGGTATGAACCATTTTATGGAAATTGCCAAAATGAGAGCCGGAAGAATGCTTTGGGCAAAACTGGTACAACAATTCAGCCCAAAAAATGAGAAGTCCTTAGCCCTGCGTACCCATAGCCAGACCAGCGGATGGAGCCTTACAGAACAAGACCCTTTTAACAACGTAGCCAGAACCTGTATAGAAGCCGCCGCCGCCGCTTTTGGAGGCACCCAGAGTTTGCACACCAATGCGTTAGATGAAGCCATTGCCTTGCCTACGGATTTCTCGGCACGGATAGCCCGAAACACCCAGATCTACTTACAGGAAGAAACCAACATCACCAAAACCGTAGACCCTTGGGCGGGAAGTTATTATGTAGAAAGCTTAACCCATGAGATAGCACAAAAAGCCTGGGCGCTTATGGAAGAAGTAGAAGAAATTGGCGGAATGACCAAAGCTATTGAAGCCGGCATTCCTAAAATGCGAATTGAAGAAGCCGCCGCCAGAAAACAAGCCAAGATAGATGGCACCAGAGATATTATAGTAGGCGTGAATAAATACAGACTGGCGCAAGAAGATCCGCTGCATATTTTAGAAGTAGATAATGAAAACGTACGCAAGCAACAGGTAGCCCAATTAAAGGCGATTAAAAAGAATAGAAATACTGAAAAAGTAGCCGCCGCTTTAAAAAATCTTACCCATGCCGCCAAATCAGGTGAAGAAAATTTACTAGCTTTAGCCGTTGTTGCGGCCAGAGAAAGAGCAACCCTTGGTGAAATAAGTGATGCGCTGGAAGCCGTTTATGGCAGATATAAAGCAAAAATTCAATCTTTTAGCGGCGTGTATTCAAAAGAAATTCAAAATGACGAAAGCTTTGCCAACGCAAAACAACTGGCAGACAGATTTGCAGAGAAGGAAGGCCGCCGACCTAGAATTATGATTGCCAAAATGGGACAAGACGGTCATGACCGAGGCGCCAAAGTAGTGGCCACAGGCTATGCAGACGTAGGTTTTGATGTAGACATAGGCCCCTTGTTTCAAACCCCGGCAGAAGCCGCCAAACAAGCCGTTGAAAACGATGTGCATATTCTAGGCGTTTCTTCCTTAGCCGCAGGGCATAAAACACTGGTACCACAAGTGATTGATGCCTTAAAGCAATACGGTAGAGAAGATATTATGGTGATTGTTGGAGGCGTCATCCCGCAGCAAGACTATCAGTTTTTATTTGATGCAGGCGCCCTGGCTGTTTTTGGCCCCGGTACCAAGATCAGTGAAGCCGCCATACAAATACTCACCATTTTAATAGACGAAGCATAAGCCTTGCTACAACAAACGGCAAGGCAGCAAGGCAAAACTGATTTAAAACCACTTCTTTTAAAATATCGATTATACTTTACACGCTTTTGAGGTCTTAGTATCAAAAAAAATAAGGACACGCTTAAAACGAATGTTTTAAAAATACCTCCGCAGGAACCGACTAAAAGCTCCGCATGTTTGGATCAAAACCTCCGCATGTTGAGACACTTTTCTGCGGAGGTTTGCACGCTTTCCTCCGCATGTTTTACTAAAACCCTCCTGAAAAAGGGGTTTTGATATGCCTTAGCCCTACTCAGAAATCCCCTTTGTGAAGTATAATTTATACTGACGGATATAGTTTATAGGTCTTTAGATGCATTTTGAGAATAGCAGCAAAGGCAAAAAACCACGCAATATTTTACAAACGGTTTTGGGCCAAGCCCCTTTAAACCCCTTGAAATACGATGTTTTCATTACAAATCTTTCCACACCTAAGGCATCCCGCCCACTGAGACTACTTCGGGCACTGAGGCTCTCGAAGTACTCGAAGTGCAAAAGCCCTATGGAGAAACAAAGACTCTTCTGATACTTCGGAATTCTTTGTTATGTTTCTGAACCCTGAGCGGAGCCGAAGGGTGGAGGGTAAAAGAAATGAAAAGCAAGTATACAATAGCCACTGATAAACGTACCAAGCTATCGCAAGTTTAGCTCTCATGAACCATAAACAAAAACAGTAAGAATACATCAAACAGGGCTTTCGAAATGATCATTCTTTAATAAAAGAAGTAAAATCAAAAAGCCCCACGCGGTGAAAAATCCTTTTTAGAAAGTATTCTTTCACGTAAGAGTAGCAAATACCTTCCGTTAGAAAAAGTCGAAGCCTTGGAGACTTTTTAGGAAGGCGTTTGCGGTTTTAAAAGTTGATAGACTTTTAAAAACACCTCCGGGAAAGCCTCTTCCGATACTTCGGAATTCTTTGTTATGTTTCTGAACCCTGAGCGGAGCCGAAGGGTGAAAATGAAAAGTAAGTATACCATAGCCACTGATAAACGTACCAAGCTATTTCAAGCCTACCGCTAACAACCAAGCGCTCACCAGATCTGGTAAAATACTTTTAAAGCAAAAAGGGTTATTCAATTTCCAACCCACTCCTACCCTTACGGATTCCCGTACGCTTTTTAACATTCACTTCTTTACCTTGCCGTAAGCATACCAATTATATGTTATTTTTTCTTACGAATAAATACGTGTTTGTAGCTTGACTATAAGAAAAACCATTGATTTTTGGTATGTTTGAATTAGCAATCTATGGAAATCTTAAGCGTTTCTAAATGTTTACAAGCGTTTACAAACGACCAAAAACGGATAAAATATTGATTTTAAGTTGATTACAAAAATAAATATAAGAGAAGTAAACGCAATTGCGTTTACTAACTAGTTAGCAAAAAGCGAAAAACCGAAACGCAAATGAAAATAAAATTCAAAAAGAAAAGATTACGTGTGAATTTAATTCTCGGAATAGTTTGGATTGCACTCGGAACTTTAAGTATTGCAACTGATGATGAAATTCGGTGGACTGAATATGGATATTTAGTCATCGGAATTTTATACATTGGACATTATTTATATGATTTGACAAACCAATATCTGACTATAGAAAATGGAACTATTCGTAAAAATGGACTTTATGGATACTGGAAAAAAATAAATCTGAATGAAATAAAATGGATTAAAAAGTTTGCTGGAGATTACACGCTAAAAACAGAAAAAAAAGAATTAAAAATCAATACTGAATTGATTGAAAAAGATTCGCTTACTGAATTGAATAAAGTATTGGCGAAACTGAATTTACCACCTGAAAAAACGCCATTTGCTAACAATGTATAACCGCAATTACGGCGGATTCGACTACGTCCGAATCCACTCGGAATTGCTAACGTCAGTGCCAAACCGAAAATTAACGCATATTAACCCGTAACTGACGGTTATACGAGACCGTTAGGCACAATATAACCAACTATGAGAACAAGTGGAATAATTTATGTTAATAGCGATGGAGTAATTCAACTTCATAAAAATATTATTGAAAGCCAAACAGTATTTGATGGTTCAATATTGTTTGGAATATATTATCCTCGCTCCAAAAGTGATGACGAATCTATAGAAAAGACTGATTTTATGATTACCCCAATTCCCTTCAAACATTGGAAATGTACAGGTAGGCTCATAATGAAATTAGAAAAACAGTCAACTTCAATTCCAATTATTACTGAATTTTTAAAACAAAATGGCATCTCAATAGCGCATTCAGTTTCAAATCGTTCAGCACATAGGTATAGCACTTGGGATTTACATATATCATTTGACTCATTAATAAACAAGGAACTTACTTATCTCGATAACAAATCTTATTATGAAGAGACATATTTTGAAATGGGTAAACTATCCAAATTACTTGTAAATGAGTTTGGAGATAAAGGGAAAAAATTGCTCTGGGTTGATAAAAAAGATATTGATTTAATAAACCCTCTCATTAGTAGTGTTAATACAGGTTTACACTTTTTTCATAACATAACAAATAAAAGAATAGAAAATGCAAAAGATTTAGACACGCAAACTCTTTATAAACCATTCAGCTTAAGATACACAAATGGTAATATAGTCTCGAATTCTGGTAAAAAAATAGGAAATATTTTAGCTATTGCAGATAAAAGAGATGAAAATCAAAGACAGCTTCCTACAATTGGTTTTATAGAGTCAGAATCTCATTATTTAAATTACAGGATTAGAATTATTCCTCGAGAAAAACTAACATTTATTTATAAAATATCAATTTACTATGAGAGAAAGGGAACTTCATCAAGTACTACTAGAGGTCTTTTAAACTTTCTTATGAATCAATTAAATTCTAGTGTTAAAGTTTGGATGTCATACAATCAACTTTATGAGTGTCGTGATAATTATGGTAGTGGTCGTATAAATATGTTTATAGAAACACCTAAAAATTTCAATGACCAAATATCATTTATGGAACACTTCAAAAATTTAATAGTAAGACTGAATAAAGAAAATAAACCGAAAGAACTTGAACACATTCAGTTTTGGCCTAAAATATTGCCTGTTTATCCTAACTACATAAGAAAACACTTTAAAGATCAAAGAGAATATCTAAAGAATAGAAAAAAAGATGTTTTTATAAGTTATTCAAGTCGAGATGATAAACACGCTGAAAGAATAAGGAAAAAATTAGAAGAAAATGGTTTGTCAGTTTTTAAAGCTGATAAGGAAATGAAGTCTGGCGATTTGTTTAATGAAAAAATTAGAATTGGACTAAACAATTGTAGAGAGGTATGTTTGTTATATTCTAAAAGCAGTAAAAATAGTTCATACGTTACAACTGAATGGGGAGCTGCCTGGTTTATGGGAAAAAAAATTATCACTATGTATCTAGATATGACTGAGGATGATGCACTTCAAAGTGACCAAAGATTGACACAGACTCAAATGATGAGGTTTGATGTTGATAATTTACCCTTTTATTGTGAAGAAGTAATGCAGCGAAGATTAGAATACTATTTAAATACTGACAAGTACGAATATTATAATTAAAAATACTGTGCCTAACAATAGTAGTCGTTGTACAAGCCAATAATTGATTATAAAGTTAATTATTTCAAGCCCTTCAGAAGGGTTTTTTTATTTTAGTTTATTGTTTTAGATTGTCAAATTAACAGGTTTTAAATAGGCGGAATAACAGTTTTGAAGCCATGATTTCATGATTTGAACAAAGTGGAGGCCTTTCGCGCTGCTTTTCACCTTATTTTTAGTGAATTTCAAGTGTTTTGGAGGCTTGCCCTGAGAATTTTGTTCAAGGATTATATCTAATAGCAGCCAGATGTATATCAACTCACCCCCTTACCCCACTTGTTTAGATGACATGTTTGCCATGGAGCAGTTAGGCACCAACACCTACTCAATTTATAGAGCGCTTAAAAATACTTCCAATCATTAACAGAAATACGTATTTTTAATCAAAATCTTTGGTGGTTTTTGAGACAGACTGACGTTGTAAGTTATTATCAAATGATACAAAACAGAGCAATCAAATATTTAATATTAATGATAGGAGCCATTGTAATTCCTTTCTTGCTCACTATGATAATTATTATGGTTTCAGGTGACAGAATTACAGGGATGAAAAATTTTGCAATTCCCTCAATTGTTTTGATTCACCTGTCATTTTCATTGACCCAATTGAGAGGAACGGTTTTGAAAAAAATCATATATGGAATTATTGCGGCAATTATATCAACTGCCGTAACAATAATACCAATCTACTTTGATGTTCAGTTGAATATTGACAATTACGGATTTTGGGACTTGATAGTCTTTTTTGCATTAGGAACAATTGGAACGTGGGAATGCCTGTATCAAATTGATAAGAAAATAAATAAAAACAACTTACAATAATAACTAAGCGTTCCCCGTATTCCCAGGACAGGCTGTGGTCGGTATGACCCAACATGAACGCCCAGAAGGATTGAGGTTTTAGAAAATTACCAAAATGCCAATAACCAAAACAATAAACCTCACTCCTACCCTTACGGATTCCCGTACCCTTTTTAAACCCCACTTCTTTATCTTGCCGCAGGCATAAGAAATATTGTTATTATTTTCTTACGAATAAATACGTGTTTGTAGCTTGACTATAAGAAAAACCATTGGTTTTTGGTATGTTTGAATGGATAATCTAAATACACCTTAGCCATTTCTAAATGTTTACAACCAACTAAAAACGGATATCGTATTGATTTTAAGTTGATTACAAAAATAAATATAAGAGAAGTAAACGCTATTGCGTTTACTAACTAGTTGGGCACAATAACGAAAAAACCTTATGAACAAAGAATCCTCTATCAATTATGAGCAAATACTTTTAAAAGACCCTCTTTTTACAGAGTATATTTTAAATGATGTTGACAGAATGGAATTGCTTAATCTTTTGTTTTATGCAGATGATAAAGATGCATATAACAATCTTAAAATAATTGATTCCTACTGTACAATTTGCAAAAAACATACTACATTTAATAGTGAAGATTCAAGTCAAATTGACCAACAAGAATTGAGTGATTTACTTATGAGTGCTGGAATGTATAGTGGATTTCCTGGAGACGAAAGAAAAATCACGCTGATTGAAGAATTAGAAAAGAAATGTATCTTCATAAGGAAATTTAATTGTCCACGAAAACCGAATGATTCAGCTCATAGTCAAATATTCGTTTTTCGAGTGATTGGTACTACAATGATTAAAATAGGACAACATCCAACATTAGCTGATTTGTCAAAAGAAGGATTAAAAAAATATCGTAAACTTAATGATGAAATATATTCTGAATTAAATAGAGCTGTTGGACTTTCCACTCACGGAATTGGAATTGGCTCTTTCGTTTATTTAAGACGAATTATAGAAAAACATATTGTTTATCCTGCAATCAAAGAATTAGTTGCTGATGGAAAATTAACCAATGAGCAAATTTCGAAATCTGATTTTAAAGAAAAAATAAAATTAGCAAAAGACAAACTACCTGCTTTTCTTGTGGAAAACGGTAAAATTTATTCAGTTTTAAGTAAAGGAATCCACGAACTTGATGAGGATGAATGCAAAGGATATTTTCCAATATTAAGAACTGCAATTGAAATAGTACTAGATGAACAAATTGATAAAAAAGAAAAAGCAAAAAAGAATAAATTAATATCTGACCAATTGAACAAGATTAACTAAAATTACTGTGCCCAACAATGTATATAAAAAATAGCACAAGTCGTTGCTAACACTATGGTTTGGGCACATTTGGAAAGTCGCCAAATTTTTAAATTTGACGATTTCCAAGTAAAAAGATAAATAGTAAAATTTAAAAATCTGGCTTGTGTTCATCCGAAAAGAAACCGCTTATTTTCAGCGCTACTTTTCATATACGTAGCCGTCAGACTGTCTCAAAACTTAACGATAGGTTTACTTTGTTCGTTTTGATATCTTTTCTAATATTCCGATCTTAAAGATGGAATATTTAAAAGGAAAATCCCGCACCCAACTCACCCATTACCCCACCTGTTTGAATGCTATAATTGCAATCAAGAAGTTAGGCACCAACACCTACTCAATTTATAGAGCGCATAGAAATACTTCCAATCCTTAACAGAAATACGTATTTTAAACCAAATCTTTGGTAGTTTTTGAGACCAACTGCAGTAAGCGGTAACGCAATGAAGACCGTACAAATTTCAATCAGATGACCCTAAGACCATATCTATTTATATTTTTCAACGCATTAATTTTATTGACCTCTTGTAACGGACAGACCTCAAAACAACCATTAAAAACAGACAACCCTGTAAAAGGCAAGATTGTAACCAAGCTTGGTAGCAATATCATGGTTGTTTATCAAGACAGGAAGAATGTTTATTGGTTTGGTAGTTGGAAAACAGGAGTGTATACATACGATGGCAAAACATTGATTAATTATACCACAGCGCACGGTTTGCCTAACAATAGAATTGATGAAATAAAAGAAGATACATCTGGCAACCTCTACTTCACAAGTTGTCACCCAACTTCTACCATAGTTAAATTTGATGGAAATACATTTACAACATTATCGGCAATTTCGAGTAATGATTGGAAACTCAAACCTACAGATCTGTGGTTTAAACACGCTTTTAGAAATGAGAAAGTATATAGGTATGACGGAAGTACCCTATATGAATTGCAATTACCCAAACCACCTAAGCTTCCCAATTCTTTTGAAATCTACAGCATTTATAAAGACCGTAAAGGAAACATTTGGTTTGGCACAAACCCTGTTGGAGTTTGTAGGTACAATGGAAAATCGTTTGAATGGATTACAGAAGAAGACGTAACCGAATTTCGCGACGAAGGTGCAAACGGAGTACGTTCAATTACGGAAGACAAAAATGGCGACTTTTGGTTCAATACCGAATATAGATATGGTGTTTATGACAGCACAACATTAAAAAGCAATAAATTTTACACAAGACATCAAAGCATAGGCGGTTTAGATGGGAAAAAGAACAGCAATTTAGACGAGTATCTATCAACCGTAAAAGATCATAATAACAATTTGTGGTTTGTCACCTATCTTGATGGTGTTTGGAAATATGATGGAACAAAAATTACACATTATGCCGTTCAAGACAAATCCAAACAGATTGCTTTATTTAGCATATACAAAGACAACAAAGGCCACCTTTGGCTTGGGACGCACGAAAACGGAGCGTATAAATTTAATGGAAAAACATTTGAAAAATTTACAAAATAACGAAGGAAAAAAGAGCTACCGCTAACACCGACAACTGTTGCATAAGCCTTCGCGCATTTGTTTTATAATTCGCAGAAAGAGAAGGCTTCCCACCCCATTTTTCACCTTATTTTGAGTGAATTTTAACTTTTTTTGGAGGCTTGTTCTAAGCACTTCGTCGAAAGGGTATAGGCGATTGCGGATAGCTGCATGCACTTATTAGTCTGCCTAATTCCAATGGTTACTTCAATAAACTAAGCACAAGCTTGATCTTGCTTAGCCCCATAAACTGAGTTAACGTGCCAAAAACAAGCGCTACAGTACTTTGTCGTTTCCCCTTCATAGTCCATTTTTAATAATCCGATTACATCGTAGCTTAACCAAAAATCAAACTGAATTACAGTGATTGTTGAAAATATCCTCAAAATTATATACATAGAATTATGATATATTAATAATCTATGTATATTTGTTCTATGTATTCAAAAGAACTACTTAAAGGAACACTCTCTGCAATCATTCTTAATTTATTGGCAGAAAATGAAAAGATGTATGGTTATGAAATCTCTCAGCGGGTAAAAGAACTTACGGATGAAAAAATTTTACTTAAGGATGGCTCATTATATCCTGCTTTGCAAAAAATGACCAAGGATGGTCTTCTTTCCTATAAAGAAGAGTATATAGGAAAGAGAGTTAGAAAATACTACTTTCTCACACCCAAAGGTAAAGTGGAAAAAGTACGATATCTAGAAGAGTTGAAAGACTTTTTGGCAACTCTTAATAAACTTGTTTTTCCTGAACTCAACATTACATGAAATTAACCACTGAGCAAGAAAATAGGATCACCAATTTTGTGGATAGCCAAGGACTAAAAATCCAAACGCTCCGTGATGATGTAATAGACCATTTGTGCTGTGTGGTTGAAAGTGAGTTGGGGAAGGGTAAATCATTCGAGCAATTGTTAGATAAAGCCATAATGGATTTAGCACCAAACGGATTGATTGAAATTCAACACAAAACAATTTTTTTACTAAACTCTAAACGAATACTAATGATGAAAAAATTAATGTACCTAATTGGATTTATTGGATCAATTACCTTGACCGCTGGGGTAACATTTAAGCTACTTAGAATACCTTTTGGCACAGAATTGTTTACGGTAGGATTCTTGACACTTCTCTTAATTTTCATACCTCTTATCGCCATTGATAGATATAAGGTTTCTCTATCTAAAGCAATTTCTGTGAAATTGAAATTAATTTTAGGGGTTGTAGCCGCAGTTGTAGCAGGTCTTTCTGGTCTATTCAAGTTAATGCATTTGCAAGGAGCAGATTTACTATTGATGCTAGGGGCATTTGTATTTGCATTTGGATTTCTACCTTTCTACTTCTTTACCATGTATAAGAAATCAGTTTCTTAGCATTGTTGAATAGAAAAATAGAAAGCCGGTAACATTGGCTAAAAAATCATTGCTGCACTTCAGGACACCAACGCTTTTTAGCCGAAGCGTCAGACTATCTCAAAACTTAACCATAGTTTTACCGTATTATTTTTGATTGCTTTTCTACTATTCCGATCTTATTTAAAAAGAAAATCCCGCACTCAACTCACGTTTTACACCACTTGTTTAGATGACATGATTGCCATGGAGAAGATAGGCACAAATAGGTACTCAATTTATGGAGCGCTTAAAAATACTTCCAATCATTAGTAGAAATACGTATTTTAACCCAAATCTTTGGTAGTTTTGAGACCAACTGCCATTAGGAAACATTAAAAACAACATTTCTGTACCATTACTAAATATTGCCAACTTATAGGAAAACAAATGAAGATCATTATTAGTGTAGTAATTTTAGTAATATCAGGTCAACTTGTGTTTGGGCAATCCCGAGAGAAAAAAATTGATTCAATTTGTCAGGCTATTCAAAATAAAAACCCTGAAATCGGAATTAGTATCGGATTTATAGACAACGGAAAAGAATATTTCTTCAATTATGGAAAAATCAGTCGGGAAAGTGATTTGAAAGTGGACGAAAATACAGTTTATGAAATTGGTTCTATTACAAAATTGCTGACTGCTAACTTAATAGTACAAGCCCAAGACGAAGGGAAATTGAAAATTGACCACTTTATAGATAACTACTTACCGAAAGAATACCTATTGTCTGAAAAAATAAAAGACAAAATAAAAATTTCCGATTTAGCTTCCCATCAATCAGGTCTGCCGGATTTTGATTTTGGTAAACTTATCAAATTGAATCCTAAACAACCTTTAGACATAAGCAAAGAGGCTATTCATTCCATTATCAACGACAGTACAAAATTATCAGATTATGGTACTTATAGATACTCAAATATAAGTTATGTTTTAATGGGCATTATGTTAGAAAATATCTACTCAAAAAGTTTTGATAACTTGGTAAAGGAAAAAATACTTGTTCCATTAAAAATGAATACTACTTTGACAACGGACTTTAATGTTAAGAACAAAGTTGTTGGACACGATATAAATGGAGTACCGCAAGATTATTTTGTTTGGAATTCATTATTTGCACCAGCAGGTTTGCTAAAGTCCAACACATTTGACATGTCTAAATTATTAAAAACACTTTTATCAAATACAGGCAAAACTGGGAAGGCAACTTCAGTAACAGAAAAAACCTTCTATAAAAACACTCAAATGGAAATAGGTTTCGGACAAGAAATAGAACGAAACGGAAATGATACTTTCTTTTATAAAGCAGGTGACACATTTTCCTGTTCCTCTATTTTTGCTTACGACAAGAAAGCAAATTGGGGAATAGTGATAATGATAAATCACAAAAATTCCGATTTGATAAGAGAGTTGATTAATACGATTTACAAACAAGTATTGGGATAAAAAACATTTGTGAATAACGTATATAAAACATAGCTATTACAGGGTTTCCAAAAGGTTTTTGCTTATTTATTAAGTCTGCCAAATTTTTACTTTTGTATGTTTAAAAATTAAAAAGTAAATAGAAAAAATAAAAACACGGCTCGTACATAATCCGAACGTAAAGGATGGAATATTTAAAAGGACAGTCCCACAGCCAACTCACCCCCTTACTCCACTTATTTAGATAACATGATTGCCGTGGAAAAGTTAGGCACGAACAAGTAATCAATTTGTGGGGCACTTAAAAATACTTCCAATCATAAACAGAAATACGTATTTTTAATCTAAATCTTTGGTAGTCTTGAGATAAACTGCCTTTGGTAGTGCTTAAATACTAAAAATTTCATGTTAACTTAATTTCAAAAAAATGAAAACAACAACATTTCTAACATTTGTGGGAGATCAATGCGGAAAGGCAGAAGAAGCAATAAATTTCTACACTTCTATATTTCCAAACGCTGAAATTAAAAGCGTACTAAAATACGCAAAAGGAGAAGCTGGAGGAACACCAGAACTTATCAAATATGGAGTGTTTACCTTAAATGGCACAGCGTATATGGTTTCTGAAAGTAATTTTAATCACGCTTGGACTTTTACGCCAGGGGTATCACTTTTTGTGGCATGCAACTCTGAAAACGAGATCCAAACTTTATTTGAAGAACTTTCTTCAAATGGAGGCCAAATTATGGTTCCTCTAGACAACTACGAAGGTTCAGGAGATTACGGCTTTGGTAAAAAATTTGGATGGTGTGCAGATAAATACGGTATTTCATGGCAACTTAACCTTTCAGAATAAATTTAAAGTACGTTATAAGTGGCCCTCCTTAGAGAAATAAATAAGATGGAATATATAAAACTAGCTACTGCCAGTAATTAATTGTTCCCCGCATCAACAGGGTTGGGCGTAACCTTCACCATAAACAAAAAAGTAAAAATACATCAGGCTCCCCGCTGCGCAGGGCTTTCAAAATGATCATTTTTTAATAAAAGAAACCATATCAAAAAGGCTGTACATATTCTTAAAACATCATAAAAACAAAGAGATGATAAAGTAAAAATACCCGTCTAAAGTCAATAAAATTTAGCTATACGGGTAATTTTTGTATATTTATACGTACAAATAAAGCTTATGGACACAAAGTTGACTTTAAAACTTAATCAAAAGGTTATTGAGAAAGCAAAGGAATATGCTTCCAGTAAAAAAATGAGTCTTTCTAGAATTGTTGAAGCCTACTTACAATCTTTGATTACGGAAAATGAAACCGATGAATTTGAGATTTCACCTTTCGTAAAAAGCATTGCAACGGGAACTGAAATCCCAGCCGATTTAGACTATAAAAAAGAATATACTGACCATTTAATAGATAAGTATAAATGATCAAAAGGATTTTTATAGACACCAATGTCATGTTAGACTTGTTAGGAGAACGAAAACCCTTTTATGAACCTATTGCCAAAATTGCTACACTAGCCGAAAAAGAGAAGTTAACCATGGTGGTTTCTCCTATTTCATTCGCAACCGTAAATTATTTTCTTGCAAAATTTGAGAGTGGAAAAATTGCGAGTGAAAAACTGCGCAAATTTAAAATAATTAGCGAAATATGTAGTTTAGACGAACAAACTGTTGAAAAAGCACTTAATTCTTCTATTAAGGATTTTGAAGATGCTTTGCAATATTTTAGTGCTACAGAATCAGACTGTGAAATTATACTAACAAGAAATGGAAAAGACTTTAAAAAATCGGTATTACCTGTAATGACAGCAGACGAGTTTTTAAAATCTTTAAATACTGTATAACTACTACCCGCTCCCCTTTGCGCAGGGCTTTAGAAATGATTATGCTTCAATAACATGAAAAAAATTAGAATTCTCTCAATTCTGAGGTTTTGAAGGTTTACAACTCCTAAAAAAGTTGAGGCATCCAGATTCTCTATTCGGTTTGTATTTACTAATTTAGTTGCTTAACCACGTAACTAATCATAACCAAACTCCTTAGAGACAATTGAAAACCAATGAAGACCATTACCTTACCAGACGAATTAAATTTGAATTCTTCAATGTCAATTGTGGTTTATAATTATGGAAGTACTACTGAAATATCCAAACAACAAATCTTCTTGAATAAAAATACGTTAAGCTTTCTTCAAGAAGGAACAAAAGAAGTGTTTTTTGACAATGCTACCTACGCAATAGATAATTCACAATTTCTTTTGATGAAGTCTGGACATTGTTTAATGACCGAAAAGCTTTCAAAGAATTCAGAATATTACCGAAGTATTCTATTTTTCTTTTCTAACCAAGATGTGATGGAATTTATACGAAAATTTAAATTAGTCATTGCTAATTCCAATACATACTACTCAACCTATTCATTTAACTATGATTCATTTATAAAAAAATTTGTGGATAGCCTCTTAGATATCTCAAAGCTTTCAAAATCGTTTCAAGAAAACATTCTAAAAACAAAGTTTGAGGAAATAATGCTCTACCTAACAGAACTAAATGGGTTAGATTTTCTTTATTCTTTAACTTATAATAATGACGATCTTAACCAAAAATTCATTCAAACCATTGAAAGTAATAGGTTAAACAAACTCACCATAAAAGAACTTTCATTTCTATCGAATATGAGTGTCTCCACTTTCAAAAGAGAATTTGAGAAAAATTTTCACAGTTCTCCTAGCAAATGGTTTCAGGATAAGAGACTTGAACATGCTGCTTTTTTATTAAAAAAAGAATCAAAAAGACCTTCAGATATTTTTCAGGAAATAGGTTATGAGAACCTATCAAACTTTATTCAGGCTTTTAAGCTAAAATATGGTGTCACACCAAAACAGTATCAATTAAATTGAACTTTTATCAATACTTTTTGAACTGAATTAAGTATCACACCTATTGAATTCTCTTCTAATTTTGTAGGTATAACTAAAAACAACTCTTATGAAGAAATCAAATATCCTTTTAGCGATTCTAATCGTCTTAGCAAGTAATGTGTTTGCGCAAAATACATTTACTTTATCAAGCAACAATTTAGGTGGAGAAGCTACAGTTAATGAAGAATTTAATGGCTTTGGCTGTACCGGAAAAAATCAATCTCCACAATTATCATGGCAAAATGCGCCTGAGGAAACTAAAAGTTTTGCCGTAACCATGTATGACCCTGATGCACCCACTGGAAGTGGATGGTGGCATTGGGTTGTTTTTGACATTCCGGCTACTACTAATGAACTAGTCTCTGGCGCGGGCAATACAGCATTAAACCTAACACCCGATGGAGTTATTCAGAGTATCACAGACTACGGAACCAATGGATACGGCGGACCTTGCCCTCCTGAAGATCACGGTTTACATCAATATATAATTACCGTTTACGCTCTAAAAACTGATAAACTGGGGTTGAACAAAAATACAAACCCTGCTGTAGTTGGCTATTATCTTTGGAATAATACACTGGCAAAAGCTAGTATTGTTTCTTATTATAAAAGGGGTGAGAAGTAAAACTATAACAAAGCGTTCCCCCAATTATCAAGGCAGGATGTGGTAGTTAGATTCTAACATGAACACAAGGTTGACTGAACCCAATTGGTTCTATTATTACTGTAGGGGTTGGTATGAATAAAACCATCCCCTGCTCCCGCCAGTTTGCAACTTCTAAAAACAACGGTTTAACAATGAAACACACATCAGGCACCCAGCTAAGCAAGGCGTTGGAAATGACGATGCATCAATAAAAAGAAAGGTGTTTTTAGAGTAAAATATCTTTTCTCAGGTCAACAAAACTTCTGTAAAGAACTAAAACTACTTGAGAAGTTGTTATTTTTATAAAAAATGAATTACAAATACTATGAAACCCTTTCTCGTTTTACTAACCATTATGTTCTTTAGCGCGGTAACATCACCTGTGTTTTCACAACAGGATAATTTTATTAAAGACTATTTAGAGCGATTGGAAAATTCTCGGAAGTACTTACTGCTGGTTGCAGAAACAATGCCTGAAGACAAATATGACTTTAAAGCGACACCCGAGTCTTTAACCTTTGCCGAAAATTTAATGCATATAGGATTTGCTATAGATTGGCACAGCCAGTCCTTATTAGGCGGACGCGAAGCAAGAGTCTGGAAAACGGACACTATTTATAAGGCTACCAACAAATCTAAAAAAGAAATGATAGCAACCCTTAATAAGACCTTTGAGGAATGCATCACATTAATTGAACAATTTGATACTACTCAATTTAATGACACCTTAGACTACTTTGGATTGAGTAGAACCAAGCGTCAAATTTTCCTGTTACTTGCAGATCATATAACACATCACCGAGGACAAATGCTTGTTTATATGAGACTCAACGGACTCGTGCCACCCAGATATGTTTTGTTTCAATAAGCCAACTAAATTGACTTTAAAAATTAATCAACGAGAATTTTTGAAAAACGTAAGATTTCTTGAAAAACAACGAAATAGTAATTAATCATAAAATTATTAATTTAACCTCTTTGTTTGATATTAAAAGAATTAGTTTTTCTATGGAATTTTTTCTTTTTCCGCAGTGTATCAGGCATTTTCCGTTAAAAATTTTTGAAACCTTGGAGAAATGTAAATTCATGAACTCCTTTAAAGAAAATAGAGTATAGTGAACTAAAATTTAGGAAAATGAATGAGGTTTTAGCTTTTTCGGCTAAAAACACCTCAGGAAAAAGCGCACTTTCTTTTGTTTTCCCCACACCGCCTGGCTGCTTCACTAAAAACAGCTACTAGCTGTTTTTTTTACGTTCGCCCCTGTGCGCGCAAAGAAAATGAAAATACGAATCTAAAAACATCCTAGTTAACCGAAGTATTGTAACGAATTCAAAATTTTATTTTATGAAAATTATATTGAACTTATGTTGATTTACTTTTAGTTATTGGAAACTAAAGAGTCTTCCTCTTATCTTATCTAAACCATTTAACTTTATAAATATTTTTAAGCTTATTAAAAATTAATCAAATATGAAAACAAAACTTAGTGCGCTACTTATTACTTTCTGTGTTTTAGTGAGTTGTCAACAACAAACCCCTTCAGACCCTACTAAAATAAAAAAGGGAATGATTAAAGTAGCCATCTTTTATCCCAACGGAGAAGGAAAAACATTCAATATGGATTATTATGCTAACAAACACATGCCCATGGCGGCCCGTTTATTTGGAGATGCGTTAAAGGCAATGTCCATTGATAAGGGACTCGCAAACGGAAAACCAGATAGGCCTCTTCCATATATAGCCATTGGGTACTTTTATTTTGATACCATGACTTCTTTTCAAAATGCTATGAAATTACATGCTGCCAAACTTAGAGAAGATGTTCCAAACTACACCAATATTCAACCCGTGGTGCAAGTTAGTGAGGTGCAAACAGTAGAATAGAACCCTTTTAAAAGCCATTTTTTTTATCCCACTCCAAGAATTTTAAATTAATCCGTACTACCCCCTTATCAGTTGGTTTTGAGACTATTTTACAAGAAAAACCATAGATTTTGGGTATGTTTGGTTGAAAAATACGAGCAAAAAATATTAAAACTGTAACAAAACGCAAACTTTTAATCCTTATAGGAAAGCAAAACAACTAATGAAAAAAATAATTTTACTAAGTATCCTCAGTATTACATTTTTAGCTTGTAATCAAAATAAAAACGATAAAAACCCTATCACTAAAAACCAAATTACAAAAGACTCTTTAACAGCAGAATTGGATTCTATTTGGAAAAGCGGACAAATAAACGGATTTGCGGTTGCTATGGTGAATCAAAACGGAGTGCTCTACGAAAAAGGCTTTGGATTTTCTAATAGGGAAACCAAAGAAAAGTATACAGAAAATACCATCCAGCACATTGCATCGGTCTCTAAAACCCTCATTGGTATTGCTTTAATGAAAGCCAAAGAAATGGGAAAACTAAAACTTGACGATCCCATTCAGGATTATCTACCCTTTAACGTAAGTAACCCAAATTATCCCAATGATACGATTACCATAAGACAATTAGCTACCCATACTTCTGGAATTAACGATACGGAACAATATATGGCCCGAGCTTGGATTCTCACCAAAAACCAAGATCTAACCAATGTAAGAACAGATTACCCTGAACAACAATTGAACCCATCAGAAAAAGATATTCCCATGGAAATATACCTTAAGGGGTATTTACAAACAGAGGGAGCCTATTATCAAAAAGAAAATTACCTCAACTTCAAACCAGGAGAACGCTATAACTATTCTAACATAGGAGCTACCTTATGTGCCTTGGTTATTGAAAAAGCAACCGGTGAATCTTTCGATTCATTTACCAAAGAATACATCCTAAAGCCATTGAATATGAATTCAACAGCTTGGTTCTTAGCAGAGGTAGACATCACAAAACATGCTAGGTTATACAGAAATGATAATTCCGTTTTACCATTCTATACCGCCATCACCTATCCTGATGGAATGTTAATCTCATCAAGCAGTGATATGGCTAAATATGTATTAGAATTGATTAAAGGGTATAGTGGAGAAGGCACACTGCTTAACAAAGAAAGCTATAAAGAACTATTTGAAGAACAATTAACAGCACAAAACTTTGAATCACGCAATTCCAGTAACCCTTATAATGGTGATTACAATCCCGCAATTTTTATAGGCCATAGTGCTTTGGGGTATGTAGGACATTCAGGAGGAGATGCAGGCGTGGGTACTTGGATGTATTTTGACAAAGAGAAAAAAACGGGAAGATACATTGTTATAAATACAGATATGGGAAATGATGAACGCGCCAAAGAATTAGAATACTATGCTATTTGGGATAAAATGAATGAATATTTTGATAAACTTAAGGTAGAAGAAACGAGTAAATAATAGGGATCATTAAGAAGAGTGCAACCATTAAGAAATCTGTACCATGCTTGCCTTGCTACTTAACCAAGCTATCTCCCTTATCCTGAAGCTATTAATTCCTCTTTCTTTGTACTTGAAGAAGAAATGTTTGTGTAATTTGCCTAAATGTATCTCTGTTTACAGTGACTGGACAACAAAAACTGTAACAATCATTACCATGACCACTCTATACTAGAAACTAAACTATAATGAATAAACTGATTTTACTTCTTCTGATATCAATTTTGACTATTTCCTGTCAAACCACCGAAAAGAAAAAAATAGACAAAAAAGAAATCAATCTAAACGGGCACTGGGAATATCTCGGATTTGGAAAAGCAAAAGTAATTGGAGACAGTATTGTAAAAAGCTATCATATTTCGTCTGCCGGAAATGTTAGAACCTCAGACAATTCAGCAACCGATTTTTTCAATTATTATACAGTTGATACGTTATCTAACGATACAATCCTTCTAAAGGATGGAGTGAAAACGTTTAAACTTTTTAGAAGTAACCAAGATTTTGAGAAAAACGTGAATGAAAAATTAGCAGACGACCCAAAATACAATTTTGAAATCCTTTGGAATACATTTAATGAACAATACAGTTATTTTAAAGAGAGAAATATTGACTGGAATGCTATTTACAAAAAATATGAACCTCAAGTAAAATCAGATACAAAACCATTGGAACTGTATTTACTATTTGAGAAAATGCTTAGAGAAATAAATGACGGCCATATTTCAGTAGATTTACCAGACGAGATAGAAGAAGCATACGAAAACCAAGTAACCCAAGATAACACCAACAAAGAAGAAGAAATCCCCAACGGATTAGAGAAAAAAGTAAAAGACTTAATTATAAAAAAACACCTGAAAAATGTTGGTAGCTTTAATCAAGGTGAATTAAAATGGGGATTGGTCCATAAGGATGTTGCATACCTACAAACATCTAATATGGTTAGTTGGGCACATTATAATATCTCAGACACCTTAGCAACCCGTGAATTTTGGAAAGAGTGGTGGAAAAAACTCAATTTGGCAGACAATTATCATAATGACGTCAAAGAAGGCACAAATTTTATAATGGACTCCATTATTACCTCCCTGGGAGATGTAAAAGCATATATTCTTGATTTAAGGTTTAATGGAGGTGGTTTTGATGATGTTTCTATTGAAATACTCAACCATTTTGTACATAAAAAGACTAAGATTGCTACAAAAAAAGTAAGGTTGGGTGATGGATTTACAGAAAAGCAATCACTCTACTTAATTCCATCCAATAAAACATTTAATGGTAAGTTGTTTATTCTCACCAGCCACGAAACAGCAAGTGCTGCAGAAGTCTTGGTTTTAGGAAGTAAAGAAATTCCACAATCTAAAATTATCGGCGCAACCACAGAAGGTGTTTTTTCAGATATTTTACGAAAAAAACTTCCAAATGGTTGGACTTATGGATTATCAAATATGATATACCAGTCAACGGATGGAGTTAGTTATGAAGAAATTGGAATTACACCAGATTATAAACTTGATTATCCTGTAAAATCTAAAGACTTTTACGAATATCTTTTAAACGATGTGACTGACGGGGATGATGCTATTGAAACAGTAATCAAAGAAATAAAAGTGGAATAAAAATATAGCGTAGTTTTGAGAGTAACAGGCCCTTTCTATAAGCAAGAAGCCTTTTTTTGGCTTTACAATTCAAAACCTGAAACCTGTTAACTCATTGAAAGGCATCTTTTACGTATTAAACCCCATACTTTACGAGATGCCCGTTTTTTATGATTCAGATGACATCTAATTTTGATGAAAACTAATTTTAAAATCTTGAATCATGAAAGAACAAATCAATTTAGAAATTAAAGAACCCTGCTCAGAAAATTTTAACAATTTTAAGCAAACAGCAAAAGGTGGATTTTGCGATTCTTGCCAAAAAGAAGTAATAGACTTCACAAAAATGAATGCGCAAGAAACCATGCACTATTTTAAAACGCATGATCAAAAAAATACGTGTGGAAAATTTTATAACCATCAATTAAAAACCTATCAGCATTCAGAAATCCGCAATAATAGATTTGGCTTTTTAGCAGGCATTGGCTTCGCATTTCTTTCACTTTTTAGCTTTAATACAACGCAGGCGCAAGACAATAATAAAGAAGCAGGCACTTTAGAAAATGATCCTTCTAAAATAATAAATCAGAAGCAAGAAAAAGAAATACTGGTTAATGGAACTGTTTCCGATTATTCTGGACCACTTCCAGGTGCGTCTGTAGTTTTAGAAGGCACTACAATAGGCATACAAACCGATTTTGATGGTAATTTCACCTTTCCCAAAAAACTTAAGAAAGGAGATGTTTTGGTATTTAGTTATGTGGGTTTTCAATCTAAAAAGGTAGTCATAAGAGATGGGAACTCCGCCTCAAAAACCAAATTAAATATAAGCATGACCATGGATGCGCATATATTATTGGGGGAAATTGCCGTTAAAAAAGTATTTCAATCTAAAAAAAATTAATCCTTCTCCACTGCTATGAAACAAATACTATTACTCTTACTAATTTTTATTGCAACCAATGTTAACGCTCAAAGGTCAGATTTTAAAACCATTGACTTTTCAAGAGCAGATAAGGTTGCTAAGCTAAATGAAGGGATGAGTTTAGATAATTTGTCCCTGCTTGCTCATAAGCTTACCTATAGCCTCCCTACAAAGGTTGAAAAGTTTAGAGCTATCTATACCTGGGTCTGTACCAATATAAAAAATGATCCCAAGCAAGAGAGAATAATTAGCAGAAAGCGCAGAGGTTTTAAAAACGATAGTATAAGCTTCCTCAAATGGAATCATGAGTACAAAAAAATTGCTTTTAAAAAGCTGCTGAAACATAAAAAGACCATGTGTACAGGGTACGCTTATCTGATTAAAGAATTGTGTTTTCTGGCTAATATTGAATGTAAAATTATTGATGGCTATGGAAGATCTGTTTTTACCAATATTGATAAATTAGAGCTTGCCAATCATTCATGGAATGCTGTAAAATTAAATGAAAAATGGTATTTGTGCGATCCAACGTGGTCTAGTGGTTATGTAGATGGTCGTAATATTTTTAGAAAAGAATACAATGAAGGGTATTTCTTAACAGATCCAGTAATGTTTGCTAAAAGTCACCACCCTCTGCAAGAGAAATGGCTGCTAGATAGCACCTTAATCAATACCAGTTTTGTGGAAACTCCATTAATCTATAGAGAAGCCTACAAGCATCAAGTGATTCCCATGTCTCCTGATAAAATGAATGTAGTAGTAAAAAAAAATACAGAAGTAAAATTTAGCTTTAAATCATTACATGATACCATTATAGATCAGGTTTCCATTATAAGAATTATTGGAAATGAAGAAAAAAAGTATAAAATTTATGATCTTAAAACAGAAGGAGCGTTAACTACCTTTAAGAATAAATTTAAATACAAGGGGAGATTTGATGTACACTTAAAAACAAATAATGAAATTGTTGCAACCTATGTAATGAAAGTAGAATAAGAACTACTTTTAACATAAAGAACCGTTGCACAAATCTTTATTCTCACTAAAGACACCATATTAAAACCGCTTTTTAAGTGGTTTTTCTGTTTTTAAACAGTCATAGTATGCGCTAAACTCAAGGCTTATAATACAGATAGATCTCTGGTAAGACCCTTTCTAAATTAAAAATAAAGCAGGCTTCCGCACCGCTTAGCTCCTTACCAGGAATTCTCACTCCCGTAAGTCTTCAATTAGTAGCAATCTTTGTCCGCAGATTTTTGTGCGGCACAGTTCGTTTCACTCCTGTCTATTCCATTTTTATTTGTTAAATTCAGTGCGATAATAATAGTACTAATCATACACAAGAGGTTGTGCCATCTAACGCAAAAAGAATTACAAATGAGTAAAATTTCTATGCTAGCCTTATTATGGATCATTGCATTCAGCTCCTGCAAAAATTCCAAAAAAGAAATTGACCAACTTGAAATTGCAAAACAATACTACCAGGTTCTTGACAATTCTGATCATGCTGGTATGGCAACACTCATAAAAGATAGTATTTTGACCATAGAAACGGAAGCTGACTATGAACAGAAATTTTCACAGAAAGAATATATAGACTGGTTAAAATGGGACTCCGTATTTGAACCAACTTACAAAATTCTAGATATAGAACAAGAAAATGGAGCTGTTAAAGCAACGATTTCAAAAATAGATAAAAGAATCTCTTTTCTTCATGAAGAACCCGTTGTTACTCGTCAAGTGATCCGGTTTGACCACGATAAAATAATCAGCATTGAAACCACCAAGTATATAATTTTTAATGATACCAAATTTGTTAAAAACAGAGAGGCTCTTTTAAGTTGGATGGAAGAAAATCATCCAGATTTAAACAGATTTATATACGACCAAACCGAGGCAGGTGGTTTAAAATACCTAAAAGCCATAGCGCTGTATCAAAATAGAAAATCAAGTGTTGGAAATGGAAAACAAAATTAGCGTAAATGTGGTTTCTTCTGGAATGGTAGAAGATGCTTATGATAAGGATTGTTTTCTCATACATAACTCTATTCCCATGAATAAAGTAATAAATATATACGAAGTGTAAAAGGAAATGGAAATAGAGAAATTATAATTAAAAAATTAAAATAGAGCCATGCAAGAATACTCAAAATCAAAACTAAACATTGTAAAACGCGGAAATAATAGAGCCACGTATGATGTGGAAAAAGTAAATGCCATTTTAGACGCTGGCTTTATTGGCTATGTGAGTTATACATATCAAGAAAGAGCCATTACGCTGCCAATGGCATATGGCAGAAAAGACGATAAAATTTATTTGCATGGTTCTCAAGCAAACAGAATGTTACTCACTTTATTAGAAGCTAAAACAATGAGTATTACAGTTATGCATTTAGATGCTTTGGTTTTAGCTAGATCTGGATTGCACCATTCTGTAAATTATAGATCTGCAACGCTATTTGGTTCCGTAAAAAAAATAGAAAACCCTAAAGAAAAAGATGCCGCTCTGTTTTGTTTTATGGAACATATGATGAAAGGACGTTGGGATGAAATAAGGCCAATGTATCCAGAAGAATTAAAGAGAACTTTAGTGGTAGAAATGACTATTGAAACTGCTTCTGCTAAAATAAGAGATGTTGGCGTTGAAGATGAGCCAGAAGATTATGACTTAAATATTTGGGCAGGATTGGTTCCTATAAGGCAAGTAGCAGACTATCCCATTCCAGATAAGGGATTGCCTGAGAAGATGGAAACTCCAGAACACATTTTAGCATATTACCAAAAGAATAAAGAATAGAAAAAATGCGAATCAGTTCCTGAATAGTTTAATTTTAATGAAACTGTGAACAAATACAAACTGAAAATGGAACCCTATGGAAATAAGAAATAGTGTTTTGAACGACTTACCAAAAATTTTTGAGCTGTATCACATCGCAACGAATTTTATGCAATCAAAAAATCAAGTTGCCTGGCCTGAATTTTCCAGAGACTTAATTATTGAAGAAATTGAAGATTTAAGGCAATGGAAGCTTTTAATAAACGGTAAAATTGCGTGTATTTGGGCAACTACATTAAAGGACGAATTAATCTGGGGAAAGGAAAACACAGACCCTTCTGTATACATTCACAGAATTGCGACTGATCCCTATTTTCGTGGACAAAAACTCGTTAAACAAATTGTACGTTGGGCAGACAATTATTGTATCAATCACCACTTAGATTATATAAGAATGGACACGGTTGGTCTAAATCAAGGGCTAATTAAACATTATGAGAAACTTGGTTTTACTTTTTTAGGAACAAAGGAACTTGATAATGTAACTAATTTACCCAAACACTATAGTGAAGGACCCGTTTGTTTATTTCAAAGAAAAGTAAAAAATAAGGGCAAACATAGCGTATGAATGTAAAGAAAGAATAATGATGTTGCTTCTTAAAAAGAAACAGAAATCACTACCATTTTGAAAATAAACTATAACAATAAGAAATTTAGACCTATCAAGAACACTGAAAATGGGGAAACAACAGAGGAAACCATTTTTGAGTATAAACAAGACGGTAAAATTTTAACCTCAGAATATGAGGGTGGACACATTAAAAAAGGACATTTAATTGGATTAGTGGATGAAGATGGAAATATTGAAATGCGCTATCATCAAATCAACACAAAAGGAGAGTTTATGACTGGAATCTGTTTTTCCAAACCAGAGATTCAATCAAATGGAAAGCTTCGTTTATATGAGAACTGGCAATGGACGTCAAAAGATAAATCCAAAGGAGAATCCATTTTAGAAGAATTGTAAATACCTATAAATAATCAAATCCGCTGCCGCCATTTGGTAACTGGTTGCTTTGCTATCCTAATAAGGACAGCAGTATTACTCCATAAAAACAAACTCATCTATTTTCTAAAATAATAATATTTTCTGCAAAGTTTTCTCCACTACTATATCCTTAAGCGATTGCTTCTGCAACAAATCCTGCTTTCATTGGGTTTAATAATATGTAAGTTAACCCCCTCCAGTTGCAAATTGGAGAGCGTATGGGAGTAGGTGAAAGAAATTAGTCGTTAAAAAGAGTATCATCGCGCTTTCCAAATAGTATAAACATAGATTTTCACTCTTTCAACCATACCATTTCAAAAAACCAAAACCTTCAATATGAATTTCTTTTTTTAGGTAAATTCTTACCTCTAACACGCTCTTTACTAGCTCTTAAGCCCTTTTAAAATTAGCTAATACTTCAAAATCTTTTAGGTATATTTACATCCTGATAAAAAATTTATGCGCAAAACAGTAGTCAAATTGTTGGTTTTACTTCCCTTTCTAATGGCTTTTCAATGTGATGAAGATAGAATAGAACCTGTATCCACCGTCACCGACATAGAAGGAAATGTATATCACACCTTAGAGATTGGAAATCAAACATGGATGCTTGAGAATCTCAAGACAACCACTTTTAACGATGGAACACCTATTGAGAAATACGAATTTGGAATGGACTGGGGAGATTTACCTGATGAAACACCTCAATACCAATGGGCGGATACTAGCGATCTGAATAATGTTGTCGAGGAGGAATTACCTTTTGATTTCTATGGAGCCATGTACAACCATTGGGCTATCCAAAGTGGAAAATTAGCTCCTAACGGATGGCGAATCCCTACTCCAGCAGATTTTGAGGAATTGGAAAATTATTTGTCTAATAATGGTTTTGAAGGTAATGAGGCAATCGCCTTGAAATCGGTTACCGGATGGTTACCTTCTTCTGGAAACGGAACAGATGAATTGGGTTTTAACGGTTTGCCAAATGGATATGTCAATACATTTGGCGGTCCCACCGCAGGGCAAGCTATTTGTACTTGGGCAACAACCAATGTAAATACAGCGCTTCCATTAGGATCTCGCACAAGAGTAATGGTACAACTTTTTAATGCAGGCACTATACTTTATAACAATAACTCGATACGAATAGGTGCTGGAATAAGATGCATTAAAGAATAAATATTTAACAACCTAAAATTCCCTTTAGGTAGCACTCGTCTAAGCCTTTGAAAGTAGTATTTATCTTGGCAATTACAAAAAGCATTCAACCTAGATATAGAAATAGCTAACCGCTATTTTAAAACGTACCCTATAAAGTGATTGCAAAGCTTTTTTATAAAAAGGTGATTTTTCTATTCATCAAAAAAACAACTTCTATATATTTGAAGCCGTAAAGCGGAGTGTATAAAAGAACATACGCTTTTTGCTTGGCATAAGGTATCTTACAATTCCTTTTGCATTAAATCTAATCAGTACAGACGCGTAATGCTTACTATTATGAAAGACACTAAAATGCTAAATTATATTAAAGATGTATTAGAAAATATGCCCGCAGATTGGCTGGGTCTTACCACACATAGATTAGATATTTATGACGAAAAATTGGCTAAAACTCAATTCTTAACGCAGTTTGAAGCCTTATTCAACAAAAATAACACAGCGTCTGCCGCACTTAGTAACCTGCCTACTGCTTATGACTATATTAGATTGGGGCATCCCCTATCTTGTATTCTAGAGTGGAGTATTGCCAACTTACACCATTTAAATTCAAAAAATGTCATCAGCTTTGCCTCAAAAACAATTCCCATTTTAGCCATTCTAAGAAAGAATTTGTTAGCCCACAAAAACACGCAAATCATCTATACAGACACGCTCCCTGATTTTTTTGATATAGCTGTGCTTCGGCAAATTTATGGCTATACATTTGAGCTTACTCAGATTAAAAATAGCGAAGAGATTCCCGAATTTAAAGGGACTACTGTTTTTATAACTGCGCAAGATGAAATAGATTCTATTGCTCTTCCCGCCAATATTGACTTTTTGGTACATTTACATGCCCAGTATGGCAGTATTTTATTAGTAAATGGTGAAAGAAATGAAGACTATATCTCAGAAATACAACATGTAAGAAGGAGAGAGACTATTGCAATGACCCCCGCCAATTGTCTAGCCAGCCTAAGACTTCTTACCAAACAGTCTTTTGATCCTAAAAAAAATAATCACAAAAACAATAAAGCACTCGTTACAGATGCTATTAAAACCATAACGGGAACAAACACAAAAGCATTAGTGGCATCTAGCGGACTCTCCATGCAATATGCAATAATGATGGGGCTTATTCATGATGCGTTGGAAAAGCATCCACAAAAACCCATTAAAATAATTGTACCGCCCAATTGTTATGGTGGAACTAATGACCAGGCAAGACGAGTTGCTGCATGTATTGATAAGGTAGAAATTTTAGATTTACTGGTAGATGGCGATCATGATATGGTGCAAAGTATTGATTACCTCTTAGAGAAAGTGGCTTATGAAGACGCGATTCCCTATATTATAGCAGAAATCCCAACCAATCCAAGAGTAGAAGTTCCAGACCTCATCCAATTAAAGGCGGTTTTGAGTAGACCCCGTAAAACAGCAACCGGAACATTGGCTATTGATCCTGTTTTTATTTTAGATCAAACCTTTTGTCCTAATGTATATTTTTTGGGAGAAGAGGATGTACTTGCTAGCACAAAGACTATTTCTTATGTAAGTGGTTCTAAATTTCCCAGTGGAGGATTATGTACTGCGGGGTACTGTGCAACCAACAAAAAAGGAGAAGCATTGATGGATTACATAGAAAAGCATTTAAAAATTTGCGATAATGAGGCAACAAACCATCAAATGGAAATACTAGCCAGACAACTCCCTTCCATGAACCAAAGAATTAAGGATGCCTATAAGAATACCCGTGAATTTGTAAACTTCATTAAAGATACGTTGCCAGAAGCCAAGATCAATTTTGTTTCAGAAGAACTGGCGCAAAAAGGCTTTATCCCATCTGTATTCTCATTAGATCTGCCCACCAAAGGATCTACTGAAGAGGAAAGAGAAGCCTACAAAAGAGCATTGAACTACCAATTAATCAATTTAATGATTAAAGAAATCCCACAGGAAAGTAAGTTTTGTGTGAGCTACGGACAGTTAAAAGGTTGTTATTGGACCATCCCTGCGACCTCTACCCAAGGTACAACCAAAGAAGGTGATAAAGATTATATTGTTAGGGTGGCACTTTCACATGATATGGATGTTGAACTCCATAAAAAAGTTTTTCTAAATTTTGTTGAAAATATATAAGTACGCAAGAGATAGTGAACAATCTAAGAAGAATCTTAAGATGGAGTAATTTTTAAAAAATGAAACGCGTAAAAAGTAACAAGATGATTACCTATCAAACCTACTCCTAGACAATATCCATATTCTTTTTTATAAGTATTTGTACTATCGCCCTTATTGTTAAAAATTATAGTATTATCATAATCCAAGGTTAATTCTAGATCAGAAAACTCTTCTAATGATTTGAGTTTCTTCAAGTTTAAAATATTGACCTTCTCGTTAATACTAAATTGATGTAAGCTTTTCCCCCAAGGGCTTTTCAATACTTCCTTGGGAAGAGATAATTTCTTAAATCTATTCAAAACCCTATCTGGACTCGGTACATTCAAAAAAAGATTGTCCTTTAGATGATCTTGAAAGTTACCGCCTCAATACAATCTCCTCCACAAAAATAAATAGACCAAAAAGAATACAATATATCTATCTTTCCAAGAATATTTGTTTTGAGAAAGTAATACGGGTAAACAAGTTTGTAATAAAGAGCCTATATTTTGTTTTTCGAATTCGTCTAAAACAAAATTTAAATACCCAAATGGGCTTATGTGAGAAGATTTAAGTGTTTTCATAACAGTGTCCTGATCAACACCAATTTAGTTGAAAACACATAAAACCGCAAACCTTTGATAACAAATAGTTTGCGGTTGTTTTTTAACCTTGACATATGGATTTAAGGGTTTTACTGGTGGTTTGAGTAGTGGCCCCAAATTTTCTAAAATCGAACTTTTTATATCGATATTTAAAATCTATAAATACATTTTTGAAAAATATTTACACATTCTAAAGGTATTTTAAAATTTATTTATTTACATATTTCAATACATAATGTATTTTTTGAAGGTACGCAACCGAATGAGTCAGGAAAGGTGATAGGGCTAGGGTCAATACAAGATAGACCTCCCGAAGTATAACTTGTTCTACCTCCTTCAATTCCAACTTGAGTAATTAGAGAAATAGTTTTTTTGTTAAGATTTAATGATTTAAGATTTCTTTTTTTCATGATAAAAAATGTGTAAGATTAATTTTTAAGTAAAGAAAGAATAATTATATAATTTTTCCTAAGGAAAATTCCCCTTTAACATTCAGGTATTAGTTTTAAAAATAAAAAATCCCCTGCTCCCGCCAGTTTACAACTTATAAACCTACAATTGAGCAAAAAAATATAAATCAGGCAGATTTCTCACCCCGCTACGCAGAGAGTTCGAAATGACAGTACTTGATGAAGATTAACAAAATATAAAAACCTACCCCGTACATTTACTAACTATCAAAAAAACAACCCTGATATTATAGTACTACAACCATAACAAACCTCATTAAAATGCATCTGGTGATCCTTAGCAAAGGTTTAGACCTAGTTATCGCAAAACTTTTGATACTAGCTCCACCAAGCGATAAAAGAAACCTCTAGGCAGCAACGTATTGAAAAGATTATAGAATTATGTGCTTCGAATACAAAATCTCGCTAAAAGATAAGTTTTTTCAGATTACTCATATAGCCTCTACTCACGCGAACCACATCTGTATTCTGCATCACTACATCATAACTCTTGGTATATTTTACCAGCTCTTTTACCTTGTGCATATTTATCATGGCAGAGCGATGTACCCTTAAAAAAATAGCTGGATCCAGTTTTTCTTCTAGCGTGGAGATTCCGTAATTACTTAAAAATGTATTTTCAGTAGTAATTAACTTAGAATAATCCCCATAAGCTTCCACACGAATAATATCCTTGGTATTTACAGAAACCAACTTCTTGGCTAGCTGCACCAGAATACGGGTTGGATATTCCGGTTTATCGTTAATCAAACTTTGTGCTAAAGGCAATAAACCTTGCATATCTTTTTCAGAAGAAAGACGCTCCACCGCTACCGTAAAACGCTCTAACGTATAAGGCTTCAACAAATAATCAACTGCATGTACTTCAAATGCCTTTAAAGCATACTGATCATAGGCAGTGGAGAAAATAATCTGGGGCACTTCTTCTAGATGTGTTAGTACTTCAAAGCCCGTCATTCCGGGCATTTGTATGTCCATAAAAGCCAAATCGGGTCTAAATTCATTCATTAATTTTACCGCATCTACCCCATTGTTGGCTTCACCTACGAGCACCAGCTCTGGAAATCCCGTAAGGTATTCCTTAATTAACTTCCGCCCTGCGGCCTCATCGTCTATAATTACAACTTTCTTCATTTAAATACTGAATTCTATTTTTAACCCCTTGGGAGTATTGTCTAAAATTCGCAATTTACTCTGGTACATTTTTTCCAATCGCAACCGCGTATTAGAAAGTCCTACCCCACTGTTAAGGGCTGTTTCTTTGTCTTGAATACCAATACCTGTATCAGAAATTTGAAACCAAAGTTTCCCTCCTCTTTTTTGAATCTTAATTTCAATCTCTCCCCCTTCAATAAGTGTTGCCAAACCGTGCTTTACAGAGTTCTCTACCAAGGGTTGTAAAATCATGGGCGGTACTTTTTCCTCCATCGCCTCCTTGTCTACCTGAATGTTGATGGAAAGCCTATCCCCAAAACGTTCTTTTTCAAGATCTAAGTATTTTTTTACAAAGGCAAGCTCTTCTTCCAAAGGCACCAATTCTGTTCTGGAAGCTTGTAACTGATACCGAAACAGGTCAGACAACTCTGCAATGAGCTTTCGCGTCTTTTCCTGTTCTGGAGGAACGCTGGCATTAATCGTATTAAAAATATTGTATAAAAAATGAGGATTCAACTGGGCTTTAATAGCCGATAATTCACTCTTTAAAGCTGCCTGCCTTAATTCGCCTTCAAGAAGCAGTTTTCTTTGATTCTCCTTAAAATAATTATATGCATGAAGAATCCCAAATTGAAGCACATAGAACAAACCGGGTATGTAATTATCCCAGACGCTAAAAGCTCCTCTGAGATGCCCCAATCCATAAAAATCACTTACCGCATAATAGATTTGTTGCCAGACTATTACAAAAAAAGGAAGAAAAAAAATGTGCAACAAAAGTCTATTTTTTATGCGCCAATGCTTGAGCTTTCTAAAAATTAACCACCAAAGAGGAATTGTTAAAAGTAACTTTAAAAGATAATCCAATCCCCCAGAATCAAAAAAACTGTTCACGCTAAATAACGGATCATCTGCTCTTTGAAAACCAAGCCTATTAATCCATAAAGTAACATAATAGCTAAGGGCAAAAAACAAATAGAAAGCAAGAAAGGCAAGTAACTCGTCTAAACGAACTCCTAAAATTTTTCGGTTAAGCAAATTTCTATACATACGTATACGCTTTTAACAAAGCTACTAATAGTTACGCATATTTAGCGAGTGATACAGACGAGTCGTCTTATAGATCGACGAATGGTCTTGGGTGTATTCATCAAGCTATTAGTCCACTCAACAGATTTAAAATGAATCCTCCAAAGGAAGCGTACATATTTGTACCCTAAAATCAGAAGATATGAAAATACATTTCCTTCCCTTCATCATTAAACAACTGCTCATCTTGCTGTTGACACTTTTGGGTTTTTCGTTTGTAGCATCAGGTCAATACAGTATTAACGGCACGGTTACAGACAATCAACAAAATGCGCTTACCGCAGTAACAGTTACTGCCTTTAGTCAACCAGAAAATACCTTTACCAAAGCGGCCATTACCAATGATGCCGGTGTGTTTATCATTCAAAACTTAAAACCCGGTAAGCTAATCCTAGAGATCAACAGCCTAGGTTTTAGTACCTATAGAACAGCCCTAATTGAAATAAAGGATACGAACGTGAATTTAAAAACAATTATCCTTCAAACCAGAACAGAAGAACTGGAAGCCGTCACCGTAATTGCAGAAAAGCCCTTGGTAGAAGTAAAAGCAGACCGTACCATTTTTAATGTACAAAGCAGTATTAGTGCCTCTGGAATTTCGGGTTTTGAATTGCTACGAAAAGCACCGGGGGTTATAATAGATAATAATGACAACCTAATGGTAGAAGGAAAAAATGGGGTGCAAATTTTCATAGATGGCAGACCTTCTCCGCTCAATGGAACTGATTTAATCAACTATTTAAAAACCATTCAGTCTTCTGATATTGAATCCATTGAGATTATTACCCAGCCTTCTTCCAAATATGATGCTGCCGGAAATGCAGGCATTGTAAATATTATTTTTAAACGCGATAAAAGTCTTGGGGTAAATGGTTCTGTCTCCTCTGGTTTCACGATTGGTGATTTTGCGCGCTATAACAATGCCGTTTCTTTTAACAGCCGCAACAAGACAACCAGTCTTTTTGGAAGTTATAGCAATCGCTTTGGTAAAAGTGCTAGCTTCTTAAATTTACTGCGAACACAGAATAATACCCAGTTTAATGCTAGGTCTGAAACTATTGGTAACAACAATAGCAACAATATAAAATTGGGGTATGATGTGTATGCAACTTCCAAAAGTACTTTTGGGATCTTAGTAAATGGAAATTTTAATAATTCTTTTGGAGATACCAATTCCAGAACCCCTATTATTCCATCTGGAAATACCTCTCCAGAACAGGTACTGAGGGCTGAGAGTAATACCCAAAACACCTCCAACAATCTTTTTGCGAACTTCAACTATCAATTTAAAGACACCCTGGGGCATAAGATCAATGCAGATTTTGATTATGGAGTTTATAGTAGTGACCGATTTAACTTTCAGCCCAACACCTATTTTAATGGGGAGGAAACCGAAGTGATTAGCGAGTCTATCTTTAATATGATCACCCCTATTGATATTCGTATTCTCACACTACAAGCAGATTACGAACAAAATTTTCATAAAGGTACGCTGGCACTCGGATTTAAAATATCGGATATAAAAACCGAGAATCAATTTGATTTTTTTGATCGGATTAATGGGGAAGATATCCTAAATCTAGGCCGTAGTAATACCTTTGCTTATGATGAAAACGTGAATGCTGTTTATTTTAATTACAGCAGACAGTGGAAAAAATACAGCTTTCAGTTTGGACTACGAATGGAGCAAACCCGTTCTACCGGAAGCTTGGAAAGTGCAACAGCAAATGAGAATGACCAAGTAAAAAGAAACTATACTAATTTCTTCCCAAGTGGAGGAATCACGTATAAACTCAATCAAAAAAATGCATTTGCCTTGTTATACAGTCGTAGAATTCAACGCCCCAACTACCAGAGTTTGAATCCGTTTGAATACCGGATAGATGAATTATCTTTCCGGCAGGGCAATCCATTTTTACAACCACAGTACACAGATAATCTAAAGCTTTCGCATACGTATAATTACCGTCTTACCACTTCCTTGAGTTATAGTTTTATTAGCGATTTCTTTGCACAGATTACGGAAGCAGCCCCCAACGATCAAAATTTTATTAGTACACGTAATGTAGCCAATCAGAAGGTCATCAACCTCAGCATTTCCTATCCTACCAAATTTACCAAATGGTGGAATGTGTATTTTAATTTGAATGCCTATCGCAGCATTTATGAAGCTACTACTAATGATTTTATAGCGCTTTCACAGAATACCTTAAGCTTTTATGGGCAAAATACCTTCTCTCTTCCTAAGAATTTTAAACTGGAAGTTTCTGGTTGGTACAGTTCCCCTTCTGTTTGGGGCGGCACTTATCAAACTAAAAGTCTGGGGTCTTTTAATCTGGCGCTTCAGAAAAAATTCTTTGACAATAAATTTACCGTTCGCCTTGCTGCAAACGATCTCTTTTTTACAGCGCCCTGGCGTGGCGATACCCAGTTTGGAGATTTATTTATCAGAGGAAACGGGGGGTATGATAGTAGACAGTTTAGCATCAATATTAGCTATAACTTTGGCAGAAAAGAAGTAAAAGCCGCCCGAAAAAGAAAGACTGGAATTGAGAATGAAAAGAATAGAATTGATTAAATGATAGCTTTTATTGAATTTAGCAGTATCCTAAAAAGGGAAGTCTACACTTATTACCTTGTGATTTAGTGGGTAATAAGAATACTAAACTTTACAGGTCTCTTGATCCTTATAAGACGCTAGTTTTTCAAGAATTTTTTTAGACTTTATTTTTCCTGCTCAAAAAATTTATAAATAACACTTATAACAAAAGGGGTAAGAATAATCAACCTAATGTTTTAAATTCGCAATTGAAAATTTAAAACTATTATGACCGTCTGGATCATATTTATTGCTACCATTATTGTCTTTCTTTTAATAGATCTAGGTATTTTCAATAAAGAGGCACATGTTATTAGCGTAAAAGAAGCTTCTATTTGGACGTCTGTATGGGTTTCTTTAGCCTTGCTCTTTTCCATCATGGTATATGTAATCTATTCCAAAGAATGGATTCAGAATCCGGAAGCACTTACTCCTTCTAATGCGGCAGTTAAATATATTACAGGTTATCTGGTAGAACTATCACTAAGTGTTGATAATATTTTTGTGATCGCTGTTATTTTTTCCTCCTTTAAAATACCGCAGAAATTTCAACATAGGGTTTTGTTTTGGGGAATATTAGGTGCAATAATTTTTAGAGCCACAATGATCTTTTTTGGAGTAGCGCTGGTAAATAGTATTAGTTGGATTATTTATATTTTTGGAGCATTTCTTCTATTCACCGCTTTTAAAATGTTGGTCTCTAATGAGGAAGAAGAGTTTGACCCCAAGACTTCTTTCGTATATAGAAATATTCGTAAAATATTTCCGGTAACAAATGTGGTAGAAAGTCAAGATTTTTTTGTGAAGCGAAAATACTTAACCGCAGCAACACCCCTTTTTATCACATTAATTATTATTGAAATCACCGATGTTCTTTTTGCGCTAGACAGCATCCCAGCCGTAATTGGTATCACTACAGACCCTTTTTTAGTCTTTAGTTCTAATATTCTAGCCATTATGGGGCTTAGATCTATGTATTTCTTTCTGGCAAATATGCTTCAAAAGTTTGAAGCTTTAAAATATAGTTTGGTGGTTATTCTCTCTTTTGTAGGGATCAAATTGATTCTTTCCCACCACATAGAATTTCCAGAATGGGTATCTTTAGTAGTTATATTTATATCTTTAACAGCAGGTATTGCCTACTCCTATCTAAAAAAAGATCCTCCTAAAGCATAACCCACCCCCATTAACAATCCTTTAAGAGATTCTAAATGTGTTTTGTGTAATTTTAAGCTTCTTGGAAACCACCCTATGAAGAACTTAGCGCCCTTTCTGGTTTGCGTTCTCTATAGTTCGCAAAAAGGAAACTGCTTTTTAAAAAAATGTCTAATTAAAACATACTTGTAGCTGTTTGTAATACTTTTACTAATAAAGCCAGTGGGTTTAAAATCTTTGCCGAAAAAATTTCCAAAAGTGCATTTTTTTACAAATCTTGAACAACAAATAAAACGATAGCTAATCAAAGAATAATTTTATGAAATACTATTACACTTTCCTAATAGCCTTTTTAAGTATGGGGGTATTCGCCCAAGATTTCTCTATGGAGGCCATAAAAGGAATGAAACCTCGTAATATTGGACCCGGAGGAATGAGCGGTAGGGTAACTGCCATTGATGTGGTGACTTCTAACCCGAATGTAATGTACGTGGGAACTGCTTCTGGCGGTCTCTGGAAATCGGAATCTGGAGGGGTTTCCTGGAAACCCATCTTTGAAAAAGAGGCTACAGCTTCTATTGGTGCCGTAGCAATTCAGCAATCAAACCCAAGTGTTATTTGGGTGGGAACGGGAGAAGGAAACCCTAGAAATAGCTTGAATGGCGGCTACGGAGTCTACAAATCCTTAGATGGTGGAAAGAACTGGCAATTGATGGGACTGGAAAAAACCAGACATATTCACAGGGTAATCATAGACCCTACAGATCCAAACACGGTGTACGTAGGCGCCATTGGATCTCCTTGGGGAGTACACCCAGAAAGAGGGGTTTTTAAAACTACTGATGGTGGTAAAACATGGCGCAAAGTGCTGTTTGCTAATAACAAAACTGGAGTAGCAGATTTGGTAATAGATCCTAAAAATCCAAATAAACTAATTGCCGCTCTTTGGGAACATAAACGTGACCCTTGGTTCTTTAAATCTGGTGGTGAAGGTAGCGGACTTTACATTAGTCATGACAAAGGGGAAACCTGGGAGCAACGCACAGAAAAAGATGGATTGCCCAAAGGAGCGTTAGGTAGAATTGGAATTGCTATAGCCCCAAACAAACCTAATATTATTTATGCGCTTATAGAGGCTAAAAAGAATGCACTCTACAAATCTGAAGATGGCGGATTTAAGTGGAAAAAAATCAATGAAAAATCAGATATCGGTAACCGTCCTTTTTACTATTCTGATATTTTTGTTGATCCTGAAAATGAAAATCGAGTATACTCTGTCTTTACCTATGTAAATGTCTCTGAAGATGGCGGAAAGAATTTCAAGCAATTAATGCCTGCCTATAATACAGACAAGGGAGTACATCCAGATCATCATGCCTGGTGGATTCATCCTAATAATGGAGCGTTTATGATTGATGGGAATGACGGAGGTATGAATATTACCTATGACGGTGGAAACAGTTGGCGTTTTATTGGAAACCTTCCGGTAGCTCAGTTTTATCATATTAGTACCGATAATGAATTTCCATACAACGTATACGGCGGTATGCAGGACAATGGTTCTTGGAGAGGTCCTGCCTATGTTTGGAGAGCACAAGGTATTAGAAATGATTACTGGCAGGAAATTGCTTTTGGTGATGGGTTTGATGTAGTTCCAGATTTAGATGATTCTAGATATGGATACGCCATGAGTCAGCAAGGTTTTGTTTCACGATACGATTGGAAAACTGGAAATAATTATATTGTTCGTCCTACCCATTCAGATCCTGATATCAAACTAAGATTCAATTGGAATTCAGGGATTGGACAAGATCCATTTGATAATTCTACCGTATATTTTGGAAGTCAGTTTGTACATAAAAGCACCAATAAAGGGCTTACATGGGAAGTGATCTCCCCAGATTTAACAACCAACGATCCTGATAAACAAAAACAAAGTGAAAGTGGCGGACTCACTATGGATGCCACCGGAGCAGAAAATCACTGTACTATTTTAGTTATTGAACCCTCTCCTTTAGAAAAAGAGGTACTATGGGTAGGTACAGACGATGGTAATATTCAAATTACCCGAGATGGTGGTAAAACATGGACCAATGTGGTTTCTAAAATCAAAGGATTTCCAAAAGGAAGTTGGATAGCACAAATAAAAGCCTCCAATAAAAAGAAAGGAGAAGCTTTAGTGGTAGTGAACGATTATAGAAGATTTAATTATACCCCCTACGTATATAGAACCACCAATTATGGAAATAACTGGGAGCGAATTGTAGCCACTAAAGATGTTAAAAGTTATGCTTTAAGTATTGTGGAAGATCCTGAAAATGAGAACTTACTATTTTTAGGTACTGATGATGGTTTGTATATTTCACTGGATGCTGGTACGAAATGGACCAAATGGACGGAAGGTTTTCCAACTGTATCTACCAAAGATTTAGTGATTCATCCCAGAGAACACGATTTGGTGATTGGCACTTTTGGAAGAGCCGCTTGGGTTTTAGATGATATTCGTCCGTTAAGAGCCATTGCAAAAGATAAATCTATCTTAACAAAAGAAATCAAAATCTTTGATCCTCCAATAGCATATCAAGCTGCTTATCAACAACCTACGGGAAGCCGTTTTGGTGCAGATGCTATTTTTAATGGAGAAAACAGAAAGCGTGGCGCTAAAATAACATTCTATTTGAATAAAAAAGAAGATCCGAAGAAACCAGAAATCTCTGAAGATGAAAAAGAGAATCAAAAGCTCACAAAAGACTCCATAAAATTAACTGTTTATGAGGGTGAACGACTTATTAGAACCCTCAAAATAAAAACACCCAAAGAAAATGGAATACATCATTTTTATTGGGGAATGAATGAAAAAGGAGCCGATAGACCTTCTAGAAAACTTTCTAAAAACAAAAATCCAAAAGAAGAAGGTGGTGTTTTAGTTAAACCCGGCACCTACAAGGTGAAAATTCAATTTGGCGATTTAACAGATGAAACTACAGTTACCGTAAAAACAGATCCGCGATTGAAAGTTTCTCAAACAGCCATTGCAGAAGTGTATGAACACGGTAAAAAAGTTCAAAAACTTCAACAAACTAGTGCCGATGCCGTGAAACAACTAGTTGAAAGCAAACAAGTAGCCCTTGAATTTGAAAGAAGTTTAAAAGAACAGGACAAAGAGAAATACAAAGACGCCATTAAGGCATCTAAAGACATTTCAAAAAAGATAGATAGCATCATCGCACTTTATATAGGAAAAGAAGATAAGCGACAGGGCATTACCAGAAATCCAGCTCCTAATGTGAATCAGCGCATTCAAACCGCAAGTTCCTATGTTAAAAGTAGAAAAACAGGAATTACTAATACAGAGAGACAACTCATCAAACATGCAGAAGAAAACTTGAAGGAAGCTATTGAGAAAACAAATAGTTTCTTTACTACCAATTGGAAGGTCTACCAAGAAACTATGGAAAAAATAGAGTTGTCTAAGTTTAAAGAAACCAAAACTTTTAAGTTATAAGATTTTATCAGGTTGTTATCTTAGAAATAGCAACCTGATAATTTTATGATCCTACTCATTATGAAGAAATATACAATTGTTTTTATTCTTTTACTTTGTTTTACAAGTAAGGCCCAACAAACAGGAGAAGATAATCTTGGTGCTTGGTATATGTATTTTGGCTCTAACAGAATTGCAGAAAAATTTAGTATCCATACAGAAGCCCAATTCAGATATTATGAAGCCACCTCCAATTTTAATCAGCTGTTGTTACGTACTGGATTAAATTACGATTTTGATCAAAAAACAATGATTACGTTGGGGTATGCATTTATAGACACAGACCCAACTTTTACAGATCTGACTTTGGCAGATGGCCCTTTTGTAGAAAACGATGTTAAAGAACACCGAATTTTTCAACAATTAATTATGAAAGGAAAATTAGGACGGTTAAAAGTAGAGCACAGGTATAGGTTAGAACAACGTTTTATTGAGACGAGCTTAGCATCAGACACCCAACACAGAGCCAGATATAGATTACAACTTACTTACCCCCTTTCTGCAAAATGGTTTCTTAACTGGTATGACGAAGTTTTTATAAACTTACAAGCGCCTATTTTTGGTCAAAACCGACTCTATGGAGCAGTGGGTTATCAATTTAATGAAGATTTAAGTCTTCAATTTGGATACTTAAAAAATCATTTTACCAATAGTAATTTTGACCGACTCCAATTCGCGGTATTTTGGAATACAGATCTTCGCAAGAAAACTGTCTCCAAATAACAAATTCAATTAAAGAGACCCGTTGAAAGTTTCCTAATGAGATTCCGACTCAGTGATTAACATGAGTGATTAATTTATATGCAAGACCTCTTATTCCTATAATTATGAGTACAGAAAAAGTAACATTCCAAAATAAAACTGGGTATAATTTATCTGGCAAGCTTGAACTACCCATAGATCAACATCCACATAACTTTGCCATTTTTGCACATTGTTTCACTTGTAATAAAAATCTGGGTGCTGTTAGAAATATTAGCCGTGCACTTACTGATAATGGTTTTGGGGTATTGCGTTTTGACTTTACTGGATTAGGTGAAAGCGAAGGCGACTTTACAGATACCAATTTTTCAGGGAATGTAGAAGACCTTCTTGCGGCGGCAGCATTTCTTGATAAAAATTATAAATCACCCTCCCTTATGGTAGGCCATTCTTTGGGTGGAGCTGCTGCCATTTTTGCAGCGGCAGAGATAGAAAGCATAGAAGCAATAGCAACTGTTGGTGCCCCTTCTAACCCTAAACATGTGAGCCATTTATTTAAAAGCAGTTTAGAAAAAATTAAAGAAGAAGGAAAAGCAGTGGTTAATTTGGCTGGCAGAGATTTTACTATTAAAAAACAATTTGTTGATGATTTAGAAACCAAATCACTCCCGGAAGTAGTTAAAGAAATGAGAAAATCTTTGTTGGTAATGCATTCTCCGCAAGATAATACAGTTGGAATTGCAAATGCAAAAGAAATTTATGATGCTGCCTTTCATCCTAAAAGCTTTGTTTCTTTAGACGGTGCAGATCATTTATTGATGAAAAAAGAAGATTCCGTTTATGTAGGTGAAGTAATTGCGAGCTGGGCAAAACGCTACATTAAAATTCCAGAAGAAAACGGAATAAAATCAAACCACCAAGTAGTAGCCAGTTTGGATACTGAAAATGGTTTTACCACTCAAATGAAATTAGGGAATCATACTTTTACAAGTGATGAACCCGAAAGTATTGGTGGAAATAATTTTGGCCCTACCCCTTATGAATTGGTCTCTGGAGGATTGGCAGCCTGTACGGCTATGACCCTTAAGATGTACGCATCCTTTAAAAAATGGGATCTAAAGAATGTAGAAGTTCATACAAGTTACAATAAAAAACATGCACATGATTGTGAAAACTGTGAATCGAGCACTGCCAAGATTGATACCTTTACCAGAGAAATAAAAATAACTGGAGATCTTGATGAGCAACAACGACAAAAATTATTAGAAATTGCAAATAAATGTCCCGTACACAGAACACTGCATAGCGAGATTAATATAGAAACTCAACTTATTACTTAACTTATGATATTTGAACGTACCGCATTATTGGTTGTTGATGTACAAAAAGGATTTGAAGAACAAGGGTATTGGGGAGAGGAACGTAACAACCTTGATGCCGAAAAGAAAATAGCACAAATTCTACATTATTGGAGAACGGCAAAGCTTCCTGTTTATATAATTAAACATTGCTCTACCAATAAGGCATCTCCACTACACAAATCTAATTTTGGGAATGCACTTCAAGATTTTGTGAATCCCCAACCGGGAGAATCTATTATAGAAAAAGAAGTGAACAGTGCGTTTATAGGCACCAATTTAGAAGAACAGCTAAAAGAGCAGCGTATCCATACGCTTATTATTGTAGGCTTAACTACAGATCATTGTATTTCAACCACTACCCGTATGGCCGGAAATCTTGGTTTTCATACCCTATTGATTGAAGACGCAACCGCTACTTACAATAAAAAGGGAATTGATGGCACTAATTATCCGGCAAAACTTATGCATGATACTGCTATCGCCAGCTTAAAAGATGAGTTTGCTGTTGTTCTTGGCACCGAAGAATTATTAAAACAGTTAGGAGCAGTAGATAGTTGCTAAATTCTGATGGTATGCGTAACTTCGTGAATAATTAAAAAACTAAAAAATGAAGAAATTAATATATGTTTTCGTACTCTCTTTACTAACCTTTACTGCCTGCAAAAACGCAGAGAAGAAGACAGAAGAGGTGGTAGAGGAAGTTGAAAAAGTAGTAGATAATACAGTGGAAGAAGTAGTGACGGTAAAAACGGTTTCTTTTCCGCTAGAATCTAAAAGCGGCAGTACCGCTAAGGGTATGGTTACTTTTACCGAAGAAAATAAAATGGTCACTATGACTGCTTCACTTATGGGACTTGAAGAAGGTATGCATGCCATCCATATTCATGAAAAAGCAGATTGTAGTTCTCCAGACGGTAAATCTACAGGAGGTCATTGGAACCCAACCTTTACAGATCATGGAAAATGGGGTGCAGAAGATGGTAAATATCACAAGGGAGACATTGGTAATTTTAGTGCAGATGCAGAAGGTAATGGGGCTATTAGTATCACAACAGATGAATGGTGTATTGGATGCGAAGATGAAACTAAGAATATTTTAGGAAAAGCTATTATTGTACATGCTGGTGTAGATGACTATGTAACCCAACCAACAGGGGCAGCAGGAGGCCGTGTAAGCTGTGGTGGTATTATTGAATAGTAATTTTCCTATAAAATAAAATACATCATAAAAAGGAGGTATTTTTTTATTCCTATTTTCCGGTTAATTTAGTAATATTGTCTTATTAATTAAGTACATATGCAACAACAGCAACTTATTGCTAAACTAAAAGAAAAAGATGCTGATGCTTTTGAAAAACTGTATAATATGTTTTCCGAAAGCATGCTAGGTGTCATATATAATGTAATTAGAGATCAAGAAGCTTCGGAAGAAATTTTACAAGATGTTTTTATCAAAGTATGGGATAAGGCAGGGAGTTACGATGCTTCTAAGGGGAGATTCTTTACCTGGATCTTAAATATTTCTAGAAACGCAGCTATTGATTATACACGTTCAAAAAAATTTAATACACAAAAACGAAACCTTTCGTCCGATTTATTCGTAAGTACTATAGAGAATGATGAAAATTTAGATGGAAAGACAGATGCAATAGGCATCAAAAAGTACGTTTTACAATTAAAAGATAAATGCATTGAAATTATAGATCTTATTTATTTTAAAGGTTATACGCATAGCGAAACTGCTGAAAAGCTCGAGATACCCATAGGTACTGTAAAAACTCGTAATCGCAGTTGTATTTCTAAGTTGAGAGAAGTAGTTTTAAATACATAATATGGATATTAAAGAATACATAAACTCAGGTATACTAGAATTGTATGTTGCTGGAGCTCTTTCTGAAGAAGAAAACAGAGAAGTTGCAGAGACTATCAATAAATATCCCGAAATTGAAGAAGAAGTAGAAGCTATTGAAGCAAGTATTTTGCAACTAACGGCAGCTACTAGTCCAAAAGATCGCAAAACAAACTTTGAATCTGTCAAAGAAAAGATTACTATTACTGAAAATAAAACACTTATTCCATTGGAACCAAAAAAATCTAAAAACGGAGCAAAAGCAGAAGATCAACCAAAAGTAGAAGATCAGCCAAAAGCAGATGATCAGCCAAAAGCAGAAGGTAAAGAGAAAGGGAAAAGAAAGGTAAAAAGTAAAACCAAACCAAAAAGTCCCGTAGATCTAAAAAAAGTACTAACAATGCTTCCTTATATGGGTTGGGCTGCAGCTGGTTTATTTGCAATAGGACTCTTCTGGATGGTTGGGAAAAATTCTACTTTGCAAGAAAAATATGATAGAGAAGTGAACGCTGTTAGCGTTCAAAACATGATCTTAGATGAGCGTATAGTGGATGCGGAAGAAGCATTACAGAAGCAAATTGAAGAGTCTGAGGCTAGAGAGGCAAAATTACAGCAAAAACTAGAGAAAGTTATTCAAGATAATACTGGTAAATTTCGAGGGCAAGAAATATTTACGGCAATTAGAAATGAAAAAATAACTACGGTTACATTAACTGGGCAAAAAGCTTCTCCTAGGTCTTATGCCAAAGCATATTGGAACAAAGAAGAAAAGAAGATTTATTTAGATGTACAAGGTTTACCTGAACCCCCAGAAGGAAAAGTATATCAGTTGTGGACGCTAAAACTAGATCCTCTCACCCCTACAAGTCTTGGCACTTTAGATAACTTTGACGATAATATTGAGAAAATTTTTATTATTGAGAATAGTAATCCAAGGATTACTGAAGGGTTTGGAATTACACTGGAACCAGCCGGAGGAAGTGAAGAACCAACCTTGGATAAATTATATACACTAGGTGTTCTTAGTACTTAAGGCTTTAAAATCTATCTTTTAAAAATAAAATAGTATCTGTCTAATACAACCTATAAATCCATATGTATGAACTTACATATGGATTTATATTTTTAATAGATAATTCATTGTAAAAATGAATGCCATTTATAAGATAGTATAAAAACTAAAGACATTTCATTTTACTTCATATCCTCCCTATTCAGAACAAACAAAGCACCTTTTTCAATAATTTAAAGTTCTATTCATTACAAACCCTCTTAAAAAATTAAATAACGTAAGTTCATCGTAAATAACCTGAGTTCGATGTAAAAAAAATTATTTTTTCTATGGATTTTTTTCTTTTCCGCAGTGTAGCAGGCCTTTTCCGTTAAAAATTTTTGAAGCCTTGGAAAAAATTTAGGAAAATGAATGCGGTTTTAGCCTTTTCAGCTAAAAACACCTCTGGAAATCGAAGATTCATGAATTCCTTCAAGGAAAATAGAAATGACATGAACTAAAAGTGCTCCCGACTTCCTTCGGGATTCTTTTGTTTTCCCCACGCCGCCTGGCTGCTTCACTAAAAACAGCTACTAGCTGTTTTCTTTACGTTCGCCCCTGTGCGAGCAAAGAAAATGAAAGTAATAATCTAAAAATAAGATTGTTAGATTAAAATAGTGTAAAATTTTGAAACTATATTTTATGGAGATTATATCGAATTCACGTTAAATAAGAATTAAAATCAATTTTGAAATTGTCTTTTTCCTCAATATAACAAGATTTTCCTTTAAGAATTTTCAAAGCCCCAACCGTTTGGGGGAGAAATGTAAATTCATGAACTCCTTTACGGAAAATAGCCCTTAGTGAACTAAAATTTAGCAAAGCCTTGCGGTTTTAGCCTTTTCGGCTAAAAACACCGCTGGAAATAGAAGATTCATGAATTCCATTATGAAAAATAGAAATGACATGAACTAAAAAGTGTCTTTTCTTTTGGTTGGTTTTTGAACCTTGAACGGAGTTGATGGGTGGACAAGCAAAGAAAATGAACGAAAGTAACTTATATACCATACTTTAATAATTCAAAGACCCTATTTAAGATTAAAATGTAAAATTGAAATTAGATTGAGCTCAAGTTAACTAAGTTAATTAGAGAAACCCTGTTTCCATTATTGCAAACAGGGTTGTTTAAACAAACAATCAAACAAAAACCAACTAGTGTTCTTTCTAAACTTCCATACCAGATATCTTGTATATCTTAAAATTTGAATACTGTTGAATACCTCTGGTTAGTTGATTTTTGATAAAAAAATCAATCAAAATAACGTCAGTTCGACATAATTAAGAATTAAAATCGAGTTCAAAGTTGTCTTTTTCCGCAGTATAACAAGGTTTTACGTTAAGAATTTTCGAAGCCTTGGAGAAAATTTAGGAAAGCCCTGTGGTTTTGTCCACTTTCTGGACAAAAATACCTTGGAAATCGAAGATTCATGAATACCTTCAAGAAAAATAGATATGACATGAACTAAAAAGTGTCTTTTCTTTTGGTTCGTTTTCTTTGGACAAGCAAAGAAAATGAACGTAATAATCTAAAAATAAAATTGTTAAATTAAAATAGTGTAAAAAAAATTAAATTATATTTTATGAAATTTATATCGAACTCACGTAAAATAGATAAACGGTTTACTTAGAAAGTAATGCTGAAACTTGCCTTTAAAAAGAAAGGTGTTCCGGGCGTAAAATGAATTTCTTCAACGGCTGCTGTCTCTTCTTGTAACCTTGACTCCGTTGCAAATTGGGTTTCCTTCCATTTGGTATCAAACAAATTCTCCACTGCTATTCCCAACGCATAGTTTTTCCATTGATACCTAAGATTCACATCGGTCACAAAATACCCTTCTGCCACAATACTGTTATCTTCATTGGCTGCTCTATCATTTAGAAAACGATATTGTAAACCACCACTAAAACCTTTATAATCTAGCAGGCTCAAGCCTCCTGTCCAGGTAAAATTGGGGGCTAATGGTACGTAATCTTGTCCGTTAGGTGCATCCAAGCTACGTGCGTAGGCATAAGCAGCATCGGTATCAAAAAACAAATAATCACTCAATTGATACCTCATACCCAAATCTATTCCTGTTCTCCGCGTTCTTCCACTAGGTTCTACAATACCAGCATCTCCTACATAAATTAGTTCGTCTTCCAGCGATAAATACCATAACGCAGTATTTAAAACAACTCTGGCAGACGGTTTCCAGATGGTTCCCACATCTAGACCCAAGGCTTTGGGCAACGTATTCCTAGAAAGACGCTGGGTGACTACTCTAGCATCATTGGAGTGAAAACCTACTCCTGATTTCACAAATAATTGTAAGTTTTCAGTTGGGTTGTAAAGCAGGTTCAATTTAGGGCTTAAAATAGCTTGTTGTTCTGCGTCATTTTGGTAGTTGTTTGCCAATGCATTGGCATACGCAAATTTAAAATGGTCAAGTCTTAAAGAAGGTATTACACTCACCTTACCTAGATTCCACTTTGCTTCAACATAACCATACAGATTGTTTTCTTTGATGTCTCCCAATTGAATATTTTCTAAAGTAGTGGTTCGGTTAGCAGTTTCTGATAATTCTACCTCATCCATCTTATCAAAACGTCCACCAGCGCCTATTTTAAGCACTAAAGGATGCTTGGCAAATGTGGTACGATGCTGTAGTTCACTTTTAAAACCATAAATCTGTCTGTTTTCTTTTTGCCTAATCTGATCGCCTTCTTCCGGATTATTTAAGAAAAAAGTAAAATTAGAATACAACTCAAAATCATAATGGGAATAAAATACCTGATTCTTCACAAAGGTATTATCGGAAATTATTTTATGATAGGTCATATTTATATTGGTACGACCTGTGGTACCTCCTTCGGTGTCATCTATCGCTCCAAATCTAGAAATTTGTCCGCTAGCCACTGCTCTTTCCGGTATCTGCCCGGATGCATCCCAGGTACTGGAAAAATTAGAAACCGAGAAACTTAGTTTATCTGTATCATTTAAGTAACCGGAATATTTAGCAAAGAGATTGATTCGGTTAAAATTCTGAGACGATTGAAAGAACCCATCGGTAGAAACATACTCCATAGCTACATACGCATTTTGCCTGTTACCTTTAGACAACAAATTGAAGGCAGCTAAGGTTCTTAAGGTGTTAAACTGCCCTACCTCCAAAGAAATACTACTTTTCTTAAAGCGTTCTTTGGTTTGAAAACCTACATAACCCGCAGTAGCAAAATTTCCCTTGTTGGCATTGTAAGGTCCTTTGCCAAAATCAATCTTATCTATGGTTTCTGGAATTAGAAAATGAAGATCTGAATAACCTTGGCCGTGGGCATGGGAGACCATGTTTACGGGAAGTCCGTCTACCTCTATTGAAATATCAGTACCATGATCTATATCAAAACCTCTTAAAAAAATTTGTTCGGCCTTTCCTCCTCCTGCATGCTGACCAATAAACAGCCCTGGTACTTTTCTAAGAATCTCTTGCGAAGACTGCACCGGATCTGTTTTTAAATCAATAGCATTTATAGTACTCAATGCATTTACTGTATTCTTGATGACTACTTCATTAAGCTCCAAGGCCTTCTCCTCCAACAAAATGAGTAATAACTTAGAGAAATCAGTTTTTGTTAGTTGTAGAGAATACTTTTTAAAGCCTAAACTTCCAATCCTCAAAGAATCTCCGGGAGAGGTGTTGTTCAAAACAAACATTCCAGATGCATTGGTATGTGCGTGCGCTCCAGAAGTTACATTGTAAACATAGGCACCTTCTACAGGAAATTGTTGCTCATCTTGCACGGTTCCCCTTAAAGTTTGGGCAAAAGTATAGTACCCTATCAATAGAAAGGTGATTAAAAAATATGTCGGTTTCATGATTTAGTTTGTGAGATTTACAGCTTTTCTATTTTTACTTTTAGCAATGGGCCTAGTTCAAAATAGCTTTCTTGGAGTTCTTTCTTTAGGGTGACTACTTTATTGGTTTGCCCTGCCGCCTTGAAAATTTCTGCCATATGATACATGGCTTCTGGTTCAAAGGTTTTTTGGTATACCTGCTGTTCTACTATTGCTGCTGCTTTTGTAATATTTCCTTGCTGGTAATAAACCCATGCCAATAAATCATACGATGAAGGGGTGGCTCTGTTTAAAATCTCTCGTTTGGCAATCTGCATTGCTCTAGCATGCTTATCGGGCTGGTCTGCTAATAAAAGAATTTGGTAACTGTTGTACATTTCACCATACCCTTTTTTAGAAATAAGCTTTTCATACGATTGTTCAGCTTGTTCTTTCAAATCCTTATCTCCCAGTGTAGTGGCAATTTCTGCTTTGAGTACATACAAATCTGGGTTGCTGTATTTTGTTAATATTGCATCTATAATTGCTAAGGCTTCTTCGGGGTTTTGATCATGAGCATAGGCAATCCAAGCAATTCCTTTTAAGGCATAGGCATTATGAGGGTCTAGCTGCAACGTCTTTAAATAATGTTGGTAAGCATCTGCTATGCGTCCCGCATGTCCATAAAAATCTGCAAGATTAGAATATGTCCATATTTTTAACTCCTTACTATTGGCATCAGTAGCAATTCTAGCGGCTTTTTCAAGTGTATAAATAGCCTCTTGTAGTTTGCCTTTATGATCTTGCCACTTGGCTAACCGAATGTAATAATCAAAATCACCCTCCTTCTTAATGGTTTCTAGTGTTGTTTTTGCCAACGTATCTTTTCCTAGTTCCAGATACACATCAAAAAGCATTTTATGAGTAGCGGTAAGATCGTCTTGTGTAGCAACTGCTTTTTCTAAGGTTTGCAAAGCCTCTTTAAAACGGTGTTGTGAAATATAATTTCTAGCGATGGCTCTTAAAAAACCTGCATTTTTAAATTGAGTACGTTCATTGGCTTCCTGTAAAAGACTTTCTGCTTCTTTGAGGTAATCTATGATTCCGGTAGCACTAAATGCAAGCGTGTTTGCAGATGCCAAACGGCCTATCCAGGAAATCTGATGTGGAGATTCTTTTAGTTTATTCTTCCAGAAAGCTATTTCATTTAAGGCATAGGTGGTATGGGTATTGTTTTGTAATTCTAGGTTGTACTGATATTCTTTTCTATTTGCAATAGCATTAGTGGTATCTGAACAGGAAACTAGCAGTATCAAAGAAGTAAGCACAGCTGCTATTATGTACGTTTTCATGATTTTTTTGTGGTTTATGTTTGAAAGCTGTTTGTTGGTAAGCTGATTTTTCTCAAAAAGAAATTAAACCGGAGTTATGAGACTCCGGTTTAAAGATGCTTATTACCAAGGGGAAGCGAGGTATGGAAAAGATGCAGAATAGGTTTTATCATTCGCATCTACATTGTCTGAAGTTAAGCCTGGGTTAGCCATGCCGTCTGATCCTCCAAAAATAAGAAGGAGCTCTACGTCTATTACGTCATCAGAAAGAGTTCTTCCGGTGAGCACATTCGTGCCGTCAAAAAAGGTAGTGGTTCCGGTAGTGGCTACCCCTAAAACATCTGTAGCCAATAATCCAGTAAACGTTGCTGCGTCTTGCCCTAATGCATTAGTGGTGTATGCAGGATTAAGCGCGGTGAGTCTTGATTGGAATGAGGCCTGAAAAGCGGCGTTCATAGCGGCTGGTGTGGTTACATTAAAATTATCTTTCATAGCGCTACTTACAAATACCGTATTAATAGCGGGTCTGCCCATTTGGTCTTCTTGGGCATAGGTTCCAGAAAATTCCGGATTCTCCATACCATTATTATCGTCATCATTACTACAACTAGCAAATACAAACAGCGTTGCCATTGCTATTAATTGGGTATATTTTAGTACTCTTGATTTCATGATCTTCTATTTTATAAGTTTGTTATTATTGTTTTCTTTTGGTTTCTACCCATGTATTAAGTGAACCAGATCCTCCTAGTAGGTTTTTAGGAACTTCTACTACTACAGAAAGTACGTTAGACCCTGCAAACGTATCTGTACCCGGGTTGTTGAAACCGGTAGCATTTCCTGCCAGGATTTCATTAAACTGACCAAAATCAAAGAAAAACGGATCGTCTCTTGGCCCTGCAAAATAGCTCATGCCGTTGCTGTTTTCAATAATAGCACTGCTGCCATAGGCGGTAATAGCTACCTCTGCAGTAGTTGCGCTGGTTTCAATGGTGCTAGTGGTTCCGGTAGTACTTGGTGCAACGGGACCAAAGAAATACATTTTACCATCTCTTGGGATTGCTTGTATTACTAGGTCTTCTACGTTATCTCCGTTATTGTCTATGTTAAACTCCAGCAGTACATTTTCTTCAAATGCAGCGTTGGCAGTAGCCCCGGGACTCAGTAAGCCTTGCACATTAGCTACAAATACCAGATTATCTGTATCCTGACCCTGAAAGGCAAAATAATCGGTAATATCTGCCGTTCCCCCTTGCACAGCAGGCGCGTCAATATGGTCTGCCGCAATACCTACCAATCCCGCAATCGCCAGAATTGATACTCCTAATAAGATTTTTGATTTTTTCATTTGTGAAAGTATTTTTTGTTTCAGCCATACCTACGAGGTTTTCCAGGGAGCGGTTTTATTTTTTTAAAAGAAATATTTATAAGGCTTATAATTTTCATGCAGAAATCCTTTGAATTACCCCATAGAATTAGGCTGAAATGGGATTATTTTTTAAACGGTAGCAGTAGAAAAGCATGGAAAATACTTTACAAATCAAGTAAACTTTACATTTTATACTTTTTAGGAAGGGCTGAGAAGTATTTTTTATCGCTTCATGCTAAACCTTTGCATATTTTGAGTGGAAGCTTTAGATGATTTTCAGGGAAGCATCACGCTGTATACCTTAAAAAATTAGTGTTTTACGGATATCCGTAAGTTTTTATGGAGATTGTCTTGTTATCTTGTTTTCCGAGAATTTGGATGTAATTTTCAAACTATCAGCTGGAAGTAAAAAGAGGTATTTCAACAAATATTTTAAGAAAAAACACTCTTGTTATTTATAAATACGTTGGTTGCAAGGCAAAAAGCCAGCCTCACGCTCAGAGACATTTTAAACTTCCACCTCAAAAATAGTTTGTAGGCTTAAAGAGAATTATTGTCCCAAATATTTACTAAATTTGGGACATAATTAATAAAGAATGAATGAATCAGTTCAGCATAGAATTGAAAATAAAATAAAATCAATGAGAAGAGGGAGTATTCTGTTCCCATCTAACTTTGATGATATTGGAAATGTTGAAGTTGTGAAAAAATCCTTATTAAGACTTGAAAACAAAAAGTTTTTAGTAAGGTTAGCTCATGGAATCTATTTATACCCAAAACAAGACAAACTTTTAGGAGTTCTATATCCAACAATAGAAGAAATTGCTGCTGCAATTGCTAAGCGAGATAAAGCACGAATTATCCCAACAGGAACAACAGCTCTTAATAAATTAGGATTATCAAAACAAGTTCCAATGAATATTATTTTCTTAACTGACGGAGCTCCAAGAAGCATAGTGGTTGGTAAAAGAACAATAAAATTCAAACGAACATCTCCAAAAAACTTAGCTTTAAAAGGAGAAATTACAAGTTTAATTATTCAAGCACTTAAGGAAATTGGAAAAGACAATGTAACAGTAGAACAATTAGAAAAGATAAAAACACACCTTGAAAAGGTAAAACAAGAAATTATAGAACATGATGCTAAACTAGCTCCTGTTTGGATATCAAAAATAATGAAGAATAATTAAATATGGAAGCGTTTATACAACTTAGCAATAAGGATAAACTGAACATATTCAATCAAGTAAGTGAAAAAACGGGGCTTCCATCTTCTGCAGTTGAAAAGGATTGGTGGGTAACTTTATCATTGAATATTATATTTTCTTTGTCTTATTCAAAACATATTGTTTTTAAGGGAGGAACATCTTTGAGTAAAGCATGGAATTTAATTGAACGTTTTTCAGAAGATATTGACTTAGGCATTGACAGAAAATATTTAGGATTTGAAGGTGAATTAAGCAAAACCCAAGTTAAAAAATTAAGGAAAGCGGCTTGTTCCTTTATTGGGAATGAATTCTATAATGATATCAACGAGACTTTAATTAAACTAGGTGTTCCGGATTATGAACTAGTTATTCAAGAAACAAAAGACTCAGATACCGACCCTTTAGTTATTGAATTAAGATATAAATCTTTAACAGAAAAATCTGACTATTTAAGACCAAGGGTTTTGATAGAAGTTGGTGCACGTTCCTTAATGGAGCCTGTAGAAAACAAAGCCATTATTTCTATGGTTTCTGAAGAATTTAGAGAACTTCCCTTTGCTGAAACAGAAATAACAATACCTGTTGTTTCGCCTAAGCGAACCTTTTTGGAGAAGATATTTCTATTGCATGAGGAATTCCAAAAAGACACTCGGTTTATAAGGGTAGAAAGAATGAGTCGTCATTTATATGATTTAGAAAAACTAATGGATACAACTCACGGCAACGAAGCCCTGAAAGCTATTGAATTATACAATACAATTGTAATACACAGAAAGAACTTTAATGCTATAAGAGGAATAGACTACGCAAACCATAGCCCTCAATTAATTAGCATTCTACCTCCAGAAGAAACAATTAAAGAATGGGAGAAAGATTATAAAACCATGCGAGAAAGCATGTTTTATGGTGCTACTGTATCTTTTAATAAAATGATGGAACGAATAGCTGAATTAAACGCAAGAATTAAAACAATTTCATTATGAATGAAAACGAAATAAGAGAAGAGCTATTATTTGGAATCTTACAAACCAAACAAAAAACCTCCTTAACTACCCCTCCATCTTAGCAAAACCCACTGATTTGCGATACATATCTGGTGAAACGCCTACTTTCTTTTTAAATAAACGACTAAAATAAAATTCATCTTCATAGCCTAATGAAGCAGCAATGAGTTGTACTGATTTTGAAGTGAGGTAAAGTTCCCTTTTTGCTTCTACCATGATTCGGTTAACAATTAAGCTTGAGGTGGTTTGATGCAGGTATTTCTTTACGATTGCGCCTAATGTTTTTGAATTCACACATAATTGATCTGCGTATTCTTTTGGAGAGTGCATGGTCCAAAAATTGTCGTTTATCAAATCTACTAACGCTTGTAGTAATTCTGTTTGCCTATTTCTATGTTTTTCTATCGCATCCAGATCAAACGATTTCTTTTGCCGGACAGCTTCTATCAGAAATACTTTTAAAAAAGCAACTAATACTTCATGCTGCGCCAAAGAATCTCGCTCCATTTCTTTAGAAATATGGTTGATGAGACTTGTAAACATGGCTGCCTCAATAACTTTTAAAAAAGGCAATCCGCTAAAGTTATGGAAGAGTATGCCTTCTGTTTCAATTTCATTTTGATGCCTGTAGGTACAGAAAAAATCTGGATGAAAATTTAATAGTACCCCAGAACGCTTAGATGCAGACGTTAGCATAAATGGTTGGTATGGAGAAAGGCAAATCATATAGTTACCTTCTAGTTGATACTTTGAAAAGTCTGCTTGAAGCATTAGATTCTCGGCATCAATTAAGATCATGGAATAGTAATTTTTTCTTTGAATATGATCAAACTGTGAAAGATCATTAAACTGTTCTAGCCTAAATGCCAATTCACCATTTTGTTTGTTTATAATTATTTGTGCCATGAATCTTATAACGCTTTCTATTACTCTTTTAAATGAAAACAAAATTGGTGGAAGTATAGTAACACTTCCACCAAGATACTTGAATTATTTGGAGGCTAAAATAGCTATCTTTTGAATGGCAGCTGCTTCAAACCCTTCTAAAATTAAAGGAGCATTTTGCATAAGAGCTGCTGCTACTTTACCATTAAGATGGGCATCTCGTCCTTTATCATCAGCAAAAGTATCAAAAATAGCATAGGTATCTTCTGCAATTTGTATTGCATACCATGCTACTGTCTCAGGCTCATCTTTAACCAATTGCTTCCCCGCAAGAAGAAAACTCTCTATAGCTGCTGATTTACCTGCCTTCGCTTTCATAATTACCAGTAGCCCTTTGTTCTGCTGGCCTTTCTTGAATTCAGAAGCCATTAATTGAACTGCTTGGATGTGAACATTAACATCAAAATCTACTAAAAGATCTCCTGCATTTGCGAGCAGCGCTTTTGCTACCTCACCAGACAAATGGGCTTTTCTACCTTCTTCTATGGTAAAGGTGTCATAAATCCCAAATGTATTTTCATTAATTTGAAAGGCATACCATGCTTGTGTTAATGGCTCTTGATGCACCAATTCAAGTCCGCCTAGCAGAAAGTCTTTCACCGCTTGCTCCTTACCTGGCTTAGCTGTCATGGTTACTAATAATCCGATTTGTTCTTTTGCTGATTCTTTCATGTTGTTTGTTTTTAGTTGTGCAATTGTTTGAAATGAAATTCCTAGAATGAATACTAGAAACATAAATTTTAAAGGAACTTTCTTTATCATGAGTAATTATCTTTTTGGTACACTGCAAATTTATATACTGTTGAAAGGCGGTAGAATGGATATTCATCGTTTTAGCATGGACAATTTTCCATTACCTAAGAAAAGTATAGAAGCCCCTTCTTGTAGGCACTTATAATGTCAAAAAGTGTTCGCTTGAGCTTTACTACTAATTGCAGTAAATCTTTAGTGGTCTGTTCTTTAAAAAAGTATCATAGAATTCTTTCAAGTAGCTCCCTTGAAAAATGGAAAGAATAGACGATCCTATTTATATAAAAGCTACCAATTTGTCCCTTTTAATCTACTCAAAAGATAAACACCTCTCATCGTATTTAACCTTAAAAAAATTTCCAGTTTTAATTTTAGATGTATTTTTGAAACAAATTAAGCCCTATGAATCCTTCGGCAAGTGGTTGGATAGATAAGTTAAACAAATTGGTCTTTAAGCATCCAGATTTTGTGGAGATGCAAGAGGGTTTGTTTTATGAAAACTTACGCGCTTCTGGTTTTATTTATGGTTCTAACGTTAAAACGGCTTTTCCTATTCCTACAGACCTTACTTTGTCTGAAGATGAAATTACCAAGGTAAATCTGTTTTTGGGTCTAGTTTACTATTATAGGCAGTCTTATAAAACCCATGGAGCCGAGGAAGCAATTAAAGAGATCTTAAGTTTCTATAAAGAGATCAAGGTAAAAAAGTTATCTTTTCTAGATAAGATTCTTATTGGCAGTGAATGTTCTGCACAGCTTGAAAAAGTATTAGATTCCAGAATACGATTGAAATCTAATATGCTAACGCAAAACTTTAGTAGTATTATTACCAATGCCTTATTGTTTTCTGATGTATTGGCGTTTATTAATTTCTTACAAAAGAAAAAAGATCCCGAAGCCTACGCCATTCAATTGGAAAATAGAATCTCTACCGTGGTTTATAATGCGCTAAATTCTAAGGCTCAAAAAACAGAATATGACGAGCTCTTAATTAAATTAGTAGCTTCTTCTATGCGGTATCATCAAAACGAAGAGGTCATTCTTTTGGAAGAAAAGGATGCCCATAAAAAACAGCTCTGGTCTGCCATGGCAGATCAATATGTGCTGGATCTTGCGTGTATGGCAGTTTGGGACGATGCCGAAATTGACAGCAGCGAAACGCACTTTTTATGGTCTTTAGGAAACGATTTGAATATAGCGCGTATTAAAGTTGAAAATTCACTCACATTTATTCAAGAGTTTATTGGATTGTATCGAGATCAAATGTCTTTTTTTAATACGGCAAATCCGGTAAAAACATTTTATGAGCAGTCTTCTAAAACAGTGAGTAAATTAATTTTACGAAATAAAAACCGACTTACCAAAGAGCTTACAGAGAGTGGTGAGTTGATGGTACTGTTAACCCGCTCTACGGTGAAGGATCTTACCGATGCAGAAAAGCAAAAGGTAAAAGAACAACTGTTAGATATTTGTAAATCTATTCCTTCTCTTGCTATTTTTGCCTTGCCAGGCGGCGGACTCTTATTACCTTTACTAGTGAAATTTATTCCTAAGTTGTTACCTTCTGCTTTTAATGAAAACAAAATTGTGGATGAGGAATAACCATCTTTTATCTATACAGTAGAAATCTTCTGTAAAATCTAAAATTTTCACCATAAAAAGACCTTAGTTTGATTTCTAACTCAACCAGTCTTTAAAATCTTTTACTCTTTCTCTACTCACAATAATTTCACCTTCATTAAACTTCTTCATTTTTATTTGTAACCTAGAATTGGTATAAGAAACCATATCTTTAATATGGTTGATATTTACAATAAATTTTCTGCTCACTCTAAAAAAAACATCGGGCGCTAATTCTTGTTGTAAGTTTTCAATAGTAGATTCCAATAAATAATTCCTACCCTCTATAGTATGTGCATACGTGCCTTTGTTTTCGCTATAAAAACACTCTATCTCATCTATGGTAATCATCTTGAGATACTGCCCTACTTTTACGGTAAAACGTTTTTTGTATTCCCGTTCTAAGGGATTCACCAATAACTTTTTAATATCTTCAAAGTCTACCTTTAACTGCTTTTTTTCAGGGATACGTTCTCTGAACTTTTGGATAGCTACTTCCAAATCTTCATCGTCAATAGGCTTTAATAAATAATCTATACTATTTAATTTAAATGCTTGTAGTGCATATTCATCATAAGCAGTAGTAAAAATAATAGCACTTTTGATATCTATATGTTCAAAAATCTCAAAAGAAAGACCGTCTGATAATTGAATATCTAAAAAGATCAGATCAGGGTGTGTATTTTGTTGAAACCAATTGATGGATTCCTCTACAGAATGCAATAGTGTATCTACTCTTACTTTATTGCTTTCTAGCATTCTTTGCAAACGCCTTGCAGAGGGCTTTTCATCTTCAATGATAATAGTTTTCATGTACGCTAAGGATCAAGTAGATTATTAATACTAAGGTTAGTGTATATGGGAGGTAAAGCTATCTTGATCTTTGTCCATTAACTCTTTTATTTTTCTGGCTTCCCAATTTTTACCAAATATAAAATTAATTCCAAAGACGCTTAACGCATGTAACCCGAGGCCAATGCCCCAAAAAAATGGAATGACAAAAGTGCCTAGATTCCAAAAACTACCTCCAGACCCCATAATACTACTTCCTATAATGGTAATAAAAATAAGATTCATAATTATATAGACAAACAAATGCCAATAAAATCCTTTGAGCGATGCAATACGCTTTCTGGCTCTTGCTAATTTTTCTTCTTTTAATAAATCATTCATCCTATACTAATTTTCTTTATCCATAAATTCCTTAAGCTTTCTTTGTTCCCATTCTTTGGTAAAAATTAATTCTTTAGCAAAGACTCCAAAGGCATGAAATACGAGTCCTATTCCCCAAAAGATAAGTGTAAAAAAAGTACTTATTTGCCAAAATGTCTCGTCATTATAAAGCGTTCTTACATATACATTTACTAAAATAAAACTATTAATAACTACAAATACTGCCAAGTGAATGTAAAAACCTTTTAATCTTTTTACTCGTTCACGAGCTTCTTTATATGCATAATTATCTTGCTGTTCCATGTTTCTTAATTTTAATTATTCCCATCTTCTTTTATTGCTGTCTTCATTCATAAACTCTTTGATCTTTCGCTCTTCCCAATCTTTATTAAAAAACGGGTTAAACCTAAAGGCTTTAATTCCTTTAAAAAACAGTCCTATGCCCCAACCCAGAGCTGCCCACAAAAACCATGGATAATTCCATCCATCAATATAATAGTTTAATGCCCCAAGAAGGCTAATAAAAACTACGTAAGAAAACAAACTGGAATAAAAGCTTTTTACGGCTTCTACTTTTTCCTTTGCCTTCATATATCTTTTATTTTGATCTAAATCATTCATAAAATTTTTTTTTGATTTGATTGTTTAATTCTTATTCTTTTCCATGTACTCTTTAATCTTGCGTTCTTCCCATCTTTTGCCAAGAAAAGGATTAAACCCGTAAGCTTCAAGTCCATGTGCTATGACTCCAAAACCCCAACCTAAAGCTGGAAAAATAGCCCAAGGAAAACTGGTGCTTTTATAATTAATAAATATCAAAATAGGGATCACGATTAGATAGGCGGTTAAATTTCCATAAAAAGACTTGATTGCCTCCACTCTATCTAGAGCTCGTTGATATCTTTTATCTTGTATATAATTTTGTTGTGATTCCATAGTGCTTTTTTGTTTAGTTAATAAAGGTAATTTTACTCTAAAAACTTGATTATCTTTTTCAATTTCTACCTGGCGGTGTGTTAAAATCCCATACCGTTGTCTAATGTTCATGAGTCCCACCCCAGTACTTTTTTTCAATACCTGTTTGGGTTGAAGGTTATTCTGGATAATTAAATTCCCATTTTCTTCTTTTATCACCACTTTAAGTGGAGCCGATGGAGTAACCACATTATGCTTTACGGCATTTTCCAGTAATAGCTGGAGTGATAATGGTACTACTTTAGCCTCCGGATTCGTTAATCTTTCTGGAATTTCAAAAATGATACTATCTTCAAAGCGCATTTTAAGTAGTCTTACGTACAGTTTGGCAAAATCAATTTCTTCTTGTACAGTAACCAATTCTTTATTCTTTTGCTCTAATACATACCTGTATATTTTAGACAAGGCAGTAGTAAATTTTTGCGCTGCAATTGGATCTTCTTCAATAAGCGACGTTAATACATTTAAGCTATTGAATAAAAAATGCGGATCCAGTTGATTTTTTAAAGCATCAAATTGAGCAGAAGCTGTACCAGCAATAATCTTCTGTTCTTTGATCTTATTTTTCTGCATTTCACGATAGAAATAAGCCGCATGAAAAAAGATGGTTATTATGATGGTGATAAGCAATGCATTAAAATAAAATACCGCCCGCTCCCCTGGTATAAAATTAGCTATGGGTTCTCTCTCAAAACCTATTCTTATGATAAATTTTGAAATTAGAATAACAATCATAGTTAGGATTATACTGCCTCCCCCGCCTAAAAGGAACCTGTTTATTCTACTATTTTTCCAGTCTATTTTAGCGTTTATATAATCAAAGTAATAACTGTTTACCAGTGTTATATTGATAGAGAAAAACACTGTATACAAGAAGTTTTTTAAGAAATCAAAATCAAAATTTAAGACATTGCCATTCATCGTCCTAATAATTCCAAAAACCACTGTTATCAAGATGCCAATCACCATGCCACTAAAAACAGTTTTAAAGAAATTTTTCATGATTTTTTTCTGGATTAACTTCTTTTTTATTCTAATTACTTCGCTTCACAAGAGTTTAATAACACTGCTGCTCTTTCCTTTCCCCATGAGGGATGAAATTGGGTTTCTGTTTTAAAGGTAGCGAAAAGTTCTAATGCTTTCGCAATATCCTGACAATACGGACTGGTGTCTTTTCCAAAAAATTTAGCACTTCCCATATTCCATTCTGCATTAGCCAATACTACTCTAGGATTTTGGGGCGCTAAAGCCATTGCCTTTTGATGCAAAGCGGTGGTTTTACCCGAAAGTTTCATTCCATAAGTCTGACCGTCGTAAGAAATCCAGGCCGTGTGGATTAATGCTTGTAAAGTTAATAATTCTGCATTGTTCTCTGAAATGGTAATTGCACTGTCTATATATTTTTGAGCTTTGGCGAGATGAAAATTTAATTTTTCCAGATCTTTTTCTCCAAAAGAATGTATTGTATTAAGATAGGCAACATAGTAAAAAGGAACCCAGTTTTCTTTTTCTGCAGCTGCAATTCTTTCAAATAATTGAGAGGCCTCTTCTGGCTTACCTTGCTCCCAAAGTGTAAAGCCTTTTTGCATTCCCTTTTCATAGGTAGTGTCTTGAGCGGTGATACCCATTTGGGCTATTAAAAAAACAACTAGATAAAAAATTACTCGTATCATATTAATTATTATTAAAGGTTAGCCAATGTTTTTGTTTTTTACGCCAGACTATATTTGCCACTACCATTACCACCATGATACAAATGAAAAGTACGATTCCGGCAGGAGCCTGGGGTACTCTGGTAAATATTTCAGAAACCAAAGCTGCATATAGCCCTATTACAGACCAATACATAAAACTTAAGTGTAAAGCGATGGCATTTTTTCTTTTAAAGACTAATGGCATCATACCAGCTGCTAGGGTAATTGTACTGATAATAGAAAAGAAATGAAAGATTCCGAATCCGTTAAATAATCTGTAAATCATAAAGGAGGTAATTAACATTACCGTCATAGATCCTACGTAGATATATCCCCATATTTTATGCTTTTGATCGCCTTTTTTAAGAATGAGAACCATCGTGCCGGCAAGCAATGCAATTACTGCTGTGGTAAGGTGAATTAATCCGGTGGTGCTAAAATGAAGATGCATTTCTTATTGTTTTATAGCACAAATATCTACTAACAAAAAGAAGAATTAAAAACTAGTGTACTGAACTGTTAAATCAGAAGGATGAATTGTAAAACCGTAAAAAGAAGGGAAATATACTTAGAGAAAGGAAGGAAGAAAATCTCCAATTTGTTGAAATGGATGAAATCTTGAAAAGAGCTCTTCACGATACCAACCCAACTCTCTGGTTTTCTTAATCATTTCTGCATGCCTTTTATTTTTATAGGCATAAGACATCATATCTTCTGCCGATTGCCATGCGGAAAAAGTAGCTTGCATAAAAATAGGCCACTCCCCTATTCCTTTAGAATAAACGAGCCCTTCATAGTCTTCAATTGCAGCGGAGACTGAGGGTACGTACCTCCAGAATTTGGCTGCCATTAATGGTTTAATAGTAGCTCTAGTAATAACACACATAGGTTTAGAGCGATCTAGCATTATTTCTTCTTTAAATGGTTGCTGTTTTGCCCATTGACCATGCGCATGTACATTGTACATATATATGTGAGAATGTTTATCTGCCTTATCAAGATAACTTTGCATAATAGCACTATTAGAAAACTCAAAGGCCATTTCTTCACTCTCAAATACAGTAAGTAATGCATATACAGAGAAATCTGGTCTTATAGAAAATCCATTTTTACCACCACTCCCTAATGCTTTCCAAAAAACCAAACCTGGGATTTGATTTTTTTTTAAGGGAGGGAAGCCCATGCGGGTAAATGCATTCCACTGAGATACAATACCATTATACTTAAAAAAAGATATCAATGTTGTTTGCGGCATGATTTTTTTTAACAAAAAAACCCGCAAGAAGCGGGTTTTAAATTCTATGATTTAAATTAGAGAGAAGAGAATAACTTTTCCATTTTTTCTCTTTCCTCAAAAGCCATAGCAGGATCAATTAAAATTCTACCGCTATGCTCATCGGTAATTATTTTCTTTCTAGCAGCAATTTCCATTTGTACTTGAGGAGGAATTGTGAAGAATGAACCTCCAGAAGCGCCTCTTTCAACAGGAACTACCGCTAGACCATTCTTTACATTTTCACGAATTCTATTGTAAGCATTCACCAATCTCTCCTCTATCATTTCCTGATATTCACTGGATTTTTTAATAAGTGCTTGTTCTTCTTTTTCGGTTTCCGCCATAATATCATTAAGCTCTCCTTTTTTGTGCTTTAAATGACTGTCACGCTCTGATATGCGTTCTTTGGTTTGCGAAATCACCTCTTTCTTTTGCTCAATCTGTACTTTGAATTCTTTGATATTCTTTTCTGCAAGTTGAATTTCTAATTCTTGAAACTCTATCTCTTTACTTAAAGAATTAAATTCACGATTATTACGAACGTTTTTCTGTTGTTCATTGTATTTTTTAATCAGTGATTTTGATTCTTCAATGAGATTTTTCTTTCCAGTAATGTCATTATTGAGTTTTTCCAACTCTTCGTTTAGTTTTTCAAGACGTGTTTTTAGTCCCTGTACTTCATCTTCAAGATCTTCTACTTCTAATGGAAGTTCTCCTCGTACATTCCTGATTTCATCAACACGGGAATCTATGAGTTGAAGATCAAAAAGAGCTCTTAGTTTTTCCTCTACAGTTGTTTCAGTTTTCTTTGCCATATGTTAAAAATACTTGATGGGATTTGTTATACTATCCGATAAAATGATTGCAAAATTATGAATTTTTTCCTTAAGAAACTCAACTAAAAGGTTTTTTGTAAACTGTTCTGTTTCATAATGACCTATATCGGCAATCATTAAAACGTTTTCCGCTTTATAAAATTCATGATATTTCACATCTGAAGTCACAAAGACCTGAGCTCCAGATCGTTTTGCTGCTTCTATTGCAAAAGCTCCACTACCCCCCAATACAGCTACCTTTTCTATTTTTTTACCCGTAAATTCTGAGTGGCGTATACAAGAGGTATGCATGCATTTTTTTAAATGCTTTAAAAATGTTTGTTCGTCCATTTTTTCAGACAATTCACCTACCATTCCCATTCCCAAATGTTGATTGATATTTTCAAGTGTCGTGATTTCATAAGCCACTTCTTCGTATGGATGACTTTCAAACAATGCTTTTAAAATGGAGCTTTTAAGATGTCTCGCAAATGTAACTCCTATTTGTACTTCTTTTTCCTGATGCGCAACACCTTTCTCTCCTATAACAGGATTAGTTTCCTCATTCCCTTTAAACGTACCCATGCCTCCAATACTGAAACTACAATTACTGTAGTTACCAATATTACCGGCTCCTGCTTTAAAAAGTGCTTCTCTTAATGGAGTAGCATTAGCTTCAGGCACATAAGTCACCAATTTTTTAATGGTTCGCTCTTGAGGTATCAATACCTTTCTATTTTTTAGCCCTAAAACGCTACAGATTTTTGCATTGACTCCTTCAAATGAATTATCTAAGGCAGTATGCATAGAAAAGATGGCTATCTGGTGTTGAATGGCTTTTATCACCACTCTTTCCACATAAGAGTTACCCGTTAACTTTTTAAGGCCAGAAAATATAATTGGATGAAAACTAATAATTAGATTACATTTTTTAGCAACGGCCTCATCTATCACATTCTCTAAAGTGTCTAGGGTAACCAATACTCCAGATACCTCTTGATGCTTATCCCCTACCAATAAACCTACGTTATCAAAATCTTCGGCATAATTCAAAGGACTTAATTCTTCCAAAAGCTCGATAACTTGCTGTACGTTCATGATCTCAAATTTTTTTTCAAAGATAAAATATTATACTTTCGTTATAATGAGCAGATTTAGAAAATTACTGTATCCTTTTTCTTTGTTATACGGACTTGTGATTTGGTTAAGACATTTTCTTTACAATACCAAAGTTTTAAAATCTGTGACGTATAAATTTCCTATTATTTGTGTGGGTAACTTAAGTGTTGGAGGCACAGGAAAAAGTCCTATGACGGAGTATATAATCCGCTTGCTTCAACCAGATTTTAATGTTGCTGTTTTGAGCCGAGGGTACAAAAGAAAAACCGCTGGATATATATTGGCAGACAATAATTCTAATGCACTGCAAATTGGAGATGAGCCCTATCAATATCATCGAAAGTTTAAAGACTTAACGGTTGCTGTTTCTGAAAGCAGACAAATTGGTATTGAAAAATTACTTCAAGATACTGATTCAGAAGTAATTTTAATGGATGATGCGTTTCAACATCGTAAAGTTAAAGCAGGGTTTAACATCTTACTTTCTAGCTATGGAAATCTTTTTACAGAAGATTTATTATTGCCAGCAGGAAACTTAAGAGATTTAAAAAAAAGAGCCAGTGCCGCTGATGTGATCTTAATTACCAAATGTCCTAACAACCTTTCTTTATCAAACAAACAAACTATTCGCAAAAAAATAAAACGCTTTACAAATAGCCCTATTTTCTTTACTGGAATAAAATATGATGAAGCAATAAGAAATAATGATCAAGAATTTTTATTAGACAATTTAAAACAACAAGCTTTTACCTTGGTTACTGGTATTGCAAACCCTATGCCGTTGGTAAACTATTTAAAAGACAAAGGGTATGTTTTTGATCATATTCAGTTTAGAGATCATCACTTTTTTACGGCTGCAGAACTGGAAGAGTTAAAAAAGAAATCAAAGCTAGTAACCACAGAAAAAGATTTTATGCGATTGGAGAAGCATATTCCAGAGAGTTTTTATATTGCTATTAAGCCTTTCTTTTTAGATGATGAAAAATTAGTATTTGATAAGCTTATTCTTGAGTATCTGCAAAAAGAAAAGCGCATTCAGTGAATACGCTTTTTAAAACTAACTAACTCAAAATTTAACTGTAAGAACAACTTTATTTATTTATCTAAATATCAATGTTCATGCCAAAGTTGAGTTTATATATCTACCTTTATATTTCTAAGGATATTGTCTCCTATTTTTTGGTAAAACACCTCTGGTCTGAAAGGTTTGGTAATTAGGTCATTACATCCGGCCTCAAAAAAGTCTTCTGTACTTTCATCCAAAGAGATTGCCGTAAGTGCAATGATAGGCACCTTTTTATTAAACTTTCTAATTTCCTGGGTAGTTTTAATTCCTGATATGCCAGGCATGTGTATATCCATCAAAATGGCATTGTATATTGGTTTTTTAGCGCGTTCTATGGCCTCATAACCATCATTTGCTATATCACAGGTCATTCCTTTTTTCGCCAACATCTTTTTGGTAATCACCTGATTAATTTTATTATCTTCTACTAGCAGTAAATGAAGGTTTTCAAAAAACTGATCGTCCACATCAATTTTAGTTTCCACAGGTGGAACTTCTTCGCTTCCAGTTGCGGTATCAAACCTAATATTAAACATAAAAGTACTCCCCTTACCTATCTCACTTTCCAGCTCAATTTCCGAATCAAAAAGGCTCAATAGGCTCTTAACTATAGTAAGACCAAGACCCGTTCCTCCATATTTTCTATTTATCTGTACAGATCCCTGAGCAAAGCTTTCAAATATAGTAGCTTGCATTTCTTTAGAGATACCAATACCGTTATCTCTAACTTTAAAGTAGATAGAAGCATTATCTTCATTACTATCAACAAGTTCTGCTATTACTGTGATCTGCCCCTTTTGTGTAAATTTAGAAGCATTGCCAATAAGATTGATAAGTATTTGAGATAACTTTAATGGATCTCCTAAAAGTTCAGTAGGAATATCTTCATCTATTTCTAATCGGATTACATTTTGATTTTCCTTAGCGGTTTGATATAATGAATCTACCACATCCTTAAGCACTTTTCTGATATTAAGAGGTACTTTTTGTACTGTAAGTTTCTTAGCCTCTATTTTGTTTATCTGTAAGATATCATTGATGAAGTTCAATAAATATTCCCCTGAAAATTTCAAAGACTTTAGATGCTCTTTCTGACTTTCACTGGGGTTCTCTTCCAAGAGTAAATGCGTGAGACCTGTAACCGCATATAAAGGGGTTCTAAGTTCATGACTTACGGTAGATAGAAACTGTGCTTTTGCCTGCATTGCCTTTTCTGCTTCTTCTTTTGCTGTTTCCAGTTCAAGATTCTTTTTTAGAAGCAGATCATTTGTTTTGAATTTTATCTGATTATTGCGATATAAGGAAATAGTTAAAAGTGAAATTATAATAAGTAAGGCAGAGCTTAAAACAGAAGTAAGTTTAGACATATTAACCCTTTCTTCTTGCTCCTTGGCATCCCGACCTAGTTGATCCAATGCTCTTTCAAAATAATCTTGAGCATTTTTATCAAGGGGTTCTTCTAAATATATTTCTTTCTCTTTTTTTTCGAGTACCTCCTTTACTCTGTTAAAATCAACAAGATATGCATAGGCTTTTTCATAGTCTCCCATTTTACTGGAGATTTCATGCAAAATATGATATATTTCTTGTTGAAGTTTTGGGAAATCATTATTTATGGCCCCACTAAGTGCTTTTTTTCCATTAATCATTGCCTCTTCTAATAGCCCTCTTTTACTATCAATAGAAGCAAGATAAATTAAAATTTTCGTGTTTATATATTCTGGCTCCCAACCTCCTTGCACTGGTAATAACTTTCGAAAAACAAGCAAAGATTTTTCGTAATCTTGTCTTTGGTAGTGAATGGCTCCCTCATAGTAAGAGAGCATGCTTTGTAAATTTATTTTCTTAGATCTTATCAGTGTTTCAGATTCGCGCAAAAGCTGTAGTGCTTCAATATATTGTTTTTGATTGGCCAGTATGACTGAATTTAAAGCATTACTCGTAGCTTCTCCTGCCGGATATTCATACCCTTTAGAAGTTATTTCGTTAACTTTAAGAAAGTGCTCTGAATTTTCAATTCTTCCAAATTCAATATTGATCAGCGCAAATAAATTATTGCAGTCAATAATGAGATTTTTTTTGTTTACACGTTTATCTGCAAGAGCATGTAACTCATTAACAGTGGCTATAGCTTGACGATAATTAGCTTTATTTTTGTAGTAATACGCCCTTCTAAAAAGATCATTAATGCTATCTTCTAGCGCACCTTTTCCCTGCCCAAAAGAAAATCCGGCAAAAACCAAAGCCAATAAAAGACAGGTTAGGTATCGATTCATAGGCAGTTATTAATCTGTAAATATAATTATTTCTTATGAATGTAATTGATTAAATCAATAATTCTACTACTGTAACCAGTTTCATTGTCATACCAGCCAATAATCTTTACCATCTTTCCTATCACAGAGGTCATAAGTGCATCGAATGTACAGGAATAGTCGGAGTTAATAACATCTACAGAAACTATAGGATCTTCTGTATACGCCAAAACACCTTTTAAATCTCCTTGTGCTGCTTCTTTAAAAGCACTATTAATTGCTTCAATGCTGGTTTTATTCTTCACATTAAAAGTGATATCTGTTAGTGATCCATCCGGCACAGGAACCCTAATCCCACAGCCTCCAATAGTATCGCCTAGATGAGGAAAAATTTTAGTAAGTGCTTTAGCCGCTCCTGTTGTAGTAGGCACTATAGATAGCGAAGCTGCTCTCGCCCTTCTTAAATCCCTGTGTGGCTGATCATGCAAGCTTTGATCTGTAGTATAAGAATGTACTGTTGTAATGTAAGCCTGCTCAATACCACATAATTCATCCATAATTTTGATCATAGGTGCCGCATTATTAGTAGTACATGATGCATTTGATATTATTTTTTCAGAACCATCTAGTATATGCTCATTTACTCCCATCACCACGGTTTTAATCTGATCATCTAAGGGCGGAACGGATAGTATTACTTTCTTAGCACCTGTTTCTAAATGAGGAAGTAACGCCTCATAACTTTTAAACTTACCTGTAGCTTCAACAACAATGTCTATACCGCACGAATTCCATTGAATCTGAGAAGGTTTTTCACCATTATAAATTGGAATTTCTTTACCATTAACCACCAAATTATTTCCCCGATGAGATACGGCTGCATTTAAAACTCCATGAATACTATCGTATTTTAACAGATGACTTAAAGTTGCCGCGTCTGCTAGATCATTAATAGCAACTACCTCAATTTGAGAATGATTTAGCAGCAATCTAAAGAGTGTCCTTCCAATTCTGCCAAAACCATTAATGGCAATAGTTGTTTTTTGCATATTTTAGGTTAAATCCCTTATGGTAGCTATTAAATATTGGCTTATTGAATATGTTTATGTGCTTTATAAGAAGATCTAACGAGCGCACCACTTTCTACATGTCTAAAACCCATTTCAAGCCCTAACTGCTCATACTTTTTAAATTGATCTGGAGTTATAAACTGTTTCACCGGCAGATGTTTTTTAGAAGGTTGAAGGTATTGACCAATAGTCACAATATCAACATTGGATTTTCTGAGATCCCTCATGGTTTCTATAACCTCTTCCTCCCTTTCACCAAGACCAAGCATGATTCCAGATTTGGTTCGCTTTATACCGTTGTCTTTCAAATATTTTAAAACAGCTAGACTTCTCTCATATTTTGCTTGAATACGTACTTCTCTAGTTAGTCTACGAACTGTTTCCATATTGTGTGAAACTACTTCTGGAGCAACTTCTATTATACGATCTATGTTGCGTTCTACTCCTTGAAAGTCAGGGATTAATGTTTCCAAAGTAGTCTCTGGATTCATTCTTCTAATCGCCTTTACAGTCTCTGCCCAGATTATGGATCCCATATCTTTTAGATCATCGCGATCTACAGAGGTAACCACCGCATGTTTAATATTCATAATCTTGATTGAGCGGGCTACTTTTTCTGGTTCTTCCCAGTCTACTGTTTCCGGTCTTCCTGTCTTTACTCCACAGAAACCGCAAGAACGGGTACATATATTACCAAGAATCATGAATGTTGCTGTACCCTCACTCCAACATTCTCCCATATTAGGGCAACTCCCTGAAGTACAAATGGTATGCAAGTTATATTTATCTACAAGCCCTCTAAGTTCTGTATATTTTTTACCCGTAGGTAATTTTACACGTAGCCATTTTGGTTTTCCTTTTGGAGGAGCAACGCTCTCTAAAGTATCTGCGCTCATGATGCAATTTTGAGACAAAGATACAAACTAATCTTTGAAAATTTCTTTTACAATGTTAAGAGATACCAAATACTAAATCCAGATAAAAACAGTATTCCTGTAATACTTAAAATTCGCATAAACAGGCCAGGATGATGTTCTTTAGGAGTATGTTTTGAAGTAATTAATATATAATTGGCAATGGCGTAAAAAGGAGCGGTTACAAAAGATAGAATCGTAGCAATTTCTATCAATAATTTCATTTCAGAGAGAAAGAAAATAAAAATTACGCTGGTGCCTATACTCAACACTAAAATCCAGAATAAATATCCAGTAAATTTAGAATTAGGATAGAGCAGTTTGGAGGTATGAGCCATTGCTCTTGGAGAGGCATCTAAGGTAGTAATTGTAGTACTAAACATAGTGGTGAAAGCAGCTAATGCTATTACTACATATGCCCAGTCACCCATATTAACAGTATACATGGTGATAAGCTGTGCTGCAAAAGTAGAAGCACCACTTCCAAAAGCTTCTCCAGAACCATGCATTATAAAAGCCCCCAAACTTAAAAAACAAACTCCTAAAACAAGGGTTCCCACATACCCTACATTAAAGTCTTGTAATCCTGCCTTAGATTTATATGAAGTAAGTGTTTTTTTCTTTTCAAGTGCCCAAAGTGAATGCCATATAGAGATATCCAAGGGTGCCGGCATCCAACCCATAAACGCAATTAAAAAAGCAACTTCTGCGGTGCCTTGAGGAAAAACTTGTGTTAATGTAAGCGCTGGCCTTTGGTTACCAGAAGCTAGAAAAACAGCCAAAATAGTGCTAATTGCTAATGTAACAATAACATATTTTATCAATTGATCTAAAACTTTGTACTTTCCTAACAAAAGAATAATAAGACAAACAAAAACTATTAAAACGCTCCAGACAATCACGTTATCAAAGATTCCAAAAAGCTGAGACGCAAGACCGGCGGTCACTATCGTAACAGCAGTTTGAATAGTAAACATAGTAGCCATGGTGATTATTAGGTAGGCAATTAGAAAACCTTTTCCTAATTTTTTATACCCGTCTAACAAATTTTCACCCGTTGCCAATGCATATTTTGGTCCGTATTGAAAGAATGGATACTTAAAAATATTTACTAAAAACAGCGCCCATAATAATCCAAATCCAAAATCTGCACCCGCCCTGGTACTTTGAACTAGATGAGAAACACCAATTGCAGCTCCTGCAAAAAGCAAGCCTGGTCCTAATTTTTTAAATAAGCTCTTCATTCTTGAGTGCCTTGTATGACTTCCAAAAGTAATTTTTTAGCTCGCAACAACTTAACCTTTACACTATTTAAGGGTTCATTAAGTTCTTTTGCTATTTCTTTATAAGACAACTCTTGAAAATACCTAAGGTTTATAACTTTCTGATAGGGTTCTTTTAATCTTTTTATACATTTCAGAAGATGGGCAAGGTTTTGTTCCCGAATTAGTTGGTCTTCTCCGCTAGGAGTCTCATCTGCCACCTTGAATAATGCTTTATCTTCTGCCTTTAATGCCTGATCTATGATATTAGATTTCCTTTTTCTCTGAAGGTCTATTTGAACATTTTTTGAAATGGCAATAAGCCAGGTCTTGAATTCGTACTGAGAATCGTAGGTACCTATTTTGTCAAAAGCCTTGGAGAATGTTTGTATAGTAATATCTTCTGCGTCGTTTTCACTTTGCGTTCTCTTAAGTTGAAAACCATAAACATTATTCCAAAAATAATCCAATAAAAAACTGAATGACTTTTGATCTCCTTCTTTCGCTTTTTCTATTGCTTGATTGATAAGTTGGGACGTTACTTCCAATGGGTTGGTTTTGATAAGCTATTTGTTATAAAAATAGCAAATTGAATTGTAATAAGAAATACTTCTAGTATTGGAGTCAACCACCAGATAGATATATCTCCTAATATTTTAAAAGCTTGCTTATAAAATATAATTTTAATAAAAATTAAAGCAACTGCTATACTGATAGTCCAAACTGGTTTTACAAAAAAAGCCAATAATAAAATTAACGTGAACCAAAACAATAGTTTAGACAAATAATAGGTTCCTAAAAGCAGTTTATGAGATAATTTATAGTAAGAAGCCGTAGACACATGTCTTCTTTTTTGTTTAAACCAATCTTTAAAAGTTCTTTTAGGAACTGAAATCATGAAACTTTCTGGATTTGTACAAATAGTAGCGTTCCCTTTTGTTGCCGCTTGATTTACAAATAGGTCATCATCTCCACTTAATAGTTTCATATGATTTATAAATCCCTTGGCTTTAAAAAATTCACTTTTATGATATGCCAAGTTTCTGCCTACACCCATATATGGTATTCCTATATCTGCATAAGACAAATACTGTAATCCTGTTAGCATAGTTTCAAATCTAACGAGCATATTTACCAGTGAATTCTTAATGCGCTCATAAGGGCTATATCCTAATATAATGGTTTTATCGGCACTAAAACAATTGACCATTTCAATAATCCAATTAGCACTACTAGGCTTACAATCGGCATCTGTAAAAAGCAAATAATCATTTGTAGTAGCTTTAATTCCAAGGGTCAAGGCATATTTTTTATTGCCCCAAAAAGTCTCATTATTTGAAACATTTACAACTTTCACGTTGGAATTCAATGCGGCAAATTCTTCCATTACATCCAGCGTCTCATCTGAGGAAGCGTCATTAATCAACACTACTTCAAAAAGTTTATAATTCTGATTTAGAATATGGGGAAGATTGTTTTTCAAATTCTGTGCTTCATTTTTAGCACATATAACCACAGAAACGGGTACAGACTCTTTAGTAAGAGGTTTGTTTTTGTCTATACCTCTAAAAGATACCTTTCTAAAAATAAAAATAAAATAAAACAACTGAATTACAGCCGCCGAGACGAATACGTAAAACAAGAGGTTGGCTATCAAAACCCTCTAATTATGTTGCGGATTGGGTTTACGACAATCTTGTTCATCTGGTAACTTACCACAAAAACTACAAGCTTCTCCCTCTTTATTAAGAAACGGACTTTGACTGGCGCAGGTTCCTGCAAATTTACCATCTTTTTTAGCCCAAATTTTTATAGCAATACCTGCAAAAGCTAAGCCTAGCAATACAATGGTTATCAAAAATAATTTCATCTTACTTTTAAAAATTTGTACAAAAATACAAAAACTTAGCCCTTTTAGGACTAAGTTTTTAATAAGATTATATTTTTTAAAATTTTACTCGAAAGAAATATTTGCCACCGTGTTTTCTACAGTTGCATGGTCATTACCTCCTTTTGGTTCTATTGTTATGTTAAAACTTTTGGCATTCTCATTGAAAGGCACAGGCACAAACTTTTCTTTGTCTTTTTGCAAAACCCCCAGACTTACCATTTCACCATTTACATCGGCCCACATTTGGTATACTTGCTCCTCTGGTAACTCAGGTAAAGATTGCACGTTAATGAGTGATAGCTTTTCTACCTGATTAATGTATGCAACGGTTTGCAGTTTGCGAGCTCTTTCATTTCCTTTTAAAACATACTTTCGTGTTTCAGGATTGCTTAACATTATAAACTGATTCTTAATCCCATCAAGTTTCATATTAGTGGCTACTACATCCTCCTTAAGGCTTAAGATTTCAGAACTCACCATATTATTTTCTTCTAGTAACATGTTATTCTGAGACCATAGTGTAATACTCACTGCAGCAAATATTACCGCGGCAACGCTAGCAGCCATAAAGTAAATACGGTATAAAGATTTACCCGTTGATTTACGAGGTATGTTTGCCAACAACTCTTCTTTAAAACTATCTGGAAGCTTTGTGGCATAGGAGCCTGCAAATTGCTCTAAATCATTTTGAAGAAGATCATACTGCTTTTTAACTTCCGGATGTTTATCTATAAAATGTTCTACTTGAATAGATTCTTGCGAAGTCGTATCTCCCATAAGATACCTCTCTAGCAAATCATCTTCAAGAAATATTTTTATATCCTGTTTCATAATTTCTAATAATTAAACCTAAATAATGCATTAAACATCATAAATTTTTCTCAATTCTCTTAACCCAATTTTGAGGCGCGACTTAACAGTTCCTAGCGGCATATCTAAAGCCTCGCTAGCTTCTTGTTGTGTCATACCCTTGAAAAACAAGGCTTCCAGAACTATTTGATACTTTTTTTCTAGAGTATTAATATGCTTCTGAACATCTATATGTTCTGGTTTAATATCATCTACTCCTACACTATATACGTTTGAAACTTCAAATTGGATTTCCTGTTCTGATTTTACACTAATACTTCTTATTTTATCAATAGCAGTATTTCGGGTTATTCTAAATAACCAAGTAAATAATTTTGCCTTAGAAGCATCATACTTATCTATTTTTTTCCAAACCTTTATCAGACTTTCTTGAAGTACGTCTTTTGCCAAATCTTCGTCATTAGTAACTTTTAAAGCTACTCCAAATAAAGTTTCTCCATAATAATCATAAAGTAAAGACATTCCTTTTTCGTCCCCTTCCATAAGAAGCTCTATGATATGTTTTTCTAATAATTTCGCCATATAAAAATGTTAACAAAACTTTAAGACTTTCATTCCGTCCAAAATAAAAATCCAATACGTAAATATAGTAGGTGTTAACTTTTGAGATTCAAATTTATTAATTAATATATCAAAAATCTTAAAAACCGTAAAATAAAAGGTTTTCTGAGTTTTGCAAAACACCTAACACGATCTGGAAAACATTTTGATACTTAGAAAAGATAGTAATAAATCATTAGAATGAATGATTTTTTAAAATATGACCTATGTATGGTTAAAAAGTTCGCTGTAAGGCAACTCTTGTTGTCATTAATTACAGTGGAAAAGGGAGGCTAGGTTATTATAGTTTATAACATGAAATAAATTTGTGTTACCGAGATAACTATAATAACTTTTGGTTAGTTAAGTTTGGGATGGAATCCTCACTGGTGTACACATCAGTGGGGATTTCTTTATTTGAGGGCACAAGATGTGCATTTACAACTAACTCAACTTCTTTATAAGGCATTTCCAAAAGATCATTAATCCATGCAGATGCATCCAAATAGGTATCATAATAATTTACTACGTTCTGCTTTAATAATTTGATTTTTTCTTCGTCAATAATCAACACTTCGTCAATTTTATTTTTCAAATCTTCTACTCCCTTATAAACAATACAATTATACCCATGCTTTAATGGAGGATGAAAATATTCGGGATATTCAAGTATAGGTATAGCGCCTACCGCCATAGCTTCTATTACATTGTGGCACATAGGCATTCTGGAACCAGAACATGCAAGAAAAAAATCTGCCTTCGCCAAGGTTGGCAACCAATTTTTAAAAGGTACTTTTAAATGAGAGGATTGTACTAAAAGTAATTTGTTTAAATAAGCACCTGAACACGCTAAGGTTTTGTCATTTTTTACAGAGATTACCTGACTCTCTAAAAGATTCTCTATTAAATAGCTTATAGCCAGAAATCTATTTGTCTTTGCAAACTTATCCTTTAAAATAGATCTTGAATATTCCTTTTCATCAGTATTTCCTGCAAAAATAATTTTGAAAGAAGTATCTTTTTCTCTCAATTTGTAAATACTATCTAAATAATTTTCAGCATACATCATCGGATGCATTAAATAAGGCATAAGAAACGTAGTAGAACTTTCTGCGGGTATTTCATCCTTAAAGCAAAGATGTACCCGCTTTTCAAAACTTCCGTTTTGAATGTGAATTACATTAGCTCTCTCTTGTTTTTTAGTATCAAGACCTTCTGATACGATCTTAAAAGAAAGTTTTAGTAATAGTGATTTGTATTTTACAAGTCTGGATAATAAACCGTAATTCTTTCGGATTAAAACAGGGAATCCTGCTAAATGAAAACTCTTAATTAGTAGATATGTATAACGACCGGAATCAAAATGCCAAACAGGACCTTTAAGATTAAAATATGCGTACTTACTTTTTAACCCTTTTTCAACTTTTTGCAAAGAGATGCTTCGGCGTGTTTTCAATAAATCCAGATAACGCCTGTAACTTTTAAGGTTAATGTAATTAAGGCAATATTTAAATACGATATCAAAATTGATCATAACATGACAAATCCCCCTGATTCTTTCATTAAAACCACAAATACTTTTACTCCTGAAAAATCAGGTTACAAAGGTACATGAAAATTTATCTGTGAACCCTATGGATATCGCAAATACTGACACCTTTTATATTACAATTCTTAAAAACAGTGAGCACTACTCTTTAATTCCAGGTAGATTTTCAGGAATTTCTTCTTGCCACTCTATTTTAGTTGCTTTCTGTTTATTAGGATATACCTCATCTAGATTATCTGTATTATATATCACCCCATTTTTAATCACCAATTCAAGACTATTGGTGTTTCTTATATCATCTAATGGGTTTTCATTCAATATAATTATATCGGCTATTTTACCAGATTCAATAGAGCCTAAATCTTTGTCAAGACCTAAAGCCTCTGCGCCTAAAATAGTAGCCACTTTGAGCGCATTCATAGTTGATAACCCTCCACTGCTATTTGCCCACAATTCCCAATGATACCCTAAACCTTGTAATTGACCGTGACTGCCAATACCGGCAAGACCTCCAGCTTTTACCAAATCATTCACAAATTCTGCATGCCTTGGAAATACATGCTCTTCTTTCATAAACCATGAACCACGACGTCTTGATTTTCCCGCAAGCTCGTCATAAGGAGTAAAGTAACGAAGCTTTTTATCATGATAAGGTTGTTCTGTGGCATAAAAGTATTCTTCTGCCCAAGGCCCTCCATAAGAAACTAATAAGGTAGAAGTTACTGCCATCTTTGCTTCCGCAATCGTATTTACTACATCTGTGTAGATAGGATAAATAGGCAACGAATGTTCATGACCTGGATATCCGTCTAAAAGCTGCGTCATATTAAGTTTAAAATCAAGTCCACCCTCTGTAGTTGGCATCAACCCTAATTCCTTAGCGGCCATAATTATCCATTGCCTTTGTTGTCTATTCCCTACAAGATACATTTTAATACTTTTGGTATGATAATACGCACTATATTGTTTTAATACCTCTTTGGCATGTGCTAGACTTTTTATTTTATAAGACCAATATCCTACTCCTGGGCCTGTGCTATAAATACGTGGCCCAGGCATCATTCCTGCATCTACCATATCTGCATAGGTAAGCACATCTGTTGTTCCAGTTTGAGGATCTCTGGTAGTAGTTACCCCATAAGCTAAATTAGCCGCGTACATCCATACTTGATTTTTATGAATTCCCCAATTAGGCCACATATGCGCATGGGTATCTACAAACCCTGGAAGAATTGTTTTGGTACTTACATCCATTATCTCTGCTTCTTCTGGCATGGTGAAACTCCCAGAAGCACCCACTTTTTTAATACGATTATTCTCTATCAAAATATCGCCTTGTTCATAAACTTCTTCGCCTTTCATGGTAATAATGCGAGCGCCTTTTAACACTAATAATCCTTTAGGCATTAATCTTTTATAACGAACTGAAATTTTGAATTCCTCAGGATAAAATCTCAGATCTTCTTTTTCCTTTTCATCAGCAAGCGTATCTTTTTCTTTTTTCTTAAACTTTTCTAGTTGGGTTATGCTATCCTTAAAGCTGTTAGCTTTCTTTAAGTCATATACAAAATGACTCGCCCCTAAAGACCAGTGTATCTTATCTGATGTAGCTGCCCAAACTGGAAACTCACCTCCTAAAATAGTTAACTTTTCTGCTGGAAAAGATGCTTTCTCTAGATTGGCCACTGATATTTCCGGAGTCTTCCCAAATCTTGGCAAAACCATCGTATAAATTTCATTATTTATTTTGGCAAGGGCACGAGTTGCATCTGGAGAAATTAAAATTTCTGAAGGTTTTGAAGCTTTTTTATTTTCTCGCCATGCATCTTCTAACTGCGGGAGTGCAGCATGTGCTGCATCATTATGTCTTATTCCAAAAATATCTGAGGAGCCATAGGTGGTTATTCCGGTTACTTTTAGATGTTCTTTCTCATCTGTACCATCCCACCTAATGGATACAAGTCCTTTTTCTGGATGGTTTAAATATATACGATCTTGTTCTTTTGTGAAATGCGGATTACTCCTTGAGTTTGCATCCGCAATTTTGACAACTTCACCTCCTCTGCTTGAAATCCATGCTATCTCTTCTTTTGTTCCCGGCTTAAACGGATCAATTGCATCTTTATAGGTTTGTGCTGCTCCTTTTGTAAATACAATACGGTTTGATTGGTAAGACCAGGCAGGGTCTGTATACAACCCTGGTTCCGATGTTAGTTTTACTACTTTTGTTTTTCCCTTTACATTCAGTTTATACAAATGTCCTCCGGAAGCATTCCAAGTAGTAAAAACCAAAGAACTTCCGTCTGGTGACCAAGCTGGCTGTGCCTCGGTAAAATCATGATTCGTCATTCTTCTGGGGGTTCCATCTGGCAAATTCATTACATACAATCTATTCAATGCAGTAAATGCCAGCTGGGTTCCATCTGGAGAGGGAACAGCATCTCTTATTTGCGTCACAGTGGCTTCGGTTTTGTCTTCAATTGGATATTTGAAATTGAGCATGGGGCCTAAATCCAAATTTACCGCTGCAGTAAAAGGAAGTGCTTCGGCTTTTTTATCTGCTACCGTAACGGCGTGAATTTTACCCCCGTAAGAAAGGATTAATTTTTGACTATCCGGAGTAAAAGACATGGCTGGCAAAACTCCCAGAGGAGCTATAGATTCTTGATCGTCACGTTGCACAGGATAGGCAAGCCACTCTTCTTTGCCGGTTTTTAAATTTCTCAATATTAATCCGGTTTCAGTTTCATATCTGGTACCATACACCAACCATTTACCATCTGGCGAAGGAGTTGGGGTAAAAGCGGAACCATAGCGAGAAGTGATTGTATTTAGAGTTCCATCTTCTCTATTATAGACACCTATTTGGTATTGTGGAAGTTGTGCATTGTAATTCCACGCATTATTTCTCTTTGAAAAATAAATTAGATTCCCGTTGGCACTAAACGCAGGATCTGTCATTTTAAGATTTTTGGGTTCTTTTAACAACTGTGCGCCTTTGCCACCCTCTTCATGAATCAAATGCAATTTAATGTTCCTACGCCCTTTCGCCACTACTAAATAAGCTCCATCAGGACTCCAATCTGCGGCGAAATAGTTTTGATTTTTATCTTTAGTCAGTTGCTTTGCTTCCTTGTTTGTGAGATCCATGGTCCAAACATTATCTGAGCCACTTTTATCTGAGATAAAAACAATTTTAGCCCCATTAGGTGAAAACCTTGGATGAACATCGTAGGGTAAACCTTCAGTTAACCGTTCTGCCATACCGCCATCAATAGGCATCAGGTAGATATCGCCCATAAGGTCAAAAACAATTTGAGTCCCATCTGGACTTACATCCAGTGAAATCCAAGTGCCAGAATCCGTTGAAAATGAAACCGTACGCTCCGGTTCTAGTGGAAGTTCTTTAGTAGCCTTCTTAAGGCTGTCGGCAATTTGCTTTTTTGTTTCTTCCTGTGCATTTAAAGAAAATAAAGAAGTCAATAAGGTGATGGTGAAGAGACCAAACTTTTTCATAAAAAAGTGTTGAGAATTAGAAGTTACAAGATACCGTTTTTCATATATAAAAAAAACACAAAAATCGGGAAACATCTAATGTACAAAAGTTCTTATTTAAACAGGCGGGTATATCTTATATACTCCTTAAATCTAGATGTGCCTTCCATCCACGGTAAATAGGGTAGTCCTGATTTTTTATGCATAGACGCTATTTTAAACACAATGCGCCACAAATACAACAATTCTTTCCATGCTTTGAGAATCTTGTAGGAAGGGTCATAGATATGAGTAGGCTCTGCTCCTATTCCGTTTACCTCTAATATTTTAAAACTCCTACCCTCCTTTAAGTCTTGTATTGATTTTGCGCGAATATCAAACCTCCCGTAATAAAAGCCATTCATTTTTTTGTTTAATGCATCAAAGACCTTCAGTAATTCTTCATCATACAATTCTGCTGCATTGACAAATTTTGTACCTCGGTTATGATTTCCAATATATTCTAATACTAGTTTTTCATCGTCTCTCAAAACCTCATCCCAACGTTTCCTAAACTTGGTCTTGAGCTTTTCTTTTTGAAGGATGGCTCTTTGATTTTGACATACTAATTCTTTCAGCATATGCTTGCCATCACCGGTTACCGATAAAAATTCTTTGACTGTAATTGAGGGTATATGCCCTGTCTCTGTGTTTGGGAAACGATAATAAAAAATACCTATTTCAACATCGTAATCCACATATTCTTGAATAATATGAGGTACCTTAATATCTGTGATTAATTTCTTTAAATCTTCTAAGTTGGTAACGCGATTAACCAATAGCCCCCTATAGCCAATATCAGGTTTAAGAATTACAGGAAACGCTATTTTTTCTATAGTTAATTGTGCTAATGCACCCTCAAATGATTTATTATTTGCTACATAGATAGTTATTGGCTTAAATTCTTTTGGCACCAGTTGCAAGGTATTGTATTTGCTGTCACTTAAAATAAAACCTTCATCTATAGCAGGATTAGCGGTAAGAAAAAAAAAGGGATTTCTTGCCTTTAAAGATAACCATATATGTTGAATACAAACAGGAACATACAGAATATACATTGGCCAATATTCCCAATTGGACCATTTAATAAGTAGAGGATGATTCTTAATATTTCCCACTTTTTAAATTAAAGAATGCCAACTTAAATCTATGAATAGTTATGCATTTGTTTTTTCCAGTACACTTTGATCATGGTATTCCATTACAGCGTTAACTGCTGTAGTAATTACCTGTGTGATGCTTACGGTTTTTACTTTTTCTCTGTTGAGTAAGAAATCTTTTCTACCATGAATGCCATGAAGTGATAGTATTTCTTTAGGTGATGGTATTTTGTTATTTACAAATGCTTCAAATACCGCTTGTTTAGTCTTTTTTTGTTCCAAACTATAAAGTGTACTTGAAGACCATAAATAATTAGCATTCTTATCAAGGCTATTTATTTCTTTTCTATTTCCGTTCCAGACCAATTCTATTAAATAATTAGCATCGGCTAGAATAAGGGTAAAAGGTTCTATTTCTTCTAGAGAAACCTCTTTTACGAATTGCTCAAAAGTTCTACTCAAAAAAGCATCTAATACAATTTCACCTCTGCTTTTTCTGTATGGAGGTGTTCTTTTATGCTTGATTCTCGCTCCATTTAGAAGACAAGCAACTCTACCTATTCCCTGCTCCATAGCAATCCATGTTCCTCCCTTTTCCATATCTAATGGAGCTTTAAGAAGTACTGAATTCTCTAAAGTAAACAATTCTGGAGCAGAAGTCTTTCTATTGGGATTTTCATCTCTATTCGAGGTAAGTACAAATCCGCCTTCTTGCGGTATATAGCTTACTGTACACATACTTTTTTATTTCTAATGGTAGAAGCGGCTACACCAAAATCAGGATCCAATTCAACACTGGTCTCAAAGGTTTTAACTCCTATTCTTATAATCGCCATATGATGTACGGTATGTTCTAAATTGTATTGTAACTCTCGTAAAACGGAGGTGTTGATGTGTATTAATTCAGATGCAGTATCCTCCTCCTGACTATAATCACAGCAGAGTACTAAGGATTGATCTGTCTTGATACTGCTAATAGAAGTTTCTATTTCTTGTATCGCTTTCACACAAAGTGCTTTATCATTCTCCAGCAAGAGATTTCTTTTACGACCATCATAATTTACCTGCCCGGTTTTAGTAGCACTATCCAAGCATTGATAAAATTCAATAATATGTCTTATATGCATCCCAATAGAAGATTCATTAAGTATCTCCAATCTAGAAGAAAACTCAACATCTGATAATTGATTTAGCAAACTGATTAATTGATTTAAATTCAGGCGGGTTGCATCCAGAAGCATTGATTCGGTTTTTTCTGATTTTTGTTGCTATTACAGTCGTACTTCACCTCAATCCTTACATAAAAAACGTATAAATAATGTAAAGTGAGTTTTCGTTAGATCAAGATATCAAATTTATTTGTAATCTTCAGAGCTATCAAGGAAGTTCTTTTCAATAGTTATAAAAACCACTTAATCATTAGATAAAAAAATACCCTCTCGGGTATTTTACTATTCTTCTGTTGCTTCTGTTGTCTCTTCTGGTGTTTCCTGCGCTTCTTTTTCAGGCAATTCAAAATCAGTCAACCCTTTAGAATGCAATAAATTATACCATTGCACTACTTTTTTAATATCACTAGCATACACACGATCTTCATCATAATCTGGTAATATTTCAAAAAAGTATTCCTCCAATTTAACTTTAGGATCTTTATGAGATACCGAAGTTGACGCATCTCCTTCTTTTTCTTTAATCTTTTTAAACACCTCTGCAAGCGGAACTTCTTCTTGAAGTGTATATATAGCAATTTCAGAAAGGATGCTTACATTATGTCTTAGACCTATAGTCACGCGCTTACCATCTAGTAAAGATTCTGCTACAAAGCCAGTTCTTGTTTGTGTTTTTAAATGATACAATCCGGGTTTTCCAGAAATTGAAAGTATTTTGTCCAGAGCCATTTTTTTAATTTTTAGTGCGCAAATATTTAATCTTTAAAATGAATATCAAAACTTTATCTTCCTTTTTTTATGGCAGGAAAACGCATCCGATAGTCCACTTTAATATTTCCCTTGGTAATATTGGTTAATCGAGATTTGATAAGTCTTTTCTTTAACGGAGAGAGTTTATCTGTAAACAAAATACCCTCTATATGGTCATACTCATGTTGAATCACCCTTGCTGCCATCCCAGTAAACGTTTCTTTGTGTTTTTTGAAATTTTCATCCATATATTCAATATGCAACGTATCTGGTCTAAAAACATCTTCTCTCACATCTGGAATACTAAGGCATCCTTCATTAAAAGCCCATTCATCACCAGTTTCATCAATTACTTTTGCATTGATAAATACTTTTTTAAAAGTTTCTAACTCCTTTCTCTCCTCTTCACTAAGTTCTTCATCTTCTCCAAAAGGAGTGGCGTCTACAATAAAAAGACGTATGGGCAACCCTACCTGAGGCGCTGCCAAACCTACACCAGAAGCGGCATACATGGTTTCAAACATACTTTCTAACAAGGTATCTAGGCCTTCATAATCCTTATCAATGGTGTCACATTTTTTTCTTAATACTGGATCACCGTAGGCTAAAATTGGTAAAATCATCTTATTCTTAAAGTTAATTTTCTACTACTTATTTAAAAAACTTTGTAGGATGAGGGTAGCACTAATTTCGTCTACCAAAGCTTTATCCCTTCGCTTTCCTTTCTTTACTCCCCCGGCAATCATACTTTGAACAGCCATCTTAGAAGTAAATCGTTCATCTACCCTTTCAATAGGTACCTCAGGAAGCTCTTTTGCTAGTTTTTTAATAAAAACCGCAATATGCTTTTCACTCTCAGAGGGGGTATTATCCATTTGCTTTGGCTCTCCTATAATCAAAATATCAACCACTTCTTTAGCTAGATATGATTTCAAGAAAGGGATTAAGGTTTCTGTTGCAACCGTTGTTAAACCAGAAGCAATAATTTGCAGTTCATCTGTTACTGCAATACCTGTTCTTTTAACACCGTAATCTAAAGCCAGAATTCTACCCACTACAATTTTTTGCAAAAATAAGGGATAAATTGTTATAACTGTAAAAAACGATTATTTATTACGATTTATGAGTTTATATTTGTTCAAAATATAACGTATGGAATCTTTAAGACCTATTATAGAAAACGCTTGGAATAATCGTGAATTACTCAAAGAAACAGAGACTATAAATGCTATACGCGCTATTATTGATTTGTTAGACGCTGGAAGTTTACGAGTAGCGCAACCTACAGATCAAGGTTGGCAAGTGAATGAATGGGTCAAAAAAGCAGTAGTACTCTATTTTCCTATACAAAAAATGGAAACTTTTGAGGCAGGTCCTATGGAGTTTCATGATAAAATTCCATTAAAAAGAGACTATGCTGCAAAAGGAATCCGAGTAGTTCCGCATGCAGTAGCCAGACATGGAGCGTATATTTCTTCAGGGACAATTTTGATGCCTAGCTATGTGAATATTGGCGCATATGTAGATGAGGGAAGTATGGTAGACACCTGGGCTACGGTTGGAAGTTGTGCTCAAATAGGAAAAAATGTACACTTAAGCGGTGGTGTAGGTATAGGGGGGGTATTAGAACCTTTACAAGCAGCTCCGGTAATTATTGAAGACAATGCCTTTATAGGTTCCCGTTGTATTGTTGTGGAAGGGGTTCGTGTAGAAAAAGAAGCGGTATTAGGTGCTAATGTAGTGCTTACAGCTTCTACTAAAATTATAGATGTTACAGGAGATACGCCTGTGGAAAGAAAAGGCTTGGTTCCTGCAAGATCTGTAGTGATCCCTGGTAGCTATACCAAAGAATTCAACGCAGGTTCTTACCAAGTGCCTTGTGCACTTATTATTGGCAAAAGAAAAGAAAGTACCAATAAGAAAACATCTCTTAATGATGCGCTTAGAGAATATGATGTAGCGGTATAGGAGCCTTAAAGTCTAAAACCATTCATATTCGCAGAAATCTGTATCTTTTGTCTCTAATTTTGGAGCATTGAAGACCCGAGAAAAACTCACGGTAATTATTCCGGTTTATAATGAAGCGATACATATTAAAGACGTATTAGCTTCTGTTGATTTTGCAGATGAACTTATTGTTTTGGACTCCTACAGTACAGATGATACGCTGGCAATTGCAAGGGAATTCAATCCAACAATACTCCAGAGAAAATTTGATTACCACGCTGCTCAAAAAAATTGGGCTATTCCGCAGGCTTCTCATGAATGGATTCTAATTGTAGATGCAGATGAAAGAGTAACTCCAGAATTAAAAGAAGAAATTTTACACCACTTAGCAAATCCGCCAGAAGCATCTGTAGCGGGTTTTTGGATTGGTAGAATCAATCATTTTATGGAACAAAGAATTCATTACAGTGGTTGGCGTAATGACAAGGTGATTCGTTTCTTTAGAAAAAGCAGATGCCGCTATGAAGACAAATTTGTACATGAAGAAATCATTGCCCAAGGAGAAGTTGCACAATTAAACGCAAAACTTTTACATTACACCTATGCGTCTATGGACACATTTATGGAAAAACTAAATAGATATGCTACCTTGCAGGCAAGAGATTACGATGCAAAAACGGGTCGTTTAACCGCTTATCATTTTGTAGTAAAACCCATTTGGGGATTTGTAAAGCACTATATGGTACAAAGCGGATTTAGAGACGGGGTTCCCGGTCTCGTCATAGGGTATATTCAAGGATATACTGTTTTTATGCGCTACGTGAAATTATGGCTACTCCGCAGATCAAGAAAATAGTTAGTTTTTCATCTTGAAAACGGAATCTAAAATAGCTTCCTCCTATATTTCTTTTTTGATAATACCATAAGGCGTCCAAGGTGATTTACTGCTGCGGGTATGTTTACGAATCGCCTGATTTTTGGCAATAGACTCCGGAGTTTTATAGCCTCTTTTATGATCTAAATGAATACAAACTGCACTATACCTAAGTTGTTTTGATTTAATCCCAAAATTAAAAAGACGTTCCCCCAGTTCACGATCTTGCCCTCCGTATTGCATCCGTTCATCAAAACCATTCACGGTTTCTATATCCTCTTTCCAACCAGAAGAATTATGTCCATTCCAACTTGCGTTGGTAGGTGTAATCGCATTTAAAAATCTCGCTTTCCATCCGGTGGCCGTTAACTTATTGTTTTTAAACGACGGTTTCAATCCATTTGCTAACAACCAATTTATATCAAAACAGCGGCCAGCTTCTATATCTTCTTTTGATATCAACTTAGAAATATGCATAGGCAGCATAAAATATCCGCCAGAGATAAAATAGCCTTTTTGTCGCTCATTATAGTGTACTTCAAGAAAATCTGCACGGGGTATGCAATCTCCATCACTCATTACCACATAAGGAGCAGAACATGCCGTAATGGCTTTGTTTAGAATACGTGACTTTTGAAAACCATCATCTTCTTGCCAAACATGAACCAATTCATAAAACACCTCTTTCTTCATTCGGTCTAAAAGTGCTTTTGTAGCCGGTCCAGAACCATCATCTGCTATCACTACCTCAAAGTCCTTAAAAGTTTGTTGGTTATAACCCCACAATACTTTTTCCAGCCAGGCTTCTGCATTATAGGTGCTAATGATAACCGATATTTGATGTGCCATTATATAATAGAATTTAGGACAAAAATATGAATGCCAATTTACATATCTTTGCTTTTTACGTTTTTTCATTAACCACCTGCCAAAATGTTTGCTGCCATCACAAGTAACTTTAAAAAAATTGCTTACGGATTGATAAAAAAAATGAAATTCCTTCCACCGGAGTTTTATGTTAAGATTTACTACGAATATTATACAGGTAAAAAGCTCAATCTTAAAGAGCCCCAAGAATTTAATGAAAAAATACAATGGCTCAAGGTGTATTACAAACCAAAAATACTCAATACGCTAGTAGACAAATATGCAGTAAAAGCCTATGTAGAAGAAAAAATAGGCGCACAGTATCTCAATGAAACCATTGCGGTGTATGACAAAGCGGGAGATGTTAATTTTGATGAACTCCCAGACCAATTTGTGATTAAAGGGGTACACGGTTGCCATTTTAACCTTATTGTAAATGATAAATCTAAAATGAATGCGCTTAAATCTCGCTTTAAACTACTAAAGTGGATGAACAAAAATCAATATTACAGAGGCGGATTGGAATGGGCATATAAAGATGTAAAACCTCGCTTGCTGGCAGAAAAGTATTTGTCTGAAATGGGTAAGGAAGCCATTAGCGATTACAAATTTTACTGCTTTAACGGAGAACCCACTTTTCTTCAAATTGATCTGGAAAGAGGCAATGAAGCCAATCAGCGTTGTTATTACGATATGAATTGGAAAAAAACCAATTTCAACAAAGGGAAGGTGAAGCTTTACGAAGGAGAATTAGAGCGGCCTGAGAATTTTGATGAAATGGTTAGCATCACTAAAAAACTAGCCGGGAAATTTCCTTTTGTGAGAGTAGATCTATACAATATAAACGGAAAAGTACTTTTTGGAGAAATGACGTTTTATCCGGGAGATGGTAGAATTGATTTTACACCAGATCAGTATAACAAGATCATAGGAGATATGATTACCTTACCGAAAATTGAAAAAGGAAAAAAGATAATTACCAAAGCATTTTAATCTACATTTATCCGGCGCTGCTTTTTGTGCAAACTGAACTTATATCGTACCTTTGCCATCTCTTAAAATGGTATTGAAAACAAAGTATGGGCGAAGGATATTACACAGCAGCACTAGATCACGAAATTTTCAATATAATTACTCAGGTTTCCTCTCAATTAAACCTTGAAACCTACGTAATAGGCGGGTATGTTCGCGATTATCTGCTCAAAAGACCTCAACCTAAAGATATTGATATTGTTGCCGTAGGCAGCGGAATTGAACTCGCCATTGCGGTTGCAAAAAAACTACCCAACCAGCCCAAAGTACAGATCTTTAAAAATTATGGCACCGCCATGATTAAAATGGCAGATATTGAGGTAGAGTTTGTGGGTGCCCGCAGAGAAAGTTACGACGAAAACAGCAGAAAACCTGCCGTTGAAAATGGAAGCCTTCAAGACGATCAAAACCGAAGAGATTTTACCATTAATGCCTTGGCACTCTCTTTGAACAAAGCTAATTTTGGAAAATTACTAGACCCTTTTCAAGGCTGTGAAGACCTGGAAAAGAAAATTATTCGCACCCCTTTAGACGCAGATATTACGTATTCCGATGATCCCTTGCGAATGATGAGAGGCATTCGTTTTGCTACCCAACTAGACTTTCAAATTGAGAAAGCTTCCTTTAGTGCTATCCGCAGAAATAAAGAACGTATAAAAATTATTTCTAATGAACGGATTGTAGATGAGTTGCATAAAATAATGCTCAGTAAAAAACCTTCCGTAGGCTTTCAACTGTTGTTTGAATCTGGCTTACTCCAGATTATTTTACCAGAGCTTACTGCCTTGCAAGGGATTGAAGAAGTAGAAGGGCAAAAACACAAAGATAATTTCTGGCATACCCTGGAAGTAGTAGATAATATCTCGGTACATACAGATGATTTATGGCTTAGATGGGCTGCCTTATTGCACGATATAGGTAAAGCACCCACCAAAAGATTTAATAAAAAAGTGGGGTGGACTTTTCACGGGCATGAGTTTGTAGGCGCTAAAATGGTCTATAAACTCTTCAAAAGATTGCGCATGCCTCTCAACGAGAAAATGAAATTCGTTCAAAAAATGGTGCTGATGAGTTCAAGACCCATTGCACTTTCTAACGATGCGGTAACGGACTCTGCCGTGCGCCGCCTTATTTTTGATGCAGGGAATGATGTAGAGTCTTTAATGACACTTTGCGAAGCAGATATTACCACCAAAAACCCCAAACGCTTTCGGAGATACCACCATAATTTTAAGCTCGTAAGGCAAAAAATGACCGAGGTAGAAGAGCGAGATCACATCAGAAATTTTCAACCTCCCGTTAGCGGAGAAGAAATTATGAGCACCTTTGGTATTGCCCCCTCAAGAGAAGTAGGCATTATTAAAGAAGCCATTAAAGAAGCTATTTTAGAAGGTGAGATTCCCAATGAATATGAAGACGCCCGACAATTTATGCTAAATAAAGGAAAAGAATTAGGACTTAAAACCCCTGCAAAATCGTAAGCCATGCAGCTACTGAAAAATAACTTTCAAAACATTGCAAAAACGGCATTAATCCTTATTTACCTCGTTATTGTTGCGGGAGCTGTGGTGCGAATGACGGGAAGCGGCATGGGCTGCCCAGATTGGCCAAAATGCTTCGGATACCTTATTCCACCTACAGAAAGAGCCCAACTAGAATGGCAAGAAGGTAGAGCGTATGAAGAAGGACAAGTAATTATTTATAACGAAAATCTCAAAGTTGCTTCTAAGGACTTCACTACAGGCAGTACTTATGAGGAAAGCAACTGGAAACCCTATATAAAACATGATTATGCTGTTTTTAATGCGTTCCATACCTGGACAGAGTTTATAAACCGTCTTATCGGGGCACTCGCAGGGCTCGCTACCCTGTTAATGGCCATTGCTTCTTTTGGCTACTGGCGAAAAAATAAAAAAATCACACTGCTGTCTTGGACGGTGGTATTTGGAATGGTTTTTCAGGCGTGGTTAGGTGCCAAAGTGGTATACTCCGTTTTACAACCCGTTAAGATTACCATACACATGGTAGCCGCCTTAGTACTGGTGGCACTGGTACTCTATATTATAAGTAGTAGCCGCGAACTCAAAAAGGGTTTTGTGTACAACTCAAAATTTTATGCAGGCTTATGGCTGGCTTTGCTACTAACGATGCTTCAGGTTATACTAGGCACACAAGTAAGGCAATTTGTAGACGATCAAATAGACCAAGTGGGAGAACTCGCAAAAAATCTGTGGTTGCAAGATCCTAATGTACAATTTTATATCCATCGCTCTTTTTCCATAGTGGTGCTAGCCCTTAATGTACTCTTGTTTTTTCAGTACAAAAAACTCAAGTTAGGCTATCATAAAATGAATTGGGTATTGCTATTACTCCTTAGTGAAATTCTTACGGGAATTCTCATGTATTATGTAGATTTTCCATTCTTATCGCAACCGCTACACCTTGTAATTGCCTCACTATTGTTTGGCGTACAATTTTATTTGGTTCTAGAAGCCCTAGAAGCTAAAAAACAGCGGGAAACTTTGTAACTTTGCAGTCCAAAATTACTAAGATGATTTTTAAACTTAGAGTGATTCTTGATGCAAGTGAAGATATCTTTAGAGATATAGAAATTGAAGAAGAGCACCATTTAGAAGAGCTTCACAATGCCATCACTCAGGCATTTGGCTTTGATGGAGGCGAAATGGCTTCCTTCTATGTGGCAGACGAAGAATGGGAACAAGGAGAAGAGATTTCCTTATTTGACATGAGTGAATCGGGTACGGATATTCGGTTGATGAACGAAACTCCCATAGATGATGTCTTAAATGAAGAAAATCCGCATCTTATTTATGTGTACGATTTTTTGAATATGTGGACCTTCTTTGTAGAACTTAGAGAAATAGACGAAAAGGAAAATGGCAAGTTATACCCTAACCTTCTTTTTGCGCATGGCATACTGCCAGATTCGCCTCCAGAGAAAAAGTTTGAAGCAGTTCCGGGAGACAGTCCGCAGCCTATGGACCCAGATGATATGGACATTGAAGATTACGACAATCTTGATTTTGACGAAAACTGGAACTAATCCTTTATTGCATCCATTTACCATACCTAATAAATTTAAGAACCCATAACAAACAACATACCCTGTAGATGATCAATTTATACCCCGCTCAAATAGAAAGCCTTTCTGTGCATAGAATAGGAAATAAGAGTAGAAACGAAGCTGTTTTCCTGTCCGCAGAGCCCTATCGGTTAAATGATGAAATCTCAGCGATTCTCAAAGAATACTTCTTTAAACCCTTTCGTGAGAAAGAAGAAAACTATTTTAGATTTACCAATGAAGTAGATGTAGATTTTAATACCCTCTACCCTATTATAGCGGCTACTTTTGCAGACCCGTCTACCATCCATGCCAATTCTAAGAAAATTGCTACCCATCTTTTTGAGCAATCCAACCACCCGCATATTAAAAACGGAGAAGTATACGTAGCCCATTTTACAGATGTAGTGATAGACAATCAAAAAACAGAGGCTATTGGTATCTTTAAAAGCGAATTAAAACACGACTTCCTTCAGTTTGAAGAAAGCACCAACAATCTGGATATTGTGATTCAGCAAGGGGTAAACATCAATAAACTAGACAAAGGCTGCCTTATTTTTAATGTAGCCCAAGAAGAAGGCTATAAAATTCTATCTGTAGACAGTAATAGATATGATGCCAAATACTGGATAGAAAACTTTTTAGAGGTAGATGTCTTAGCCGATGAAAACTTTATTACCAAAAAATACCTCAAGTTCTGCCAGAACTTTGCCAAAGATGTGGTGCTGCCCGCAGAAGATAAAAAAGAACAAGTGATGTTTATGAACCGTGCGGTGAATCACTTTGCGAAGAATGATAATTTTGAAGAGACCAGTTTTATGAACGAGGTCATAGAAAATCCGGAGTTAATACCAGAATTCAAGCACTACAAAGTAGAAAAAGGGCCAAAATACAGCATAGAAGACGTGTCTACCTTCCCTATTGCCAACAAAGCCGTTTCAGAAGCCCGGAAGAAAATTAAAAACGTTATCAATCTAGATACCAATATTCAGATTAAAATGGATTTTATCAATCCGGAATCTGCAGATAAGTTTGTAGAAAAAGGCTGGGATGAAGAAAAACAGATGTACTACTATTTAGTGTATTTTAACAAAGAAGAGAAGTCTTAACGCCTCAACTAGTTGGGTAGCCTTAGCACCCATGTAGCCATGCTAAGACCCTTCATTTTTTGCGGCAAAGGTCATGTCGAATCCCTTTAGGGTGAGACATCTGCCAGCGGTTGGCACGTTTACTAAAGACATTTCGAGTACTCTGGCTTCGGGTATGAAACAAAGAATCTCAGTAGGTTTTCACTGCGTGGCTTTTAAAGTGTAGTCATTTCGAAGAAGCATAGCGACTGAGAAATCTGCCAGCGGTTTACAATCTTCTTGCTTTTTGTAAGAACTATAAATGATAAGGGTTTTACTAGGAAGTAAAGTGCCCTATTTTTGTTCCGTTTGCTTTTACCTTTCATTTCTTTTGCTTGTCCAAAAGAAACGAAACAAAGAAAAAGACCCTTTCCCGATAGGTGTTTTTAAAAGTTTTACCAACTTTTAAAACCGCAATCATCATCCTAAAAAGTCTCCAAGGCTTCGACTTTTTTTAACGGATACTGATTGCTACACTTACGTGAAAGAAATAGTTTTTAATTGACTTCTTAACATATATAGAGAACCTTCATTTCTAACACTGTTCTCAAATAATGTCATCTCTAAGAAGCATAGCGACTGAGAAATCTGCCAGCGGTTTACAATCTTCTTGGTTTTAGTAAGAACTATGGATGATAAGAGTTTTACCAGGAAGTAAAGTGCCCTATTTTTGTTCCGTTTACTTTTGCCTCTCATTTCTTTTGCTCCTACACCCTTGGCACTTCGAGTGCCTCAGTGCCCGGCACAGGCTTCGGGTATGAAACAAAGAATCTCAGTAGGTTTTCACTGCGTGGCTTTTAAAGTGTAGTCATCTCAAAGAAGCATAGCGACTGAGAAATCTGCCAGCGGTTTACAATCTTCTTGGTTTTAGTAAGAACTATGGATGATAAGAGTTTTACTAGGAAGTAAAGTGCCCTATTTTTGTTCCGTTTGCTTTTGCCTCTCATTTCTTTTGCTCCTACACCCTTGGCACTTCGAGTGCCTCAGTACCAGGCTCAGGCTTCGGGTACGAAACAAAGAATCTCAGTGGGTTTTCACTACATGGCGCTTTTAAAGTGTAGTCATTTCGAAGAAGCGTAGCGACTGAGAAATCTGCCAGCGGTTTACAATCTTCTTGCTTTTTGTAAGAACTATGAATGATAAGGATTTTACTAGGTAGTAAAGTGCCCTATTTTAATTTCGTTTGCTTTTGCCTTTCATTTCTTTTGCTTGTCCACCCTTCGATAGAACTCAGGGCAAGCTAGAAACGAAACAAAGAAAAAGACCCTTTCCCGATAGGTGTTTTTAAAAGTTTTACCAACTTTTAAAACCGCAATCATCATCCTAAAAAGTCTCCAAGGCTTCGACTTTTTTTAACGGATACTGATTGCTACACTTACGTGAAAGAAATAGTTTTTAATTGACTTCTTAACATATATAGAAAACCTTCATTTCTAACACTGTTCTCAAATAATGTCATTTCGAAGAAGCGTAGCGACTGAGAAATCTGCCAGCGGTTTACTACCATGCCAATTGATCTCTGCGCCGAGCAATGAAGCCCACAAAATGCCGTCTTATAAGGAGAACTCTTTTATAATACGAGCATCATGAATAGCACTAAACCATCAACTTTTATCCAATTACTAAAACTACCCCCCCCTTACGGATTCCCGTAACTATTTTAGCCTCCACTTTTTTATCTTGCCGCAAGAATAAGAACTATATATGCTATTTTCTTACGAATAAATACGTTTTTACAACTGATTTATAAGAAAAACCATTGGTTTTTGGTATGTTTGAATAGGTAATCTGAGATAACCCTAGACGTTTCTAAATGTTTACAAACGACTAAAAACGAATATGAAATTGATTTTCAGGATTTAACTTAAAATAAATATGAGAGAACTCAATTGCGTTGATTTACTAATTATGCTCTATTAAAAGAAGAATCATGTCAAAAGAAAAAATATTAGAGTATTTATATATAGATGAGAGTAGGTTGGATAAATATTTTCAACAATTTTCTTCTCCCGAAAAAACGGAAAAATCAATTCTGAAAAAGTTTAAATTAGGAATAACTAATGCTGGATTTGAAATTAATCAATCCAAGAGAAAGAGAGAATACACTCTTATTGAGAAAATAGAAATGTTTGAGAAACATATTACGAAACACAAACAGTTGAATCATGGTAGACCCAACGATAGGAAAAGGTGGAATAGTACTAAAGTGTTTGTAAAAGAAAATATAATCGCTCAAAAAGTTTATTTAGCACCAAGTGAAAATAAAGTAAACAATGGGTTAAATATTTGGATTGAAGAAAACAAGTTCAAGGAATATGGAGCTGACAAATTTCAGAATGGACATCTGTTTTTAATTGAGGATTTTAAGGGAGAAGATAAACAACCAAGAATTTTAAGTGGATATACAATATTGAACTTGGTAATAGATGATTATTACGAGGAATTGAAAAAAACCATATTAGGAACTAAAAGAGATGATTTTTATTTTGCTGGTCAAAATGATAGTTTTTCAATTGCACCTTTAATTGAATTTAGACAAATTGGGGCAAAATTCCTTGATAAAAGAAATATTACTGTAGTCTATAGATTGAGAGCATCCTGTAATGATTCACCAAATGGAGGACATGTATCGACATTTGGTTATCCTATTTATATAATTGAGAATCAATAAAAGAGCATAATCGAGCAGACGGGTGACGACTTAATGGTCGCCACTCAGACCCTCGAAGTGCCATCTGAAGATAAGGAATCTTTTAGAATACTAGCATAATGAATAGCACTAAACCATCAACTTTTATCCAATTACTAAAACTACCTCCCCCTTGCGGATTCCCGTAACTATTTTAACCTCCACTTTTTTATCTTGCCGCAAGAATAAGAACTATATGTGCTATTTTCTTACGAATAAATACGTGTTTGCAACTAAGTTATAAGAAAAACCATTGGTTTTTGGTATGTTTGGTTACTAATTAGCCATATAAAGAGCCGTTTACAAGCGATTACAAACGACTAAAAATGGATATACTCTTGAATTACAAAGAATTAGGCTAAAATAAATATATGGTAAATAAACGCAATTGCGTTTATTTACTAGTTGGCATTAATTTGAGAAAAGCAATCTACATATCGGTTTTGACCCTTTTTATTTCTTGTAAAAACGAGAAAAAAGAAACAAATCCGTTGGTTATCGAATACCAAGAAAAGGGAATTGAATTTCAAATGCAGAATAAATCGGACAGCGCAATTGTTTACTTTAAGAAAGCTCTTGAAATTGACCCAACTGATATTCCGACTTATGAAAGTCTGGTTAAAACATATTGGTGGAATCAACAACCAGTATTGGCTATAGGAATTTTAGAATCTGTACCAACAGAAATGCAAAAAACTAACTCTATTTTGACTTTGAAAGGAATGACGCTAGAAAAAATGGACAAACTAAATCAGGCAATGGATTTATATAAAACAGCATTTGAACAAAGTCCAAAAATACGTTATGAGAACGAAGAAAATTTAATGGAATATATTGGTTATTTGACTTTACAAACTGTTGTTGGTGAAAAACAAAAAGCAATAGCGGAATTGGACAGACTTAAGTCAAAAAAATTGACCGATTCTGAAAAACAATACGTGAATTCGATTGAACCTTACATTCGGAATTATAAAGGTGGTGGATATAACGCAATATTTGGAAATGAATAATGAAATTCAAACTTAAGATGGTAGTCGTTGCACAAGCCAATAATTGATGATAAAGTTAATCATTTCAAGCCCTTCAGAAGGGCTTTTTTATTTTAGTTTATTGATTTAGATTGTCAAATTAACAGGTTTTAAATAGGCGGAAAAACAGTTTTGAAGCCATGATTTTATAATTTGCACAAAGTGGAGGTTTCTCGCCCCACTTTTTACTTTATTTTGAGTGAATTTCAAGTATTTTTTCAAGCTTGCCCTGAGCATTTTGTCGAAGGTTTATAAGCAATTTCAGACAGCTGCATACATTTATTAGCCTGCCTAATTCCAATGGTTACTTCGATAAACCATTAGATTAGTAGTTATTAAAATTAATATGATTTCCTATCTTTAAGCAATAGTTGTGCAACAGGCACACCGCATAAAATTAATTGTTAGTTCTAGCCTTTTTACCAAAGTATTCGAGGATTTTCTATTCGGTTTTATTTGCTAAATTAAATGCTTATAATATGCAACTAATCTTACACAAAAACGTTGTAAAAAATTATAATCCCTAAAATTATTTTCTTACTTTTAATTAGTTATTAACTATTAAAATTTTAAAATGAAAAATCGAAAAAAAGTACTGTTAACAATTCCTCTATTATTAACATTTTTAATTTATAGCTTTACGAAATCTGATTTTACTCCTCCTGTTCCTGAATCTTCTATTTCTATTGAACAGGCAAAACTTAATCGCTCCAATTTTATTAAAAATAGCAATAAAGAAGTTACAGACGTGACTTTTAGTTATGAACAAGTGAAAAAATTTGTAGAACTTATTGAATATAAAAAATCTAAAGGTGAAGACATTGAAAAAATCAGAGTATACATGTCTCAATATGAAAATGGAACGAATACTGCTTTTATAGCTCCAATAAAAAAAGATAATACTCCTAATTACAATATTGAGGTTATAAATAAGGGGAATGTAGACATTCCTCCTTTAAAATACTAAATTAGTATAGTAATCTTGCTTGGGCACAAATTTATTTATAGTTTGTGCTTTTTTATACTCGCCGATAATTAAAGAAATAATGTAATCAGACTAACTTATTTCCTACACAAAATTAAAAACCTGTTGCCAAAACCAGTAAGTGCAGCACAAACCACAAATTTGTATAAAATAGGCCTATTTAGACAATAAAATAAAAACCGTAGGCTTACCCCACTTTTCACTTTATTTTGAGTGAATTTTAAGTATTCCTTTAAAAACCTAGCCCAAGCCCGACGCTGAGGCCCTCGAAGTGCCGTCTTATGATGAGAAATCTGCCAAAGGTACTATGTGGTTGCTTTTTATAAGAACTATGAATGACAAGGGTTTTACTAGATAGTAAAGTGCCCTATTTTTATTTCGTTTGCTTTTGCCTTTCATTTCTTTTGCTTGTCCAACCCTCGCACTTCGAGTGCCTCAGTGCCCGGCGCAAGGATCAATTGGCATGGTAGTAAACGTCTGGCAGATTTCTCCGTCGCTACGCTCCATCGAAATGACTACACTCTAAAAGCTCCGCGTAGTGAAAATTCTTATGGACTCTTCATTTCGTACCCAAATCCTGCACCGGGCACTGAGGTTCCCGTAGTACCACCAGCGCAGAAAAACAACCACAAAAAACCCAACCATTCCCTCCTGTAATCCACAGGAACGTTTCGTGTAAAGTTTACTCCATGATTAAAGACTCAATAAACTCATAATTAGTATTTTATAAAATCGATTATAATCTACAACTCCATACTAAACCCTTAAAAACTGTATAAACCGCCTTTTCTAAGTTGAAATTTTAAATAGCGAAAGAAATAGCGGTTAAAGAAACACGATTTATCAAATTCCGCAAAATCACTAGCTTTGTAACAACACTAATCCGCATTACGGCTTATGAATACTACTGAACAACTCGCCAAACATATTAAAGACGTACATTTTGGGGGTAATTGGACCGCTTCTAACTTAAAAGAGCAATTAGAAAATGTGAACTTGCAACAAGCTACCACTAAGATAGGAGATCTCAATACTATTGCGGTCTTGGTATTTCATATCAATTACTATGCAAATGCGATTACCGGGGTGCTCAAAGGAAAACCCTTAGAAGCCAAAGATAAATACAGTTTTGATCTGCCGCCGCTTCATACAGAAGAAGAATGGCAAGCTCTTGTAGCGAAGGTTTTACAGCAAGGGTTGGAATTAAGCGAGCTCGTAGCAAAACTACCCGATAGCATTCTCGCAGCAGATTTTACCGATGCTAAATACGGAAACTACCACCGTAATTTTTTAGGTTTTATAGAACATACCCATTACCATTTAGGGCAGATCTCTTTACTAAAAAAATTAGCACAAACTAAAACCTCATCATGAGTAAAGAAAAGATTTTAGCGGCCTATGAAACCATGGCAGTAAGCTATAACAATCTTATAGACCAAAAACCACATAATGCGTATTATGACAGACCTACTACTTTGAAATTGCTAGGTGATGTAAAGGGTAAAAAAATCTTAGATGCCGCCTGTGGCCCGGGAAAATATGCAGAAATCTTGCTTGCCAAAGGAGCTACCGTTACTGGTTTTGATCTGAGCCCGAGCATGATTGCCTTGGCAAAAGAAAGAAATAAAAACCAAGCTAATTTCTTTGTGCATGACCTCTCAGCTCCATTTACTAGATGTGAGGATGCGGCTTTTGATGTGGTGCTATGCGCCTTGGCGCTGCATTATGTAGCAGATTGGAATCCCGTGATCAAGGAGTTTCAAAGAGTTTTAAAACCCGGCGGGAGTTTGGTGATCTCTATAGAACATCCATTTTTTGAATACAACTACTTTAAATCTAAGAAGTATTTTGAAGTAGAGGCTGTGAGCACCACCTGGAGGGGATTTGGCAAGGCAATTAAAATGCATAGCTATAGAAGACCGCTAGAGAAATGTATTAGACCCCTTACTGAGAATGGCTTTTATTTGGACGAACTTATAGAACCCAAACCCGTAGAAGAATTTAAACAGCTAGACCCCATACATTACAAAGAGTTAAACAAATTTCCTGCCTTTATGCATGTACGTGGCATAAAAAAATAATCTTTATTCTAACCTGAGTTCAATGTAAAAAGGACTGTTTTTTCTATGGATTTTTTCTTTTCCGCAGTGTAGCAGGGATTTTCCGTTAAAAATTTTTGAAGCCTTGGAGAAAATTTAGGAAAATGAATGCGGTTTTAGCCTTTTCGGCTAAAAACACCTCTGGAAAAGCGCACTTTCTTTTGTTTCGTTTTCTTTGTGCGAACAAAGAAAATGAAAGTAATAGTCTAAAAATAAGATTGTTATATTAAAATAGTCTAAAAATTTTGAGATTATATTTTATGGAGGTTATATCATAGAAATCACGTTATTCTAACCTGAGTTCCATGTAAAAAGGACTGTTTTTTCTATGGATTTTTTCTTTTCCGCAGTATAGCAGGGATTTTCCGTTAAAAATACCTCTTAAAAAACTCCCGATACTTCGGAATTCTTTTGTTTGGTTTCTGAAACCTGAGCATTTTGTCGAAGGATGGGCGCGCAAAGAAAATGAAAATAAGAATCTTAGAATAAGCTTGTTAACTCGAAATTGTGTAAAGGATTTAAAATGTTATTTTTGAAGTGATATAGAAATCACTTTATTTAATATGCAAAATCCTTCACTCCATTTTAAGTATCACCTTTTAGCAGTCTTTCTTTTTATGCTCAACAGCCTTTTAGCACAAGAAAAAATGCCTACGGATTCAACAGCGACTAAAACTATAGATGGTACCGTAAAAGAAGTACTCCACATTATTTCGGGCGAAAAGGGAAAAGTAAGAGATTGGGTGGCGTTTAGAAATTTATTTCTTCCTTCGGTTAGATTTACCATTCTAAATCAATTTGATAAAATGCCCGATGCTGTAGAGACGGTAACCCTAGATGAGTTTATTGAATTGATGAACGACACCTATTACGGAGAAGGATTTATTGAATATGAAATAGGTAAAGTAGTAGATGAATACAACGGCATTGCGCAGGTGTTTCAAAGTTTTTATGCCAAAGATTCAGAAGATAGCGAAGGCAGAGGTATCACCAGTTACCAATTGGTATATTTTAACAACAGATGGTGGATTGCCAATTTGGTATGGTCTATAGAAACGGAAGACCACCCTATTCCTCCTAAATATTTAAATAATCAAAATTAGCCTTGCAATAATCTTTTCATACTTACATCTTCATAATTCCGCTTTACATAATCAAGAGCAGTCCTTACAATTTGCCCCATATTTTTAGAGCGTTTAAACTTTACGTCCAGGGTATAGTTATACAAATCTTTGCGTAACTCTAGTATCTTATTTTTAGAAGAAATCTCGTCTTTGATCATTACCTTTAATAATACCTTAATGCGCTTATTAGCGGTTAAGATTCGTTTGGCGATAAGAGAGCGTTCTTCTTTTTGATATTGCGCGATAGATTCTGTTTTTAATCTACTTTCTACCATACTTACCATATCATAATTCTCTTTAAAAAATTGGGGGCGGTATAATTTAAAATTCCCCTCATAACATTGCTGATCAAAATCGATGGCACGTATTTTAAAGACCACATGATCAAAATCATGCACGGGAATCACTACATAGTTATACGATCGCATATCACCTAACAAACGAATCATACAGCGTTCATTAAACTTTACAAACTCTTTTGAAATTTGCGATTTCTGTGCATTAGTAAAAGACGGAAGCATTTCTTTTATAAAAACATCCCCAGGTATTCCGGCAATATGTGCTTCTATTAGGGTCTCTTTGTATACCAGAAAATTAATTCGGTCTGGTGATAATAAATGCTCTAGTTCTAAACCGTAAATTCTGGAAGCATCTGCTTTTTTAACGTAGAAGTAAGTGTAATTATCATTTAAAATATTACGTACTTTAATCCGAAAGGGTTTAGAATTTCCAAAGGTGCAATAGTCTACGGCATCTATATTTAAAAACGGAATGGTTTCTTCATTACCATCGGAATGCAGGATTGTATACACTTTTTTCAGGCTAAGATCAATTTCTTCCCGGTCAAAATCAGAATAAAAAACCCGCACCCAGAGGGTATCTTCATCATTTTCATCATACACCACTACAGAACCGGCAAAACGTAGTAAGTCTTCATAAAAAACCGGAATCCTGATGGTGCGATTGTACTTCTCAAGATATTCACCCAATTCTTTACAAACAGGAAAAGAGGGTTTTTTCTTAGACATTAACTTTTCTTGCATCCTTAATTTTTTTCAAATGTAATATTAAATGTAACAAATTATCTTTGTTATCGTCAAGTAAGTATAATCAATCAAAAAAATCAATTTTGGAAAACATCCTTACCATCGAGAATCTCTCAAAAAAATATGGCTATGTTCAAGCGGTAAAAGACCTTTCATTTCAAATTGAAAAAGGAAATGTATATGGTATTTTAGGCCCCAACGGAAGCGGAAAATCTACCACCCTGGGCATGGTGCTCAACGTGGTAAACCCTACTAATGGTACATTTCAATGGTTTGATGGAAACATCTCAACTCATAATGCGCTTAAAAAAGTAGGTGCCATTATAGAGCGCCCCAACTTCTACCCGTATATGACCGCCGAAAAAAACTTACGGCTGGTTTGCCAAATAAAAGATGTCCCTTTTGATAAGATACATGAAAAACTGGAATTAGTAGGCTTACTGGACAGAAAAAACAGCAAATTCAGAACTTTTTCTTTGGGAATGAAACAACGCCTTGCCATTGCATCTGCATTGCTCAATGACCCTGAGATTCTTATTTTGGATGAACCTACGAACGGCCTGGACCCTCAAGGGATTCATCAAATAAGAGAAATTATTAAAAAAATTGCGTCTAGCGGTACTACTATTCTGCTGGCTTCGCATTTGCTAGATGAAGTAGAAAAAGTATGCAGCCATGTAGTGATTCTTAGAAAAGGACAAAAACTATATTCAGGCAGGGTAGATGAAATGATTGCCAGCCATGGCTTTTTTGAAATTAAAAGTGAACAGCAAGAGGCCATGCTAAAATTCTTAGAAGCACATGCGTCCATTGCCAAAATAAAACAAGAAGGAGATTTAGTTGTTGCATTTCTTAAAGAGCCTCTGGAAGCAGCGGCTTTTAACAAAGAAATGTTTGAAAAAGGAGTGATCTTATCTCATTTAGTCAAGAGAAAAGAAAGCCTTGAAGAGCAATTCCTTACCCTTACCAACAACCAAAGCAACTAATTCACTCACTTCAATCCAAAAACACAATGATACGTTTACTAAGAATAGAATTCATCAAACTATGGAACAATAGAGCCAGTAAGTTTTTAATTATCTCTTATTTTGTGCTGCTTACTTCTGTAGCGCTCATAGCTGCCATTAAATTTGATATTGGCCCTATTAAATTTCATTTAGCAGATCAAGGGATCTTTAACTTTCCTTACATCTGGCATTTTAACACCTATGTAGCAGCTATTTTTAAGCTGTTTCTGGCCATCGTTATTGTTTCTATGATGGCGAATGAATATAGCAACAAAACGCTTAAACAAAACCTTATTGATGGTTTGAGTAAAAAAGAGTTTGTAGCCTCTAAGTTCTTGACGGTTTTAAGTTTTGCAGCGCTCTCTACCGTATTTATTTTTGTAGTTTCCTTGATTCTGGGATTGATTTATTCAGATTTTACAGATGTATCCATCATTTTCACTGATTTAGAATACCTGTTTGCATTTTTCTTAAAACTCACTGCCTTTTTTAGTTTTTGTCTTTTCTTAGGGATTCTGGTAAAAAGGTCTGCCTTTGCACTAGGTTTTTTAATCATCTGGCAAATTATAGAAGGGATTGCTTATGGCGTCATAAGATGGCAAAGCGATGGAGCGTTTGCCAATGGGGTGTCTCAATTCTTTCCTTTAAATGCTATGAGCAATTTGATTAAGGAACCTGGTAGCCGACTCTCGGCAGTAAGATCTGTAGCCAACCAAATGGGGGAAGAGTTTACTAAAAATTATGCAGTACAACTTGGAGATGTTCTAATAGTGTTGTTTTGGATTGCCTTTTTCATTTATATGTCCTATCTATTATTAAAAAGACGCGATTTGTAGTATATTTAGCTCTGCATTGGGGCAAAATGAACTTACAGAGATTAATTTTTTTACTATGTGCCGTATTGGCTACCGGGGTGCTATCTGCCCAACGGGAAGCTTCTAACTGGTATTTTGGGCGCAATGCCGGACTCCGGTTTAATGGGGATGGCACTGTTATCCCCTTGCTTGACGGTGAATTAAGTACCAATGAAGGCTGTGCTTCTATCTCAGATAAATTTGGAAACCTTCTTTTCTATACAGACGGAATTACTATTTGGGATAGAACTAATGGAATCATGACCAATGGCACAGGACTGTTAGGAGATCCCTCCAGCACACAGTCTGCCTTAATAGTGCCAAAACCAGATGATAATGATATCTATTATGTTTTTACGGTAAATGCATTAGGAGGCGATATTCACGATACTACCCTATTACAAGGACTCAATTATTATATTGTTGATATGAGTGTTGGAGCCAATGGTGCGGTAGTTGGCAGAGGTAATAACAATCAACCCTTATTGAGACCCAACTCAGAAAAAATAACCGCAGTACGCTCTGCAGATTGTACTTCTATCTGGTTAATCACCCAGTTTCTGGATTCATTCTATGCCTATGAAATTTCGGCTGCAGGGGTGAATACCACCCCCGTTATTTCAGTGACGCCTACCGTGGTGCCGCTAGGTGGTTATAGATACAATGCTATTGGGTATTTAAAAGCCTCCCCTGACGGTACTAAAATAGCCGTAGCACATAGTACTGTTTCAAACGTTACCAACCGCTCTGCTCCAGGAAAGTTATTACTATATAATTTTGATACAGCTACCGGGCAAGTAAGTAATGAACAGGAACTCAATATAGATAACAGATCTCCTTATGGAATTGAATTTTCGCCTAGTAACGAAATTCTATATGTAACCACTGATTTATATGATGGTTTTGGTTCTTATGTTGACGGAAAACTTTTTCAATACGACCTGTTGAATGCAGATATTGATGCTTCCAGATTTCAATTGGGTGAATTTATCAATGGTGCCTTGCAATTAGGGCCCAATGGAAAAATATACGGTTCACAGTTTGGTAGTGGTGCCTTGAATGTGATTAACAACCCTAACGAACGCGGGGCTGCTTGTAATTTTGTGGCTGGACAGCAGGCATTGGGAGGTAGATTTGCCTCATTTGGACTCCCCCCCTTTATTCAATCGCTCTTTAACGAGGTAGTAAATATTTTGGGTGATGCTGGTAACACAGGCAATACAGATCTGGTGATTTGTGAAAATGAATCTTATACTTTTAATACACCCGTAATTCCGGGAGCAACCTATACTTGGACTTTTGAAGATACCACCAATAATACAACCATTTTACCTGGAAATAGCAATACCTATACCCTTGCAAATGCTACTGTAAACGATTCTGGTATCTATAAACTTGAAATTGATAGAAATGATGGTAGCTGCCCTATTGAAGGATTCGCATTTGTAACTGTCAATCCGCTTCCCCCTTCAAAAAACACCATTCTCACCCAATGTGATTTTGACGAAGCAAATCCATCAGATGGGATTACCCTTGTAAATCTGGAACAGGCAAGCGCAGAACTCATGAATAATAACCTAGGAAATGGCATTACCTTCCATGAAAGTCCAGCAGACCTTCAAAATGGTGTTGCGATTGCCTCGCCTGAAAATTACCGAAATACCAATCCTTTTAACCAAACCATCTATGTAAAAATTACAGCTGCTACTGGATGCTTTTCCGTAGCAGAACTTATCTTAAATATTCAATCTACCATAGTTACAGATACCAATATTCAAAAATATTATGCCTGCGATCTTACCGCAGAAGATACCCTCTTAGAGAGTTCTTTTGACCTTGAATTGATTCGCAGTAGCTATGCACCTTTAGAGGCTACTTTTTATACGAATAGAAATGACGCAGCCTTAGAATTAAATGCCCTAAGTGGCAACTTCTTAACTTCCAATACACAATTATTTGTTAGACTTGAAAGTGCAGGACAATGCCAGGGAATTGAATTGATAGAATTTGTAATAGATCCGCTTCCAGTGGTTAATTATCCTGATGAAGTATTTGTTTGCTTGAATGAACTTCCCGGGGTTTTAATAGCAGAACCGGGGTTTGAAAATTACAGATGGTATAAAATTGAAGGGAATACAGAATCAGAAGTATCAAATGTACAAACCGCAGCCGTTACAGAAACAGGTAGGTATAGACTACAACTCACCCGAAACTATACAGATGGCGGAATTGTAAGAAGCTGTTCAAACTCTAAATTTTTTGAGGTAATAGGCTCTGACGTTGCAACCATTAACCGTGTTGTTATTCGTGATTTCTCTGATAACAATAGCATAACTATAGAAGTTTCTGGAGAAGGTGATTATGAGTATGCGATTAATGATATAAATGGCCCTTATCAAGATGCTAACGTATTTGATAATATAACTCCAGGGGCAGTCATAATTTACGTAAGAGATAAAAACAATTGCGGGATAGCAGATACTGAAATATTTGTACTGGGCTATCCTAAGTTCTTCACTCCCAACGGTGATGGCTTTAATGATCTCTGGCAAATTGTAGGAGCTCGTTCTGGTTTCGATACTAACTCAAAATTATATATCTTTGATAGATACGGGAAACCCATTAAAGAAATGAGGTTAAATGATCGTGGATGGGATGGAACCTTTAATGGAACCTTATTACCATCCGCTGACTATTGGTTCTGGGTTATCCTGGAAGATGGCAGACAATTCAAAGGTCATTTTACCTTAAAAAGGTAATCCGTATCATAAAAATGCCCCAGCATTATAGACTTTTCCTACTCTAGTAAAAAAATGAAAAAGATTAAAAATGAAAAAAGCAATTTTTTGCATAGTGGCATTTTTTACCATTTTTCAGAGTTGGTCTCAAGGGGAAGCTGCTTATTGGTATTTTGGGAAAAACGCAGGTGTTTATTTTGATCCCGTTACCAAAGATGTTTCTGTATTAACTGATGGGGTACTCAATACGTTTGAAGGATGCTCTACCATTTCTGATGAAAATGGAAACTTACAGTTTTACTCTGATGGAGTGACCGTTTGGGATAGAAACCACAATATCATGCCCAATGGTACCGAATTGAAAGGAGATGAATCTAGTACGCAATCCGGATTAATTGTTCCACACCCTACACTTACCTCTATTTATTATTTGTTCACCGTTGATGAACCGCATAATGCCAATTTTTCCGTATCAGATATCATAGATGTTTCCGGAGATGGTGATGGCTTTAACAATGGATTAAACTATTCTGTAATAGACATGAGTTTAAATGGTGGGTTAGGTGATATAATTCCTGGGCAAAAAAATATTCCACTCATCACATATAATCCTGGAGACCGATTTGAAAATGGGTATAAATGTTCAGAAAAAATAACAGCCGTTGAAGGTGGTCAAGAGAATACTTTTTGGGTAATCACGCATTTTACAGAAAATTTTTATGCCTTTAAAATTGATAGCAACGGTGTAAATGAAACTCCCGTCACAAGTTTTGCCGAACCCGAAGTACCCGTTTCAGGCTATAGAAGAAATGCACTGGGATATTTAAAAGCATCACCTGATGGAACAAAAATAGCAGCCGCCTTTTTTAGTATTTCTGAAATTCCGGGTGCAGATGCCCCTGGAAATATTTCGCTTTTTGATTTTGACAATATCACAGGAAGAGTAAATAACTCTACTGAATTGTATAACGGTGATGCACCTTATGGTATTGAGTTTTCTTTAGAAACACGTAAACTCTATGCCGTAGTTGGTCGTGGTAGTGGTGGCGGTGGAAATAGTTTCCTAATTCAATACGACTTAAGAAGGGCAGATGTTAAAAACTCTATGACTATTATTGATGAGTCTTCAGATTATAATTATGGAGCCTTGCAATTAGGATTGGATGGTAAAATTTACCGTTCTCAAATTGATTTTTTACAGGTAGGAGCTGGTACCACTGGAAAATATCTTGGTGTAATTGAAAATCCAGAAGCTACCGCAGCAAATGTAATCTACAATCCGCAAGCTATTTACCTAGATGTTAATAATGATGGTAGTAATGAAGTAAGGCTCGGACTTCCTCCCTTTATTCAATCCTTTTTTCTCAATAAAATTGATATCATCAGAAATGGGATTAGTGACACCTTTTTAGAGTTATGTACAGGAGATACTTATACCTTAGTGGCAGATGATATTCCCGGAGCCACTTACCTCTGGGAAAAAGATGAAGTTCCGCTAGCTGAAACTGGAAATACACTTACCATCACAAATGCTTCTGCCGCAGCTATTGGTTTTTATACGGTTCGCGTAGAACCTAATAATGGAGACCCTGTATTGGAGGGTACTGCAGATGTTGATGTGATTCCGCTTCCAGTGGTTCAAAACACCTCTTTAACCCAATGTGATTTTGATGGTGATGGTTCTACTATTTTCAATCTGGAGCAGTCTATAGGTCAAATTGTTACAGATATAGATCTCATCAATACTTTTGAGTATACATTTCATGAAAATCTTAATGATGCGCAGAATGAACTCAATGCGGTAAATAGTGAATCTTACTCAAATATTGCGAACCCACAAATAGTATATGTTCGTGTAGAAAATAAACAAAAGGGATGTTTTTCTGTAGCAGAGCTAGAACTTAGCACTAGTTTCACTCCACCTCTAACTGTAAATATTTCTGCATGTGCTGATGGCGGAGTAGAAGGATTTGCACTGTTTGACCTCAATCAGGCTTCAGCAGCATTAACATTAGGCCCCGGAATAACGCTTACGTATTACTTAACAGAAAATGAAGCGCTAAATGAAACCAATGCATTAGATACCAATTTTGAAAATACGCTTCCCTTTAACCAGACTATTTATGCTAGGGCAGAAAACAACAATCAATGTGCAGGAATCAATGTGGTAAATCTACAAGTAAATGAATTACCAGATATACAACAAGAGCAAGATGTTTTTATCTGTGAAAATTCTGCTGCAACCTATACCATTTCTGCAGGAATCCCTATTAGTGAAACTGGAGATTACACCTATGAATGGCAAACGAATGAAAGGCAAAATACACCTGCAATTGAAATCACCGATGCTGGTTCTTACCGGGTAATTGTGACCAATAGCGGTGGTTGTTCTGTGGAAAGAACAATAAGAGTAAACAGTTCTAATATTGCAGTTATTGACGATATAAAAATTCGGGATCTAAGACAAAATAATAATATTACAATCCTAGTTACCGGCTCTGGAAATTATGAATATGCTTTAGAAAATAGTAACGGGCCATATCAGGACAGTAATAAATTTAGTAATCTTCCTCCGGGATTTGTAACCGTTTACGTAAGAGATAAAAATGGATGTGGTATTACCCAGCAAGGTATTTCCATTTTAGGCTATCCTAATTTTTTTACACCAAATGGAGATGGAATTAACGATACGTGGCAATTAATTGGCGGTGATCAGTTGAGAAGTCTTAATACTTTTGTTTATATTTATGACAGATATGGAAAACTCATCACTCAACTAAATGCTGCTGGGAGTGGATGGGATGGTCTCTTCAATGGTAGACAGCTTCCGTCAAGTGATTATTGGTTTAGAATAGTCCTTGAAGACGGCAGGCAATTCAATGGTCATTTTGCATTGAAACGCTAGGTATCTAAAAAATTAATTATAAATTTTAAATTTTAAAATGTTTTCAAACGCAAGAAAACTCGCTGTTATAACATGGAGCCTGTTCCTAATATTCGTATCTATTGGAACGTATTCCACTGCCCAGAGCTGTACCTCCGTATTAAGTCCGGCTAATGGCGCTGTAAATGTACCTTTAGACGCTACAATTACCTGGACACCCGTTGCAGGTGTTACAGGATATATTATTTCTTTAGGCACTACTCCAGGAGGATCAGACATTGTGAGTAACCGATCTGTAGGACTTTCTACCTCCTTCCTACCTCCTCTAGGGTTACCAAATAACACTACTATCTACGTAAGTATATCACTGTTTTTTTTTAATAATGAAAATATTCCATGTCCTGTATCCAGTTTTACAACCGAAAATATTACAACACCTCCCCTCTGTACAGATTTAACAAGTCCGTTGGCTGGTGCTGTAAATGTCGCCATTAATGCAAATCTGCAATGGAATGTATCTATTGGAACTGAAGGCTATTTACTAACTATTGGAACCACCCCGGGAGGAAATGAAATACTTCCTACCACAGACGTTGGGAATATATTAAGCTACAATCCTTTACTAGATTTCCCGGCGAGTACAATCATATATGTGACCGTGATTCCCTATAATTCTAATGGAAGCGCCATAAATTGTAATTCACAATCTTTTACTACAGGGTCTCTTGGGCAAGCGCCTGAATGTACAAACCTTATATCGCCATTAGATGGTTCGATTGATGTTCCGCTCACGCCAGAACTTAGGTGGAGTCCCGTTACCAACGCTACGGGCTATATTATTAATATGGGAAGCACTCCTGGTGGGAAAGATATTCTTAATAATTTTGATGCAGGTAACACTACGTCTACAGTAGTCGTAAATTTTCTGTTTAACGTTACCATTTTTGTAACCATTACTCCCTATAATGACGCAGGTTTAGCTACAGGTTGCGACGAAGAAAGTTTTTCAACTAGTGCGGGTTGCGGTCCTTATTTTGATCCTAACACAGGGCTCATTGTAGATCTTAACCCTGTGATTACAGATCCAGATACCATAGGCCTTTGTTCTGAAGCAATTCCTTTTAACTATGTGGCAGATACCAATGCAGATGGATATGTTTGGTATGGTTTTGACCCTAATGGCGATGAAGTTGAACTTACCACAACGCGTTCTATAGATTTTGAAATTGAAGGAACTTATAGACTGGTAGCCTATACCATAATAGATGTTAGTGGTGAAGAATACAGATGTGAAAATTCAAAACTAATTGAAGTAATTACCACAGAGGGTCCCAGATTTGAAAATATTAGAATTGAACCCATTGGCGACTTAACAAGAATCATCATAGAAACCAGTGGTAGTGGTGACTATGAATATGCTATTAACAATCCAAACGGACCTTATCAAGATGCAAATTTTTTTGATCTTGCTGATGTTGGAAATATTACGGTATATGCCAGAGAAAAAAGTGGTTGCGGTCTTATCTCTAGACAACTTTTTTTTAATCCCGTTTCCATTCTCTTTCCAAAATTCTTTACACCAAATAGTGATACTATTAATGATTTTTGGAATATCCTAGAAGATCGTGTGAATGATATTCCCGTAACTGGTTTGCAAATATTTGATAGATATGGGAAGCTATTAACCCGTATTCGTCCTCAGGAATCTGGTTGGGATGGCACCTTTAATGGGAGACCTATGCCCGCCTCTGATTATTGGTTTGCCGCCATTCTAGAAAATGGAGAGATTCTTAAGGGGCATTTTGCGCTTAAAAGATGAAAACTTTACCTTGACATAATACCTTTTAATTTTATAAATTTCTAAACACTTTTCTAAGCCTTTGTTTGTTAATTTTGCAGAATGAAATTTAAAATCGAATCTGAGTTTAAACCTACTGGGGATCAACCTGAGGCTATTAAACAATTATCGAAAGGAATTAATGAATTTGAGCGTTACCAAACACTTTTGGGAGTTACTGGATCTGGAAAAACCTTTACGGTTGCTAATGTGGTAGAAGAGGTTCAACGTCCTACTTTGGTATTGGCACATAACAAAACACTTGCAGCTCAATTATATTCTGAGTTCAAACAGTTTTTCCCAGAAAATGCTATTGAATATTTTGTTTCTTATTACGATTATTATCAACCTGAAGCATACTTACCCGTAACAGGAACGTATATAGAAAAAGATCTGTCTATAAATGAAGAAATTGAAAAGCTTCGCCTGAGTACCACCTCATCCTTACTTTCTGGGAGAAGAGATGTATTGGTAGTAGCCTCTGTTTCTTGTTTATATGGTATTGGAAACCCTACGGAGTTTAAAAAGAATGTGATCACTATTGAAAAAGACCAAATCTTATCACGTACGCAGTTTATGCATAAATTAGTACAAAGTCTTTACTCCAGAACTACTGCGGATTTTGTAAATGGAAATTTTAGAGTGAAGGGTGATGTAATAGATGTGTATCCGGGTTATGCTGATGAAGCTTATAGAATTCACTTTTTTGGAGATGAAATAGAAGAAATAGAAGCTTTTGATCCGCAATCCAAAGAAGTATTGGAGCGTCATGAAAAGCTTAATATCTATCCAGCGAATATCTTTGTGACTTCGCCAGATATTTTACAAAATGCCATTTGGCAGATTCAACAAGATCTGGTAAAACAAACAGATTATTTTAAAGAAATTGGAAAACCTCTGGAAGCTAAAAGATTGGAAGAACGCACTAATTTTGATCTTGAAATGATTAAAGAATTGGGGTATTGTTCTGGTATTGAAAACTATTCGCGATACCTAGATGGCAGAGATCCCGGTACACGACCCTTTTGTTTACTAGATTATTTTCCGGAAGACTATTTAATGATTATTGACGAAAGTCATGTAACTATACCGCAAGTACATGCCATGTATGGAGGTGACCGGAGCAGAAAGGAGAATTTGGTAGAATACGGATTCCGATTACCTGCTGCTATGGATAACAGACCGCTAAAATTTGAAGAGTTTGAAGCTTTACAACATCAGGTAATTTATGTAAGTGCTACGCCTGCAGATTATGAATTACAACTAAGCGGAGGCGTTTATGTGGAACAGGTGATTCGTCCAACAGGGCTTTTGGATCCCATAATTGAGGTAAAACCAAGTAAAAATCAAATAGATGATCTGGTAGAAGAAATTCATCAACGGGTAGAGAAAGATGAAAGAGTACTGGTTACTACCCTTACTAAAAGAATGGCGGAAGAACTCACCAAGTACCTTTCCAGAATTTCTATCCGATGTCGCTATATTCATAGTGATGTAGATACTTTAGAAAGAGTAGAAATCATGCAAGACCTGCGTAAAGGAATTTTTGATGTGCTTATTGGTGTAAATTTATTAAGAGAAGGTCTAGACTTGCCAGAAGTATCTTTAGTTGCTATTTTGGATGCTGACAAGGAAGGTTTTCTAAGAAGTAACAGATCGCTTACTCAGACCGTGGGAAGAGCTGCTCGTCATTTAAATGGTCGCGCAATTATGTATGCAGATAAGATTACGAATAGCATGCAAAAAACTATTGATGAAACTAATTATCGCCGAGAGAAACAAATAAAATGGAACAAAGATCATAACCTTGTGCCCAAAGCCTTAAAAAAAGCATTAGACAGTGCTTTTGAAGGTGGAGGAAACAACTATATCAATCCATATGAAAAGAAAATGCCGAAGGCCGCAGAACCAGAAGTAGCCTACATGACCAAGGAGCAGCTTGAAAAGCTAATAAGAAACAAAAGAAAGGCTATGGAAAAAGCGGCTAAAGAACTAGATTTTATGGAAGCAGCCAAATTACGAGATGAAATCAAGGAACTCCAAGGGAAAAACGTGTAACTTACCTGAAAAGAAATAAAACAATGAGACGTGCCTACAAAGAAGCATATAAATGGGTGCGGCATAGCCTTCGAAAAGACCGCACCAAAGGTGCTAGCGAATACGCAATGGCCAGAGAATTTATTCGTGTAAAAACAGGTTTTTTTCATTTGCTTCGGGATTCTCTTTTTATCATTATAGGTATTTTTTCTGCTGGCTTTGGTTTGGAAAGTTTTCTAATCCCAAATTCGTTTATTGATGGGGGCGTTACGGGAATATCTCTTATCGTAGCGAAAGTTTCTGGTTTTTCATTACCGCTATTGATCGTTCTCATTAATTTGCCATTTATATATCTGGGATACCGGGTGATTAGTAAATCATTCGCACTTAAAAGTTTTTTTGCCATTGCAGGACTGGCTTTGGCGGTTGCTTTTATAGAGTACCCAACTGTGACTACAGACAGATTACTTGTTGCTACATTTGGAGGATTCTTTTTAGGTGCAGGTATTGGACTATCCATAAGAGGTGGTGGTGTTTTAGATGGCACAGAATTGCTTGCCATTTATTTAAGCAGAAAAACTGGTATTACTATTGGCGATGTGATTCTTTTATTTAACGTAGTGATCTTTGCTGCAGCAGCCTATCTTTTATCTATAGAAACCGCTTTATATGCTATGCTTACCTATCTAGCCGCCTCTAAAACCGTAGATTTTGTAGTAGAAGGAGTTGAAGAATACACAGGTATTACCATTATATCCGTCTACAGTGAAGAAATCCGGACAATGATTACTGAAAAAATGAGAAGAGGAGTTACCATTTATGAAGGAAAGCGTGGTTATGGAAAAAAAGGAGCAAATCTAGATCGTACAGATATCATCTATACCGTTATTACACGTCTGGAAGTGGCTAAAATACAAACGGAAATAGATAAAATTGATCCAAATGCATTTGTAATTATGAGTAGTATTAAAGACACTAAAGGAGGAATGATTAAGAAAAGGGCTCATAAATAAAAAAGAGAAATCTGTTTCCAGATTCCTCTTTTTTCAACATTACTAACCAAACTTAACATTATGAAATTTCTATCAATCTTTTTGGCTTTGGAAGTGCCTCTTCTTTTTTTGGAAATGTTAACACCAAAATACCATCTTCATAACTTGCATTGATTGCATCCTCATTAACCGTTTCTGGTAAGGTAAAAGAGCGCTTAAAAGAAGAACGACTAAACTCTCTTCTAGTATAATTACCTTTTTCATCTTTGTTTTCAGAAGACGATTCAACGGTTGATGAAATAGTTAATACATTGTCATCTACCTCTATATGAATATCATCTTTTTTAAATCCTGGTACTGAAAGCTCTAAATCAAAATGATCTTCAGATTCTTTGATATTTACAGCGGGTAATACATTGTGGCTATGCTCTAATCCACCCATCCAATCAGGCTTTAAAAACTCATCCAATAATGAAGGAAACCAAACGTTGTTATTTTTTCTTACTAGGTTCATTTTTTATGTATTTTTAGTTAAACTTTTTATTTACGCTTAGTATATGGCAAATTATATTCCATCTATAAAAATGAGACATTTTGTCGCTTTTTACACCTATATAGATGACTTTTTGTCGCTTATTGAGTTGTTTACTGTCAAAATGAACTCATGAATTACTATATTCTCTTTAGATATCTTCACCTAGTCTCCATCTTTATAGTGGTAGGAAGTGTTTTTGCACAGCAGTTTCTTGTAAAGACAGCAGTGGACAAACAATTACTTAAACGTATCTTACTTACTGATGCTATTTACGGGATTGCATCGGTTTTGACAGTAACTTTTGGTATGATCTTGTGGTTTGTAGTAGGAAAGCCTCCAGAATTCTATTCAAATAGCAATACCTTCTGGATCAAAATGAGTCTGTTTATCATCGTAGGTATATTATCTTTATACCCTAGCCTATTCTATTTTAAAAGCAAAAAGGCAAAAACAGCGCTCATTCATATTCCTCAAAAACTAATTATGGTATTGAGAATAGAAGCAGCCTTATTACTCATTATTCCGTTTTTTGCAGAATTGATGGCTTTTGGGGTTACCTTTTAATTATAGTGCGTTTTGAAAATTGAAATAGTATGTCTGGTGGAATTATTTTGTTGGGGTATTGATCCATTATTTTCAAAACCGTTTCCGTAGCCTGAGGGTGCAGTCCCATTTTTAATCCGTAATTCCTAAGTTCACGCAACTCTTCAGGGTGTTGATGGCCGTCAACATTCATTAATAGGATCAGTCTGTGGAACTGTAAAATACGTTCAGACTCTGGTTTAATAGGTGTTCTTTTTGCGGTTGTACCAAATAAATGATCAAAAGTTCTTTTGGTTACCCCTAATTGAGAAGCTACCGCAAGTAAAAAATTATATTCAGAATCTTTAACCTCTTGATCAGATTTAGCAAATGTAATCATATCTGCCAACAGGCTCAGTTTTTCAGATTCCGTATCCATACTTCCATAAATTTTGTTCAATTTAAAAAAAATCTTAAGACTGTGAAAAAACATAAAAAAACTCCCAGAATAAAATTCTAGGAGTACATTATAAACCATTTCACTCAAAACTAGCTTTCCAACACTATTGATTTAAGTAAGATACCAAATAAAAGCAATCGGCAAAATGCTTCCGTCAAACCTGATACCTATACTAAAGACGATTCATAAAACAATATGTTACACTTCATTAAATAAAAAAGACTCCAAAACATAAGCTATAGTTCTGGAGTCTATCTTGTTAAAACGAATATTCTTTTAATTGAGTAATTCTTTTACTTTATCGGCAGCTTCTTGAAACTGAACCGCAGAATGCACGGCTAGCCCAGAATTATCGATTAGCTCTTTTGCAATTTCTGCATTTGTACCTTGCAATCTCACTATAATAGGTACATTAATAGCGTCTCCCATATTCTTATAAGCATCTACAATACCTTGAGCTACACGATCACAACGAACGATGCCACCAAAAATATTGACCAATATTGCTTTCACATTGGCATCCTTTAAGATAATACGGAAAGCTGCCTCTACTCTTTTTGCATCTGCTGTACCTCCAACATCTAAAAAATTAGCCGGTTCCCCACCTGACTGTTTGATAAGATCCATAGTAGCCATTGCCAAGCCAGCACCGTTTACCATACAACCTACGTTACCATCAAGGTCTACATAATTAAGCCCTAAAGCATTCGCTTCTACCTCAATAGGATTTTCTTCTCTTAAATCACGCATTTCCACGTAATCTTTGTGACGGAACAAGGCATTGTCGTCTAGTGTAACCTTGGCATCAACTGCCATAATTTTATCATCTGACGTTTTCAATACCGGATTTATCTCAAATAAAGAAGCGTCACTTGTTACATAAGCCTTGTATAAAGATGCCACAAAACGAGTCATCTCCTTAAAAGCTGTTCCAGAAAGTCCAAGATTAAAAGCAATTCTACGCGTTTGAAAAGGCATAAGCCCTATAGCAGGGTCCACCTCTTCCGTGAAAATAAGGTGTGGTGTTTTTTCAGCAACTTCTTCAATATCCATTCCCCCTTCAGTGGAATACATAATCATATTTCGTCCTTTACTCCTATCGAGTAATACAGACATATAAAACTCAGAAGTTTCAGAGTCTCCTGGATAATAAACATCTTCGGCAACTAATACCTGATGTACCTTCTTTCCTTCTTTTGAAGTTTGAGGGGTAACCAGATTCATTCCAATAATGTTTTCAGCTATAGATTCTACTTCCTGCAAGTTTTTAGCAAGTTTAACTCCTCCCCCTTTTCCACGACCACCAGCATGAACCTGAGCTTTTATTACGTGCCAACCTGTACCTGTTTCCCGTGTGAGTTGTTTAGCAGCCTCAACCGCTTCTTGTGCATTATGCGCCACAATACCCCTTTGGATACGAACGCCAAAATTTGCTAATACTTGTTTTCCCTGATATTCGTGTAAATTCATAACTGAACATTCTTTATTTAAGCGATGCAAAAATAGGAAACAAAGAATTATAAAACCAATTTAATTTGGTGGCTGATAAGAGAGAAGAAAAGTTCGGAAAGTCAAACCAACCAAAGGCAAGAATAAAAAGGATAAAGAAATTAATAATATTATCTAATCTTTTTAAAATCTAATGGATCAAAACTTCTAAAATGACCATTCATTTTTATGATTTCCTTGGTGCGGTTCACTTCCTTAACTACCGGAATAATCTTTTTTAAATGCTCTTTAATGTACTTTAAACGTTCACTCTCATAAATTAGGTGTAGCAATTCCAATTCTTGAACAACAGACATTCCAATTTTATGCCCTAATGTGAAACTGTTAAATTCTTGAGTGTCTATATCCGGTATGTCTACATTCATAACTTCATATAGCTCAGAAATCAAGGCTAATACTTTTTCTTTAGTAGACGGATTCCCATCATAAATATTATTAAAAAATTTGACATCACCACCTGCATAAAGCTTTCCGTCCATAGGATTCTTAAATTCATTTATGAAAAAAACACGTTTACCTCTGCAAAGTATATCAGAAGAGCCATTTTCATAGTTCTTTACAGTCTCCACAAGTTCAATTTCTGTTCCATAAGTCATTTTTCCGTTTACCAAAGTTGGAATTCCAAACTTACCATTGCTAATTTCAATATCTTTTAGAAGTTCGCGATAACGCTTCTCAAAAATATGCAATGGAAGCTTTTCATCCGGAAAAACAACAATTTGAAGGGGAAATAATGGCAACAATGACATAGAATTCTTTTAGGACAAAAATACGAATAATTTAAGTTTGAAGGAGATTTAACACAAAAAACAGATTGTTTTAAATATAACTTATTGTTTTATTTTTATAAAAAAACCTCAAAATAATTGATTTAAAGAAATTATACTTTAGATTTGTTACTTAAAATTTCATGTTATGAATACTAAAGATCTTCTTAATATTACGAAGGAATTTGGCAGTCCGGTTTATGTGTACGATACAGAAAAAATTATCTCCCAATACAGCCGGCTTACCTCTGCTTTTAAGAATGTGCCTAATTTACGCTTGAATTACGCAGTTAAAGCACTTTCTAATATAGCGATTCTGAAACTTATGAATTCACTAGGTTCTGGACTAGATACAGTTTCAATACAAGAAGTGAAGTTAGGGTTGATAGCTGGTTTTAAACCTGAAAAAATAATATATACGCCCAATGGAGTTTCTCTAAGAGAGATTGAAGAAGTAGCTGCTCTTGGGGTACAAATTAATATTGACAATTTATCCATATTAGAGCAGTTTGGTTCCAAACATCCCGATGTACCTGTTTGCATTAGGATTAACCCCCACGTAATGGCTGGCGGTAATTCAAATATTTCCGTAGGTCATATTGATTCTAAATTTGGTATTAGTATTCACCAGATGCCACATGTAATTCGCATCGTTGAAAACACTAGTATGAAGGTCAATGGAATTCACATGCATACCGGAAGTGACATTTTGGATATTGAAGTATTTTTGTATGCTTCGGAAATTTTGTTTGATGCAGCCAAAAATTTCAACCAACTGGAGTTTATTGATTTTGGAAGTGGTTTCAAAGTTCCTTATAGGGAAGGAGATATTGAGACAAATGTAGAAGAACTTGGTAAGAAATTAACGAAAAGATTTAACCAATTTTCTAAAGAATACGGTAGAGAACTTACGCTTTGCTTTGAACCAGGTAAATTTTTGGTAAGCGAAGCAGGATACTTTCTGGCTTCTGTGAATGTGGTTAAACAAACAACCTCAACCGTTTTTGCTGGTATAGATTCTGGTTTTAATCATTTGATAAGACCTATGCTTTATGGAGCCAGCCACAGAATTATTAATATTTCTAACCCCAAAGGCAGAGAGAGATTCTATTCTGTTGTAGGTTATATTTGCGAGACAGATACCTTTGCAACCAATAAAAGAATAACTGAAATAGCAGAGGGTGATGTGTTGTGTTTTCATAATGCAGGTGCGTATTGCCACACTATGGCCAGTAATTACAATTCAAGATATAGACCCGCGGAAGTGCTTTGGCATGAAGGGAAATCCTATTTAATCAGGAAAAGGGAAACATTTGACGATCTAATTAGAAATCAAGTAGATGCTGTTAAATTTAATGTAAATGTAACTGCTTAAAGATACGAAATGCGCCAAAAGGCGCATTTTTTATTATATTTACCTTATAAACCTATTTATGAAAGTTATGAAAACAATACTTCTTCGCCCCCTGTTATTGATTTGCTTAGTCGCTATAACTGCATCTTTTAACCCTCCCGTAGAGGCTATTGAATGGATGAGTTGGGAAGAAGCGATTACTAAATCTAAAACCGACAAAAACCCGAAAAAAATATTTGTTGACGTCTACACTGATTGGTGTGGTTGGTGCAAAAGAATGGATGCCGTAACTTTTAATAATCCTGAGGTAGCAGCTTATATGAAAAGTAATTTTTATATGGTAAAATTAAATGCAGAACAGAAGCAGGATATTGTTTATAACAACCGAACTTTTAAATACGTGGCAAGCGGGCGAAGAGGCTATCACGAGTTAGCCGCTCAATTGCTTAAAGGGAAATTGAGTTATCCAAGCGTTGTTTTTCTTGATGAAAAAGTTAAAATTGTAACCGTAGTTCCCGGATTTAGACAACCAAATGAATTTCTAAAAGTTGCCAATTATGTTGGTGAAAATATTTTCAAAAATACCAGCTGGCAGGAATACAGTCGCTCTAAAAAATAATCCTTTTTAATTGCCCAACATTTTGTAACTTTATTCATCTCTCATTTAAATCCCTGGGATGAAACACTTCTTTTTGGCACTTTTACTTCCTTTTTGTGTAGTCAAAGCACAAGAACTTAGTGCATACAAAGAATTCACAAAAGACTCTGCCAGAATTGGTATTATAAATCTTACCTATGGCCCCGTAGAGGTTTCCGTTTTTCCTCATGTTTACTTTCAAGATAGTATACATATTCATCCAAAATTCTTAATTAATGCCAGAGATTCAATGTGGTTGGCCTCCATCCCTCTAAAGCATATAAAAGATACTTCCAAGATACAGCTGAAACGTTTTTTCAATATTAAAGCAATGCTTGGTGATTCTAAAACTGCTAAACATGATTCCACTTATTCCTATTCTTTACCGTACTCGAAAGATAAACCTTATAAAGTGGTACAAGGATTCAATGGAAAGTTTACCCATAATAGTATCAAATCAAAATATGCGATTGATTTTAATTTAGCTGTAGGCGATACCATTTATGCAGCACGAGAAGGTATTATTGTAAGAATTAGAGATAAATTTAAGGTGCATGGGGGAAGAGATTTTATAGACAAAGCAAATCTAATAACTATTCTTCATGAAGATGGAACCTTAGCCGCGTATGTTCATTTAGACTATCAGGGTGTTCTTGTAAAACCTGGAGACTTTGTACATCGTGGACAACCCATAGGAATATCTGGACTTACTGGATTTACCAGAGGTCCGCATTTGCATTTTGTGGTAAGGGAAGGAAATGATAAATCTGTACCTGTATTTTTTGAAGGTTACGAAAAGAAATATCTCAAATCAGGTAAAAAATATGTTCGTAAAAAATAATTTACTTCTAAAAATATTAGGGTGTATACTTCTGTTGACCTCCTGCGCGCAGCCTATTGAAAAAAAAGATCCGCTTCTTGAGGCACTTCAGGATTCAGACCCAAATATCAAAAAAGTGACGGATAGGATAGCACAATACAACGTACAGATATTGTTTACCAGAATCAATAGAGATAAAAGTAATAGCCCTTTTTTTACCGATTTTAAGTTTCAGGTAAATGATAGCAGCTATTTTTATCCAGCAAGTACCGTAAAATTTCCAGTAGCGATATTAGCCCTTGAAAAATTAAACAAGGAGGACACATACCATGGAAACACTCATTTTTATGTGGAAGGAGACTCCATTGAAACCAGTTTCTTTAAAGAAGTTAGTAAAATTTTTGCAGTAAGTGATAATGATGCTTATAACCGTCTTTTTGAATTTCTAGGGCCGGATTATATCAATGAACAGCTTCAAAGTAAAGGTTTATTCCCGGCAAGATTATCTCATCGCCTTTCAACAGATGATGCTGGAAATATTACCACAAAACCTTTGGTTGTTTTTTTGAATGATAGTACGATGAAACAAACGGAAGCTACCGTTAATAAAAATCCTGAAAGATTGCAAATGAAGGGGATTATGAAGGGAAAAGGATTTTATGAAGATGACTCATTAATTCCTCAGCCCTTTGATTTTTCAGAAAAGAATTATCTCCCCATAACCACCCTTCACTCGTTGATGAAAAGAGTTATTTTCCCCGAAAAATACAGCCCTGATGAAACCTTCAAGCTTGGCAAAGAAAACGAAAATTTTCTTTTAAAAGCCATGCATACACTTCCTAAAGAAGCCGGATACAATCCTGCAATCTATTATGATAGCTATGGTAAATTTTTTATGTATGGAGATCGTAAAGAGGCTATTCCTTCTTACATTAAAATATACAATAAAGTTGGTTATGCTTATGGAACTCTTACTGATTGCGCTTATATAGAAGACACAAAAAATAATATTGAATTTTTACTAACGGCTACTATTCTTGTCAACAAAAATGAAATCTTCAATGATGACGTCTACGAATATGATACGGTTGGAATTCCATTTCTAGCTACTTTAGGTAGAAAACTATACCAAATTGAACTTGAACGCAAACAAAAATAAGAACTCATAAACCGAAACTTCTTGTAATCCCTTTTTAATTGATTTTTATGAAATATTCTTTTCTAGTTAATTTTTTCGTTTTACTTATCACCATTCTGCAACCTGTTAAAGCTTTAGCACAAGAAATAGAAGACCCACATAAATGGACACCAGAAGATGTGATTCATACAGCGTTTTTGAGAAATGCCGTATTTTCTCCAGACGGCAGTATGGTGGTATGGGCTAAAAGTAGAGCACTCAAAGAAAAAGACAAGTTTATATCCAATCTTTACCTAACCAGACTTAACAAAATGGAAGATGGAATGCCATTTACGGTTAGACTTACAAATCAGGATGAGAACGATTATTCTCCTATTTTTTCTAAAGATAACAACCATATCTACTTTTTATCTTCAAGAGAAAAAGGTAAAAAATTATGGAAATTAAGTATTTATGGTGGAGAGGCAATTGCTGTTCACGAATTCAAAAATGGCATTTCAAATCTTCAATGGAAAAACGAGAATATCTTATTGTTCGTTAGTAAGGAAGGAGAAACGCTGCGTGAAGAAACCCTAAAAAAGAAAAAAGATGATGTGAAGGTGGTTGAAGATTCTTTACATTGGAAACCTTCCCGCATTTTTGGCTTTGACTTAAAAAATAAAACAATAGAGCGCATTACCACCAATACCAAACCTTTAAATAACTACAAGGTTTCAAACAATGGAAAATGGTTGGTATATGCAATGCAAATGAGTCCGCATTTCTCAGCCGATGCACAACCAGACCCAACTTACTTCTTAAAAAACCTCGCAACAAATGAAGTGATTCAAATATTGAGCGAGTTAAAATTTCCTTCTTCTAATTTTCAATTTAATAACATAGATAGTGGCTTTTACTTTGTATCTTCTTTTTCCTCAGATCCAGAATGGAACGGAGCTGGAATTCAGGAATTATACTATTATAATCTAGCGGAGAGAAAAGAACAAAAAGTAAATTTAGAATGGGAAAAAGGGATTGGACGTGGTTATTGGATGTTAGGAAACGATGTGCTGGTTTCCTTAGCCAATAAAGCTACTTTTAAAAATGTGATTTACAAGCGTACAAAAGCTGGGTGGGAAAAGGAAGCTGTTAGTTTTAATGATTCCAATGAGCATTGTACGCCTATTGCAACTTCAAAAAAAGGCAATAAGATAGTATACGGTTACTCCACTGCTTCTTCCCTCCCACTTTATTTTACAGCAGACAGAAAAGGGAATCAATTAAAAAATATATCAGAATTTATTAAATTAAATACCAACCTTTCTCAAAAAAAAATAACCAAAAGTGAAGTGATTACCTGGAATGGGTATCAAGACGAAGAGGTCACCGGGATATTGTATTATCCCGAAAATTATATAGCTGGAAAAAAATATCCGCTCATACTCTCAATTCACGGAGGGCCGTCTGGAGTAGATACAGATGAATGGTCAGAACGTTGGAGTACTTACCCAAATATTCTTTCCCAAAAAGGTGCGTTTGTTTTAAAGCCTAATTACCACGGTTCTTCCAATCATGGATTAAAGTATGTTGAAAGCATTAAAAAGAACTATTACATTCCAGAAATGGAAGATATTCTTAAAGGCCTTCAAATGCTGGAAACTAAAGGAATGATTGATATGGATAGACTAGGAACTACAGGGTGGTCTAATGGTGCAATTATAAGCACTATGCTTACCGTAAAGTATCCTAACCTATTTAAATTTGCTGCCGCCGGAGCGGGTGATGTAAATTGGACTTCTGATTTTGGAACCTGTAGATTTGGAGTAAGTTTTGACCAGAGCTATTTTGGAGGTGCTCCCTGGGATGATGTTAACGGAACTTTCTATAACGAGAATTATATTATTAAATCACCCTTATTTGAACTGGATAAGGTAATTACCCCTACCATTATTTTTCATGGCAGTGAAGACCGCGCTGTACCTAGAGATCAAGGCTGGGAATATTATAGAGCACTTCAACAAATAGGGAAGGCACCAGTAAGATTTTTATGGTTTCCAGGACAGCCCCACGGACTTCAAAAAATTTCTCATCAGTTGAGAAAAATGAAAGAGGAGATGGCATGGATTGACACCTACTTATTTGATAACCCGAAAAAAGAAAATGAAGCTTTCAAAAAAGATAGTCCTTTAGCAATCTTACTTAAAAAACAAGAAGTAAAGACAGCAAATGGATTGTACGGTATTCCAATTAATAACACACTCATCCCTGAAACAGTACTCATTAAAAAAGATTCTATTTCTTTGGGAAGATTTGAAGTTACCAACGCTCAATTCAAGGCATACAGAGACACACACGGTTTTAAAATTGGGCAAGATAATTATCCCGTTCTATTAAAGTTTGAAGAAGCAAAAGCATATACCGCATGGCTTAGTAAAATTACAGGTGATAAATATAGACTCCCAACCCCTGAAGAAGCAAAAAAACTCCATGAAAAAGCGTTGAAAGTAGGAAAGAAAGAAAATACGCTTTCCTATTGGGCAGGCTATGATATCACATTAGACGAGGTTCCCATTTTAAGAGAAAAGCTAATTGAGTTAACAAACGAGCTCGTTATGGAAGTAGGCCGTTTTTCCTCCATCAAAATAGAAAATGCGGCAGTTTACGATCTAGGAGGCAATGTGGCTGAATATTGTACTAATGGTAGCTCTTATGGTTTTAGTGCCTACGATTTCGTAGATTCTGTACACAAGAAACCAGCAAGGAGTGCATATAATGGGCTTCGTGTTGTTTTGGAGAAAAAAAACTAGAGATCCTCATAAAATGTTAATCCATTTTTATAAAGATCATAAAAAGCAAATTCTCTAGTATTCCAAGAAGTTATTTTTAGACTTGTATTGGCATGAAAAATCCCTTTAGCTTCATACTCATTATACAATTGCTCAATAGCATCACAAACAAAACGCAGCATTGGGCGGTGGGTAATAGATTCCCATTCTTTACTATCATGCCGTTGTAAATGTAATTCTATACCATCTCTTGTTACTCCAGCGTAGAAAGGATTTTTAGGTTGATCTTGAAATGATAGCTTAAAACCTAATTTAGCTACGCAAAACCTTATGGCTTGTTGTACATCTTGCACTGGTAATACAGGATGTACAGATTTTATATAGCCTTGTGCTTTCATTTTTTATATCTTCCGAATCTTAAAATTTTTATTTAAACTAATGGAGAATAGACGCATTCAAATTAAAAGTACAGAAATACTCTCAGATAATTGGTATACCTTAAAGAAGATTGATTTTAATTACCAATTAGATGATGGTACTTGGCAAAATCAAAAACGTGAATCTTATGATCGGGGAAATGGAGCTGCCGTGCTTCTTTATAATGAGACAGAGAAAAAAGTAATTCTTACCAATCAATTTAGAATGCCAACATATCTCAATGGAAATCCTGACGGGATGATGATTGAGGTCTGTGCAGGATTATTAGATGAACTAGATCCTGAAGCCTGTATAATTAAAGAAATTGAAGAAGAAACTGGTTATAGAGTGCCAAAGGTAACTAAGGTTTTTGAGGCCTATATGTCTCCTGGGGCGGTCACCGAAATACTTCACTTTTTTGTTGCTGAATATAATAAAAGTATGAAAATAACAGAAGGAGGAGGTAATCCAGAAGAAACTGAAAATATTGAAGTACTAGAAATTGGTTTTAGTGAAGCCCTTACCTATATATCAGAAGGTAAAATAAAAGATGCCAAGACCATCATGTTGTTTCAATATGCGCAACTTCAACTAGCGTTAGAAGGCAATGAAAATTAAAAATGCATCGGGTGTCTTGGTGGCTATTGTTTTGGCACAATTCTTTTGCACCTCACTTTGGTTTGCTGGCAATGCAGTAAGCAAAGAGCTATTGCTGTTATTTGAAAACACTAACAATGCACTTGGCCATCTTACTGCTGCTGTTCAATTTGGATTTATTCTGGGTACGTTGACCTATGCCATTTTTGCAATTCCTGATAGGTTTTCACCTTCAAAAGTATTCATGCTAAGTGCATTTTTAGGAGCACTCAGTACACTGGCTATGCTGGTACCGATGGAAACGTTTTCTGGGATATTAACTTCTCGTTTCCTTACAGGCTTTTTCTTAGCTGGCATTTATCCAGTAGGAATGAAAATAGCAGCAGATTATTTTGATAAAAGTTTAGGTAAAGCACTTGGATTTTTGGTAGGGGCCTTAGTTCTTGGCACGGCATTTCCACATTTTATAAGAGCTTTTTCAATTAACTTTTCTTGGAAAATAGTAATTATTGCATCCGCCTCTCTATGTATAGTTGGTGGACTTACCATTGGTTTATTTGTAAAAGATGGTCCGTTTAGAAAGAAAGGTGCTAAATTTCATTTTGCAGGTTTGAAAGCACTTTTTGCGAATCGGAGATTCCGTAATTCAGCTTTCGGGTACTTCGGACACATGTGGGAACTGTATGCCTTTTGGGCATTTGTACCTGTTATGATTCAATTATATAGCCATCAAGAAACTATCTTAGACAGTTCAAATTCGCTTTTATCCTTTTATATAATTGGCATAGGCAGTTTGAGTTGTTTTTTTGCCGGTTGGATCTCAAAAAAAATAACCATAAAAAAAACAGCTTTAACAGCCTTACTAATTTCTGGTTGCTGTTGCCTGCTGTCTCCTTTTCTATTTTCTAGCACTGAAATCATATTCTTTGTATTTCTCTTAGTATGGGGGGCAAGTGTGATTGCAGACTCTCCCATGTTTTCAGCTATGGTTGCCACAAACGCCCCCGCCGCAATAAAAGGATCTGCACTTACCATAGTTAATTGTATAGGATTTTCTATGACTATTATTAGTATTGAAATTATTGGTTTCTTAAATGAAGTTGCCCCAAGTTCTCCATACATTTTCTTAGTATTACTACCGGGGCCTGTTTTTGGATTATGGGCATTATTAAAAAAGCCTAAAGCCTAAAATTCGAACTTTTATAAGTAACCGTTTAATTTTAATAAGATTCATGAATAGCAGAAAAATCATCTCGCCCTCTAGCCTTTTTAACTGTTTTGACTAGCTTTAATTTTTTAATGCCCTATACATAGAAGTAATGAGTTTTAATTATTAGAAAACAATGTACGGTAACTTAGCCTATTTTTAATCCGTTTTCAACATTTCTTTCCGGTTGAATTAGAATCACATCATTAGTATCTACAGCTCCCAAAACCAAGCATTGACTCATAAAATTAGCAATCTGTTTCTCAGGGAAATTAACTACTGCTATAACTTGTTTCCCAATGAGTGCTGTTTTTTCATACTTAGTAGTAATTTGTGCCGAAGATTTTAGAATTCCAATTTCTTTTCCAAAATCCACAAGAAGTCTAAATGCAGGCTTACGAGCTTCGGGGAAATCTAATACCTCAATTATAGTTCCAACTCTCATATCGATTTTTGAAAAATCATTCCAGTGGATTGTTTCCATAAAAAAATTATAAGACGTTGGTGATTTTATAAAATTCCATTTCTAAAAAGTTTCTTCCTCAAGATTTTTTAAAAATATTATCTAATACCCATGCCGGACCAATTAGAAGAAATTGAAGATCTTTAAGAAAAGAAGGTTTCTTTCCTTCTATTTTATGACCGTAAAATTGACCTATCCAAGCGACTGCAAAAATTAATAAAGAAACCAGCCACAATGGAGCAATAGTAGCTATCCAATAATTCAAAATAATACAAAGTACAGAAAACACTAACACTTTTAATGCCATTGCTACAGAAAGTCTTATGTAAAAAATAAGCAATAATATAACTACCAGACTAGCCCAATTTTCAAGTAATGGACTATTGAACGGTAATAGTTTCTCTAAAAACTTTGAAGGAATACTTAATATTAAGCCTATAATTGAGAAAAAAATGGCCGGAACACAGATGTAATGTATGGCCTTATTGGTTTTATTTTGATGGCTAACACCATATTCTTCAAACCATTGATCCAGAGTTTTCATAATTTTCTTAGAATTTGGATAAAATGACTCCGTACAATTTACAAAATTTTTAATATTTGAAATTTTTTAATTTCATATCATATTTGTATTAAATTAATAGAAAAAATGGCGAGAACAGAAAGTACCATGCTCCCCTTAGGAACAATAGCACCAGAATTTAATCTTCTGGATACCGTAAGTGGAAAGAATCTTCATCTTGACCAGCTTAAAGGAAGTGAAGCTACTGTGATTATGTTTATATGTAATCATTGCCCGTTTGTTAAACATATCAATCCTGAACTTTCTAGACTTGGACAAGATTATGAAAAAAAAGGAGTTGGTTTTGTGGCAATTTCCAGTAACGATGCAGTGAATTACCCAGAAGACAGTCCTGAAAAAATGAAGGAAAATGCAATTTCACAAAACTTTACATTCCCTTACCTATATGACGAGGGTCAGGAGGTTGCAAAAGCATATGATGCAGCCTGCACTCCTGATTTTTATGTGTTTGATGCAAACCTTAAACTTGTTTATCGAGGTCAATTAGATGACTCTAGACCAGGGAATGGTATTCCAGTGACTGGAAGAGATATTAGAAAAACACTAACTGCATTAATAGATAAAAAAGAAATTGATCTAGAACAAAAGCCTAGTATTGGGTGTAATATCAAATGGAAAAAGTAAATCAAATAGAAAACAATATTGGTTTCAAAAAATGTTTTATTGCAGATATCGCTCTCATGGAGAGGATAGCTGAAAAAGCCTACATTGAGCATTATTCACATATTTGGAAAGATGGTCCTGAGTTTTACCTAAACAAAAGTTTTTCCAGAGACGTATTTTTAGAGGAGTTGACCCGAGATACTATTGAATTTTATTTGATTTACTATTTGGAATATCCAGTTGGGATTATTAAAATAAATCTTTTCAAAGATTTTAGAGGTAATGAAAATCCTTATATGATGGAATTGGAGAAAATTTACATCATAAAAGAATATACGGGTAGGAAAATTGGGGCTACAACCATTTCTTTTTTAAAACATATTGCTGTCAACAAGAATATTTCAAATATATGGTTAAGTGTAATGACGAGTAGTAAGTCTATCTCTTTTTATAAGAAGCAAAACTTCGTATCTGTTTCAAATTGGTTCCTTGATTTTGACAATCTTAAAGATGATTATCGCGAAATGCTTATCATGAACCTAGAGATTAAACCTTTACAAATTTGATAAAGCAATTTTAATATGTGTATAATGATGCTCACCATGCCATGCATATTTACCAATATTTTCCTTTAACGTCACTCTACTATTATCTTCTGGGTGAATAAAAGCTAACTCAAGTTGTTCCTCATTAAGACCTTTAATAAGGTAAACTAATTTAGCATGAAGGCTATATAAATAATCTAAAGACAGTCTTATGGGTGCTTTTTGAGTATCAAAAAGTGATGCCCAGTCTCTTTCATTATATGCCTTAATAACAGGTGTTCTTTCAGTAAGTGTCCATTTGAACCGGGTATAGCTATTATGGTGACTATCGGCTAAATGATGAACTAGTTCTCTTATATTCCATCCGCCAGAACGATACTGAAGCCTAAGTTCATCTTCATTCAAGTTACGCACTAACTCATCAAGCTTTAATGGAAATTTTTCCAATTGACTGATCCACTTCTGCAATTGTTCCTGATGAATCGTTTGAGGGCAAACAAATTGCCCTATAGGGTATTGTAATTTTTCAAGGTTAGTATTCGTCATGATCAAATTTATACAACTTACTTCAACATTTTAAATATTTTTAAGAAAATAGTCTGAAAAACAAATTTTAGTATAGTAACTTTATAGAATACTAATTTTAAAAAAACAGAAACATGGCAACGCTAAGATTAGGAGATAAAGCTCCTGACTTCACAGCTCAAAGTTCTGAGGGTGAAATAAATTTTTATGAATATTTAGGCGATGGTTGGGGAATTCTATTCTCGCACCCGGCAGATTATACTCCGGTATGCACCACTGAACTGGGCACCGTAGCAAAATACCAAAAAGAATTTGCAAAAAGAAATGTAAAAGTAATGGCCTTAAGTGTAGATGGAGTAGCGTCTCACAAGGGCTGGATAACCGATATTAATGAAACACAAAACACTGAGGTAGATTTTCCTATTATTGCAGACGAAGATCGTAAAGTTTCAGAATTATACGATATGATTCATCCAAAGGCAGACGCCACATTAACAGTGCGCTCTGTTTACATTGTAGGACCAGATAAAGCCATCAAACTTATAATTACATATCCTGCTTCTACAGGACGTAACTTTGATGAGTTATTACGAGTTATTGATTCCCTCCAACTCACTATGTATCATAAAGTAGCTACTCCTGCAAATTGGAAATATGGTGAAGAAGTAGTTATTAGTCCTGCTATTTCCAGTGAAGATGCTAAAGAAATTTTTCCAAAAGGCTTTAAAGAGGTAAAGCCTTATTTGAGACTTACTCCACAACCAAATGTAGACTAAAAAACAAAGCCTGATATTAAAAATTATATCAGGCTTTGTTTTATAAATTATTTTTTTATCCAGCTTTCACTAATTGAACATCAAAAATTAATGTAGCATCCGGCGGAATTACGCCACCCGCTCCTCTACTGCCGTAGGCTAAATGAGAAGGTATTACAAAGCGTGCCTTATCTCCTTCTTCTAACAACAGAATTCCTTCATCCCATCCAGAAATTACTTGACCTGTACCTACATTGAAAGATATAGGTTCATTTCTTTTAAAAGAAGAATCAAAAACCATTCCGTTTAGCAATTTACCTTCGTAATGAACAGACACATTTTGTCCTTTTACTGCTTTCGCTCCGCTTCCTTTTTCCAAAATCTTATAGTGCAAACCACTAGCTGTTTTGGTGAATCCGTCCACAATTGATTTCATCTGTTCTTCAGCACGTTTTTTTTCAGCTTCTAATCTATCGGTAGCAGATTTTTTAAAGTTCTCAAAATTTGCAACCGCATCCCATGCTTCCGCTTCTGCTCCTTTCCTAATAATTTCTAGGGTTTCAATAGTATCTCCTTGCGCTATGGCATCTACTACATCCTGCCCGCTTTCCACAAAACCAAAAACAGTATGCTTATCATTTAACCATGCAGTTTCTACATGAGTAATAAAAAATTGACTCCCATTAGTACCTGGGCCTGCATTGGCCATAGACAATACTCCTGGCCCTTCATGACGTAGTTCTGGATGAAATTCATCATCAAAATTGTACCCCGGGCCTCCTGAACCTTTGCCCTGAGGACAGCCACCCTGAATCATAAAATCTGGAATTACTCTATGAAAAATGAGTCCGTCATAATAAGGAGTTCCTTTCGGTTTTATGTTGTTTTCTAGCTTACCTTCTGCTAATCCTACAAAATTCCCCACGGTGCCAGGGGTTTTATCATGCGTTAATTTCAATAAGATTTCGCCTTTACTCGTATTAAATTTTGCGTATATACCGTCTTGCATATTGATATTTTTTTATAAGGCGCAAAGATACTAATTACTTCTCCCAATAACCAAAGCACTTTTGCGTTATAAGAGGGTAACTGATTTAAAATTATTATATTTACTCGTAATTAAGCCCTAATTCTAAATAACCTAAATTAATTCAGCTATGGATATAAAGCATAATGAGATGGTTTTGGTAAAACTTGCCTACACTGAAAAAATCGCAAAAAACTATAATGAAACGAGCAGAAAAATAAGTTCAATTCTTGAAGAACTGGCACAGGAAAATCTTACACATGAGAGTATTGTAGACGATTTTCTTGATTATGCTAATAATATATTACCCAAGCTCAATCACAAAGAACAAATTACTATTAACGACTTTGTTCAGCGAATAGCCCGCCTTAGAATTACAGCAAACAAAGGAGTTAACTCTATGGTACATTTATTAAACGATCAAAATCAACTTACAAAAATTAGCACAGAAGAATTCAAAGCACTTATTGAAGCCTCTAAATAACCATTTAAATTAATAAGTAGCCATAAAATTAGTTTTTAATTTTTCGCCTTGAGGACTTAAAGCCATATTTATCTACTAAGTATATCAAAGAAGCCATTGTAGCGGCTCCTAGCTCTAGTTCCCGTTTATTTACATGCTCAAAGGTATCATTAGAAGCATGATGGTGATCAAAATAACGTTGAGAATCTGGTCTCAAACCTGCCAGAACAATGCCTGGATCTTTTAGAGGTCCTATATCTGCTCCACTTCCTCCCATCATAAAAGAATGAATTAAATAAGGTTCAAATAAAGGTTTCCAATTGTTTATTGTTTCAAAATCTTCTGGACTACAGTCAAATGAAAATCCTCTTGGTGTAAATCCGCCAGAATCACTTTCTAAAGCAAAAATATGCTCTTCTCCTTTCTGCCTGGCTACTTCTGCATATTTATTACCTCCCCTAAGTCCATTTTCCTCATTCATAAATAATACTACTCTTATGGTTCGCTTTGGTTGATAACCGGTTTGCTTAAGTAATCTCAATACTTCCATGCTTTGCACGCAACCAGCTCCATCATCATGGGCACCATCTCCAAGATCCCATGAATCCAAATGTCCTCCTACAATAATAATCTCATCAGGATAAGTTGAACCTTTGATCTCACCAATAACATTATAAGATGGCACATCTTTGAATTGCTTACAATGTTGTCTAAAGAAAAATTTAGTACTGGGATTTAATGTGAGCATCGTACTTAACATCTCAGCTCCATTTGTGCTAATGGCAGCAGCAGGAATTCTTCGTTCTGGTTGTAAATCACCATAGGTCATTGATCCTGTATGAGGTAAATCATCTAACCTAAGATTCATAGAACGCACTATGACCCCAACAGCACCAAATTTGGCGGCTTCCATGGCTCCAGCATAGCGTTGGTCTACACAACCTCCATAGGCTTCAAAAGTTCTAATAAGATCTGCTTGCATGGGTCTGTTAAAGAATACTATTTTTCCTTTTATCTTCTCCGTGCCTAAAAAAGAAAGTTCATCAATTGATTTTACTTCAACAACTTCTGCTTTTAAGCCTACTCCCAAAGTTGATACGGAGCCTCCAAGTGCGCAAATAGGTACGTCTACTGTATTTCCAGGTTTTGTTTCAATATATGCATACTCAGGTGCCCCTCTTACCCATTTTGGCACCATTACTGGTTGCAACCATACTTTATCAAAACCTAAGCTATCTAATTGGTTTTTTGTATACTTTACCGCACGTTCTGCATTAATTGAACCGGAGAGTCTTCCTCCAATTTGTATAGAAAGGTAAGAAAGCCAATCATAAGCTTTCCCTTGTGTTAATGCAGTTTTATATATATTTTTTAATTGTTTCTCATCTTCATTTTGAGCTCCAATTTTAATTGGATTTAATATAGTGAGGAAGAATATAACACATAAATGTTGAAATCTCATTTATTCTACTTTTAACTGGTTCATAAAATCATCTAACATTGCTTTCACTTCTTCATCTAGTTCTGGTTCTTCAATATCTTTATATGATGTAAGTGTCTCCAATAAAATCTTGGCTAGTATAAGTCTTGCCGCTGGTTTATTATCTGCTGGAATTATATACCATGGAGCATCTGGCTTAGAGGTATTATTGATTGTTTCTTCATAGTATTCTTGATACGTATTCCAAAGTTTGCGCTCCTTTAAATCGCCAGGCGAGAACTTCCAGTTTTTTTCTTTTAATTCAATCCGCCTCAGCAAACGCTGTCGCTGTTCTTCTTTTGAAAGATGTAGAAAAAATTTAAAAATAATAGTACCATTCTCTGCTATATGCCGCTCAAAATTATTGATTTGTTCAAATCTTTTTTCCCAAAATTCCTGATTTATATCATCAACGGATTCAATACCAGGAAGATTTTCTGAAAGAATGTATTCTGGATGAACTCTAGTCACCAAAACATTTTCATAGTGAGTTCTATTAAAAACACCAAATTTGCCTTTTGCTGGCAGCGCTATATAATGTCTCCATAAAAAATCATGACTTAATTCAAGTTCAGTAGGTACTTTAAAACTATGAACTACAATACCGCGACTATTGAAATCTTTAAAAACTTCTCTAATTAAGCTGTCTTTACCCGCAGTATCCATTCCCTGTATGCATATCAAAACGCTATATTTGGAATGTGCATAAATTGTGTCTTGAAACTTGCCTAACTTTTCTCTAACTTTTTCTAATTCTTTTTTTAACTTCTTTTCGGAAAGGCCAAAATCCTCATAAGAGGAAAACTGATTTAAAGAAATGCTTTCGGTAATTTTATACTGCTCCGGATTAACATCTTTCATAGTTATTATTAAGAGTTTTATTTATTAACGTCTAAAGATACTAAGAATTGCTATATTCCGTTAAAGATTAAATTCCGTTAAAGTAAGTCTCTGATTTTCATTTTAGCGGATATTATTGTATTATTGTATAACCCGAATTACGAATATAACCTATTAAATGCCATGAAAATTACCCTCTTTCTATGGTCGTTACTGATTTCAATTAGCGTAAACGCTTTTCAGAATGACTGCGAAAACGCTCACTCCTCCGCGAGCTATGCTATTTTCCACACCAACAAATCACTTAAAGCAGATAATTTTGATCATCAACGTTATTATGCGGAACGTGCCATTGAAGCACTTGAAAAAACCCAAGGTTTTGTGGAAGCATGTGGTTGTGAAAACGCCAAAATAAATATTGATCTAGGGCTAGAAAGCCTTAATAAAGGAGCAAATCCTGAAGATTGGGATAAAGGAAGATATTATACTAAGAAAGCGTATGCAGAAGTTCAAAACCTAATTGGAGCTATTGAAGAGTGTAATTCTGGTAAAACATCGTCTTATACTGATACCGCTTATTTACAGGGAACAAACAATGACACTGCCACACTAGCTCAAGAGCAAAAGATTCTGGAGCAACAACAAAAATTGGAAGCAGAAAAACAACGCCTTGAACAAGAACAAAAGCGATTGGCGGAAGCACTAGAAGCGCAACGAAAACTCAAAGAGAAAAGAGATATTGAGCGACAGCGAGAGATGCAGCAACAAATAAAATTAAAGGTAAAGGCAGAACAAGCGCTACAAAATTTTGAAAAAGCAATTACTGAACTTTCTGAAGTACTGGGTTGTTCTGAAGCCTATAATATTATTTATGATAATTATTTAAGAGCAGAAAACACACTTGAATCTGAATCGCTTACGGGCACAAGACTTTATTATACGGAGAAGGCACAAGCCATTTCTAAAAAAGCATTGGAAGCTTTAGAACGCTGCCAACAATCAACAAAATAATACATTAACTTTGCAGTCTTCTTAAAATAGATTGAGAATTTTAAATACACTATATAAAAAAACAGTTACTACACTTTTTAGGAAACAATCCCAATAAGTGCGTATCTTGAATATATCAAGGGTTAGACTTTAAATAAAGTCTAACCTTTTTTTATAGATCGTTGGGAAATGAATGATTCAAAATGATACCCCTTAAGGAGACTTCAGAATGAATGGAGATGAACTCTTTTTTAAGGAATTCATGAATCTTCGATTTCCAGAGGTGTTTTTAGCCGAAAAGGCTAAAACCGCATTCATTTTCCTAAATTTTAGTTCACTAAATTTTATTTTGTATAAAGGAGTTCATGAATTTACATTTCTCCCCCGAACGATAGGGGCTTCAAAAATTTTTAACGGAAAAGGCCTGCTACACTGCGGAAAAGAAAAAAATCCATAGAAAAAATAGTTCTTTTTACATCGAACTAAGGTTAATTACGCATATTTCAGATTCTCCAAAGGAAATGCTCATCTTTTTTTAAAAAGTACATCTATTTACAAGGAAACAAAAAACTGGGGTGTGCCCCAGTTTTTTTAATACTTATACGCTTTAATGATAGTGCTCTATTTAGCTATGTTTACGGCTCTGGTTTCTCTAATTACCGTAATTTTAACCTGCCCAGGATAGGTCATATCGGTTTGTATTTTCTGTGATATTTCAAATGATAACTCAGAGGCTTTCTCATCGGTTACCTTTTCACTTTCTACAATCACTCTCAATTCACGCCCCGCTTGAATTGCATATGCTTTTTTAACTCCGTTAAAACCAAAAGCTATATCCTCTAAATCCTTTAAACGTTGAATGTAAGAATCCAGCACCTGTCTTCTGGCTCCAGGTCTAGCACCACTAATGGCATCACATACTTGAACTATAGGTGCTAATAATGATTTCATTTCTATTTCGTCGTGGTGAGCTCCAATAGCGTTAATCACATCAGGTTTTTCTCCATGCTTTTCTGCTAGTTCCATACCTAATATGGCGTGGGGCATTTCGGTTTCTGTTTCTGGCACTTTGCCAATATCATGAAGTAGTCCTGCACGTTTAGCCAATTTCGCATTAACTCCTAATTCTGCAGCCATAACACCACAAAGCTTTGCTACCTCACGAGAATGCTGCAAAAGGTTTTGACCGTAGGAAGATCTGTATTTCATTCGCCCTACCATCTTAATTAATTCTGGATGTAATCCATGAATTCCTAAATCAATAACTGTTCTTTTACCTACCTCTATAATTTCTTCCTCTATCTGTTTGGTCGTTTTCTTAACTACCTCTTCAATTCTTGCAGGATGAATACGTCCATCCGTAACTAACTTATGAAGGGATAAACGTGCAATTTCACGTCTTACAGAATCAAAACAAGAAAGAATAATAGCTTCCGGAGTATCATCTACAATAATTTCCACACCAGTGGCAGATTCCAAAGTACGTATATTTCTACCTTCCCTACCAATAATGCGCCCCTTGACATCATCAGACTCTAAATTAAATACAGAAACACAGTTTTCTACCGCCTCTTCTGTACCAATACGCTGAATTGTATTTACAATAATCTTTTTAGCTTCTTGTTGCGCAGTGAGTTTGGCTTCTTCCATTTTATTCTGAACATACGCCATGGCATCACTCTTTGCATCGGTTTTTAAAGACTCAACCAATTGAGATTTTGCTTCTTCTGCAGAAAGACCAGATATTACCTCTAATTGTTCTACCTGACTTTTATGAAGTTTTTCAAGTTCTACTTGTTTCTTTTCTAGAAAATCAACTCGGTAATCATAATCTTTTATCTTAGACTCAATTTCCGTATTGAGTTTTTTATTTTTATTTAATTCTCCAGTAATTTGAGATTCTTTATCACGAGTTCTTTTTTCTATGTCTGCAATCTTTTTATCTCTGGAGTTTATAACCTTCTCATGTTCTGTCTTTAATTCCAAAAACTTCTCCTTCGCCTGCAAGATTTTATCTTTCTTGATATTTTCACCTTCCAGTTTTGCTTCCTTTAAAACAGAAGCTGCTTCTTTCTTCGCATTTGAAATGAGCTTTGAACCTGAAGTTTTATCCAGAAATTTTGAAATCAGAAAACCTACTATTACTCCTCCAATTACTGCAATTACAATTAATGCTGTACTATCCATCATCTATATATTTGTATAAAAAAAGCCTACATTGGACTGGATGTTTTGTACAAACTCCAAAAAACAGGTTTAGGGCTAACAGACTGATCAAGGATCCGCTCGAAGCGGCTTGCTTTTACAATCTAAACTCACCCTTTTTAATTAATACTTGTTGAGTTTGTCAAAAAATTAAACCAATGTAGGCAGTAACTTTCTATTATTTTAAGAACGTCTATTAACTAAGTTCATCTTGAAGAGTCTTGTCAAGCATAATCAACTTATGAATAACTTCTTCATTTATATTTTCACTTATAATACTTTTTTGTTCCACTTGAGAGGCATACTGAAGTGCACACATTGCGAGCACATCTTGTTTATCTCTAACAGCATAACTTTGCTCAAATTGTTTGATAAGCGTCTCTATTTTCTTCGCCGCTTTTCTTATACCTTCCTCCTGATTAGGCTGTATTGTTAAAGGATACACCCTGTCAGCAATAGAAATTTTTATTTTGAGCTTTTCACTCATGCTTTATGAATTATTCGGAAAGCTGAGCAATACATGCATCTATTTCCCGAATTAAAGTATTTATCTTAAGCTTAGCTTCTGTTTTGGTTTGGTTACTGCCAAGCATTGAATTTGCCATTTTGAGTGAATTATACTTTTCTTCCCATTCAGTAATCTTTTTTTCTTGATCCCTTATGGTTTTCTCAGATATTGCTAATTGATTGGTTAATTTAAGATTTGTTTGCTTTAACAGTCTGTATTTATGTAAAAGTTTACTTATCCTATTTTCCAATGAATCTACAATCTGTACTATAGTACTCATACAGCTTAAAATTCAATACGTGATCTACAAATGTAACACACCTCTGAATACTTCGCAATATTTTGTTAAAAAAATTGTTAACCAATCGCTTAAAAAAATCTTAGCCTTAAACCCAAGTCTTTTTGCCAATGGTGCTTCGTTGTTTTATTGCAATTAGTTATTTTAGCGGCTGAATGATTTATTTATATGCGGCAATTATTTGTATTCTTTTTTTTTGTTTCCCATTTTTTATTAGCGCAAAGCACCTATCCTAAAAATCTGTTTCGTTCACCTTTGGATGTGCCTGTTTACTTATCTGGCACCTTTGGCGAACTCAGATCTAACCACTTTCATTCTGGTATTGATATCAAAACACAACAAAGAGAAGGACTTCCCATTTATGCTATAGGTGATGGATATATTTCCAGAATAAAAATATCTCCTTGGGGCTTTGGAAAAGCGGTTTATATAACACACCCAAACGGAAATTATACATCTGTGTATGCGCACTTACAAAAGCTAAACTCAGAATTACAAGAATACATTAAAAAATTACAATACGAGCAGAAATCGTATGCTGTAGAAATCTATCCCGAGGCTACTACTTTTAAAGTAGCAAAAGGAACTATTATTGCCTATAGCGGTAATTCGGGCAGCAGTGGAGGACCGCATCTGCATTTTGAAATCCGTGATAGTTCACAACGGCCCATAAATCCGCTCCATTTTGGGATAGCTGTTAAAGATAAAATCGCCCCTACTGTTAATGCATTATTTGGCTATACTTTTGATCAAAAATCACACATAAATCAATCAAATCTTCCTATAAGAATTAATTTAAATGAAATCAAGCCTAATGAATTTCAAGCCGATAAAGTGATTGCCTCTGGGAAAATAGGTTTTGGAATCAATACTTTTGACAGACAAGATGGCACCTATAATAAAAACGGAATCTATCGTGTTGAAATGAAAGTTAATGACATTCCTTATTTTAGTTATGATCTTGAAAAGTTTTCTTTTACTGAGACACGTTATATTAATGCACATATAGATTACAATTTTTATAAAACCAATAAAAATAGAATTCAGAAGATTTTTAAATGGCCAAAGAATCCGCTTAGCATTTATAGGCTAACTAAAAACGATGGTATTATAGTTCTTAAAGAAGGAGAAAATTACGATATAGAAATTAAAATTACAGATTTTGCTGGAAACAAAAGTGTGATAAAAATACCCGTTCAAGGAAAAAATTTGGAAATTAAAAGACCCACGGATGTTCTTATAACAGATCGATTTTTGAGATCTTCTATTGATAATATTTACGAATTAAATAAAGCATCAATATACTTTCCAGCCCATACTTTTTATGAAAATTTCTATATTGATTTAAAGGATTCAGATTCTTTACTTCAAATACATCATCATAAAATACCTGTGCATAAGAAATATCAAATCAAGATGGATATTTCTGAGTATCCCGAAGCAGAAAAAAACAAATTATTTGTAGCCCATATTTCAGAAGAAGGAGATCTTTACTATGAGTCTACTAAACGAAAAGGAAATCAGCTAATTGCAAAAACCAGAAGCTTAGGAAACTTTAAGATAGCAAAAGATACTACTCCTCCTGTGGTTAAATCTTTTAATTATAAAGAAGGCAAATGGCTTTCCAATTATAGATATTTAAAAATTCGTATTTATGATGATTTAAGCGGAATTGACACTTTTAAAGCAACACTTAACAATCAATGGATTTTAATGGAATACGATCCAAAAACAAAGTTACTTGTATACGACTTTGAAGATCTTAATTTTAAAGAAACAAAACATTATTTAAAACTTATAGTTACAGATAATGTGGGAAATAATACTACATTTACAAGTACTTTTTATAAAAAGAAATAATTTATCATTTTGAATATCCGTTATTTTCTATTTTCAGTTGTCTTTTCTCTCTTTTGCTTTATGGCTATTGCACAGACAGCAACCGTTAGAGGAGTAATCCTTGATGAAAACAATACTCCATTACCAAGCGTAAATATCTCTTTTGAAAATACAGGCACACAAACCAATGAAAACGGCTTTTATACAATAACCATACCTTCAAATAAAACAGTAAAACTAGAATTTACTCATCTCGCTCATAAAAACGTACTACTCACTCTTAAGTTAGATAGTGGTGAAGATTTTGAGTTCAATCCTATCTTAAAGGTAAATGTATCTCAAATGGATGAAGTTACGGTTACTAATTCTGGGAGAAAGGCAGTAGAGGGTATTACAAATATTTCTCCTGAAGCTATTAGACGAATTCCAGGGGCAAATGCGGGGGTAGAAAACATCTTAAAGTCACTGCCTGGTGTAAATGCTAATAACGAGTTAAGTACTCAATATTCCGTTCGTGGAGGTAATTTTGATGAAAATTTGGTTTATGTAAATGAAATTCAGGTTTACAGACCATTTTTGGTTCGTTCAGGTCAGCAAGAAGGTTTTAGCTTTGTCAATTCTGATATGACCCAAAATGTTGCTTTTTCTGCAGGTGGCTTTCAAGCTAAATATGGAGATAGAATGTCTTCTGTATTAGATGTTACCTATAAAACACCTGTTTCTTTTGGTGCTTCAGTAAACGCAAGTTTACTTGGGGTTACCGCCTCTGTTGAAACCAGATCTGGAAATGGAAAATTAGCCACTATCAATAGTGTTAGGTATAGAAATAATGCGCTCTTTGTAAATAATAGAGAAACCAGAGCAGACTTTACTCCTATCTTTGCAGACATTCAATCTTATATTACCTACAAAATATCTTCAAAACTTCATCTAAATTTTTTAGGATATTTTGGTTTGAACGATTATCAGTTCAGGCCACAAACTCGCCAAACTAATTTCGGAACAGTTTCAGAACCAAGAGCTTTGTTAGTCTTTTATGAAGGACAGGAGAAAGACAGATACTTTACGAGTATGGGAGCCTTTAAAGCGAACTATTTTGTAAATGAGAATCTGACACTCAAACTTATTGGTGCCGCATACCATGCAACAGAAGAAGAATATTTTGATATTCTTGCAAGATACCGTCTGGGTAGTGTTAATAGTAACATTGGTGATGAAGACTTGGGAGAGGTATCCTTCTCAGGGGGTGCTGGTTCACAGTTTTCTCATGCACGAAACGATCTTGATGCATTAATAATAAATATTGAGCAAAAAGGAAGTTATAGAAAGAATGAAGATCTTATAGAATGGGGAATTAAATATACTCATGAAGATATTAGAGATCGTCTTAGAGAATTCCAGATCATTGATTCCGCAGGATTTTCTATTCGCCCACCATTTGAAGAATTTGACAACGACCAACCTTATGAACCCTTTGATGTACCTCTGGAAGCATTTGAGAGCATAAGAGCTACAAATTTTGTGAAAACAAATCGTTTTTCTGGTTATCTGCAATGGAGTAGAAGAGATTTTTGGGGAAAACACGAAGTTTGGATGAATGCAGGCATTAGAGGGCATCATTGGACCGTAAACCCTGAAAACACACAAAGTGTTTCTCAAACTGTAGTTAGCCCAAGAGCTCAATTTGCTATTAAACCAGACTGGAAAGCAGATATGCTATTTAGACTTTCTGGTGGATTTTATTACCAACCTCCTTTTTATAGAGAATTAAGAGATTCTACTGGAAGTGTAAATCCTTCGGTAAAAGCACAGCGCTCTATTCATCTCGTAGCGGGAAATGAGTTTAGTTTTAAAATGTGGGATCGCCCTTTTAAACTTACCTCTGAAGCCTACTATAAAAGCATGACCGATGTAAATACTTATACGCTTGAAAATGTAAGAATTCGGTATCGTGCAAATAACAATGCAGAAGCGTATGCATACGGATTAGATTTAAGACTAAATGGCGAATTTGTGCCGGGTACTGAGTCTTGGATTAGTTTAGGATATCTCAAAACCGAAGAAAATATTAATGATCGTGGCTATATTGCTAGACCTACTGATCAACGCTTAAAATTTGCTATCTTATTTCAAGATTATGTACCTAATATACCCGATCTAAAAATGTATCTTAATCTGGTTTATAATACTGGGGTTCCTTCTGGGGTTCCAGGTTTTGCAGATCCGTATGATTTTCAAAACCGACTCAGGGATTATAGAAGAGCAGACTTAGGTGTTTCTTATGTACTTGCAGATCAAAATAAGCAATTTGGGAAAGGCCACTGGTTACATAAGTTCAAAGAGCTTAATGTAGGCATAGAAATATTTAATATTTTTGACAATCAAAATACCATAACTAGCACTTTTGTAAGAGATGTACAGTCTGGCAATCAATTTGGAATACCTAATTTCCTTACAGGACGTGTTTTTAATGTAAAACTCGGAATGAGATTCTAAATGAAAAAAATTATTTACTTTCTATTTTTACTTATCACCTCAAGCGTTTATTCACAAAAAACAATTTACGAGAGCGTTCATTTTGAAAAATTAAGCAAAGAGCATAAGTTAATTGCCATTATTCCATTTATCGCTACATTGGAATTGGATAATGAAGAATATAACGTTTCTCGTGAGGAGCTTAAATCGCTAGAAAAACAGGAAGGTTTAGCTGTTCAAAATGCGCTTGAAAGTTATTTTTTAAAGCGAAAAAATAAAAAAAAGTTTCAAGTTGAGTTTCAAGATGTTCAAAACACCAATGCTATTCTAGGAAGAAATAATATTACTTTAGATAATATTGATATATACACCACTCAAGAGCTTTGCGAAATTTTAAAAGTAGATGCACTTGTGAGTGGAAATTTGACATTAAGCACTCTGATTTCCAAAGGAGTACCCGAAGTTGATTTTATTTCCATTATTCTCGGTAAATCGGATTTTGGCAGAATTGCAGTAAAAATAAGTGATGGAGGTAGTGGAAAACTGCTATGGAAATACGAAAAAATAATCAATCGTAAATCAGGTAAAAATACCCAATCTATTATTGATATAATGATGAAAACCGCGGCGAGAAAATTTCCTTACGACAAAGAAAAAAAGAAAAAGAATTAATCTTCCAGATATGATTTTAATACTTCTATAGTATAATCTATTTCTTCTTTGGTATTAAACTTAGAAAAGGAAAACCGAATGGAAGGATATTTAAGTTTCTCCGCAGGTAAAATAGCTTGTAAAACATGAGACCCTTGATTACTTCCTGATTGACATGCGCTTCCTTTAGAGCAAGCAATACCTTTAAGATCCATTTGAAACAAAAGTAATTGCGCCTTAGCCTCATCCATAGGAATACCCACATTAATTAATGTGTACGTGCTCATATTAGAATCCTCACAACTTCCATTAAAAAACACATCTGGTAAATTGCTTTTTAATTTCTGTATGAAATATTCCTTGAGTGTATTCACATACGTGCGTTCTTCATCCAGATATTTATATGCTAATATCAAAGCCTCTTCCATACCCGCGATATTATGAGAAGACTCTGTTCCAGCTCTATACCCTCGCTCTTGTTCCCCGCCAAAAATTAGTGGTTTTAAACCCGTGTTTTTTCTAATAAACACAAAGCCAATTCCTTTTGGCCCATGAAATTTATGCGCAGCAGCAGATAGAAAATCTACTTTCGTTTTTTGTACATCCCATTCCCAATGTCCTATAGACTGTACCGCATCTGAGTGAAACAAAGCGTCATTTTCCTTACAGATATCAGCTACGTGGTCTATATCAATTCGGTTTCCAATTTCATTATTCACATGCATTAATGTGACCAGTTTCTTTGAATTATCTGCCTTTAACAACCATTCCAAATGTTCATTATTTGGCGTGCCATCAGGATCAAGCACTACATATTTAAGTTGAATATTATACTCCTTTTCCAATTGCACTGCCGTATGTAATATAGCATGGTGCTCTACTTTTGAAGTAATTATAGTAGTCACCGCCAAATCCCTAACGGCACTTCTTAGAATCATGTTATCAGCCTCTGTTCCTCCTGAAGTAAAAATAATTTCCGAAGGATGAGCTCCCATTTGCTGTGCAATGGTTTTACGAGCTTTTTCAATTCGGGTTTTTGAAGTTCTTCCAAAACTATGGGTAGAGGAAGGATTTCCGTAACATTCTGAAAGTACTTCTTTCATCTTGTCTACTACCTCATCTCTCAGGCAGGTGGTAGCGGCATTGTCAAAATATACTTTTTTCATAAGCAGCAAAATTAGTTGAAATAAAATTATTTTCTATAGGATTTTTAGAACAAAGCATCATTTGCCGTACTTTTGTTAAGGTAAATTTAAAGGATGAAAAGAATTTTTATAATTTTCGCATTAATAGTCTTGACAAGTGCATGTAGTGATGGCGATTTACAAGTTGAAACTATAGATTTCACCTCCATCTCTATTGACTCCTGTTCTGGGGATACTTCACTCTATTTTAAAATTAGTGGTGATGAAGCCATCATACTTGAAGCCGCCGAAAATTTGATTATCAATGAAGTTACAGATACAGAAGATCCTCGCAGTAGTGCGATTCCAGGAAACTCTCAGTTTTCGTATCGGTTTTTCTCCGACAATGTGAACAATGCTTATTTTTGTAGCTCGTTACCTCCCGCTACCCCTGTTGTTAATGATGAATTAGAAGCCACTGCGGGTACCGTTTTTGTCACTACCGTGGAGATCACTGAAAATGAAATTACCCGCTATGAACATACCATTAACATTGAAGGTTTAGTATTACTTAATAGTAACGGGGAACGTATTATTGATACTGATTTTGAATTTGGCACAATTACCACTACTACTGATTAAGGATTTTGATATATATACACTTCCGTAGCTCCTAAACCATATTTTTGATAATCAGCATCATAATAGCTTACATTCTCATAGCGCTTAAAGAGATATTCTAACTCAGTTTTTAAAATTCCTTGCCCTACTCCATGAATAAAAACTACTTTTTGAATACGTTTACTCATGGCAAACTCTAATTGTCTTTTTGCGGTATCCAGTTGAATTGTCAACATATCGTAATTACTCATTCCGCGGGTACTATTGGTAAGCTCATGAATATGCAAATCTACTTCCATTCTTGGAGCATTGCGATCTTTTACTTTTAATCTGCTTGCCCTTGTTTTTTTTGGAGCCTCCTTTTCTGATAGCACCTTGAAAACTTCATAATTACTTACCTTTAACGTATCTTCATTTTCAATTTTTATCAATTCTTTTATAGGTAGTTCCAGTTTAAAACCTTCCTCGGTTTCTACCAGAGCATCCAAATCATTAACCGATATAACAATCCCTTTTAAAGCATCATCTATCGTTTCCACTCTATCACCTTTTTGTAAACTCATACTTCTTTACTCTTCTTTTTTTAAGGGGTCCTCTTCTTCATAAAACTCATAGGGTGCTTTATCATTCTTTGGATGCGGATTATCACTTACCCATGAGGTAGTAGATTTGTAAAGACCAAACATTAATAAGGCGAAACCAAAGATGGTAATATAGGATGTATATTGCTCATCCCAACTATCAGCCGAAAAAAGTACCAGTGCTCCTATAACAATACTAAGAAAATACATTAGTTTGGCGGGATTTTTTTCCGATGATCGATTCATATTATAATGTTAACATTAAATTTGTATTTTTACAAAATTAAGAGAATTGAATTTAACCTTATTCAACCATGAAAAAATTAGTACTACCGGCCCTGTTTACTATTACTTTTGGTTTTGCACAACTTCATGTTAGTAATGATACTTTTATATATGTACAGGGTGAACAGCTTTTTGTTGGCGATTTTAATGATACTGCTACAGATATAAATCTTGAAGGGACATTAGATGATTATTCCCTGGAAAATAACGGATATATATTTTTGAGAAATGAAGCTATGATTTTTCAAACTTCATCTGCCAATACCACAGATAATACGGGGCTTGGAAAAGTGTCTGTTTATCAGGAAGGCACATCAGATAATTTTGATTATAACTATTGGGGGGTTCCCGTTCACCTTCCTGGTTCCTTAAATTTTAGATTTACTCAATTATTTGATCCAGATGTACTAACCTCTATTGAACCCATACCCGCTGTTTTATCTTCAAATAAAGATGGGGCAACAGGTGATGGCGAAGTTGGCGGTACCGATTTGAATATTGCTACCAGATGGTTATTTAAATATCCCGGTTCCGTTGGTTATGAAAATTGGGTTTTTGTTGGAAATACAGGAGGAGAAGTGGAACAAGGACTCGGATTTAGTATGAAAGGTACTAGTGGTACTGGCCCTAATAATACCGGTAGTGCACAGCGCTACGATTTCAGGGGCGTGCCTAATACTGGAGATATTACTATTTCCGTACAACCTGATTTGGTTACTTTGGCAGGAAACCCTTACCCCTCCGCTTTAGACCTCAAGACATTTCTGGTTGATAACCAAGATAATCTTGCAGGAGGTGCTTATTTTTGGCAACAAGACCCAACAGTAGATTCACACAAAATAACTGATTATGTTGGAGGATACGGAACCTACGTTCCTGGAAATCCATTAGATAATAATGATAATGGAGCTTTCACTCAGGCCACCTTTGTACAATATGATGCCACTGGGAATACTGAAATTCCAGGAGCTTTCACCAATAATGATCTTGTAGACGGAGTGCCTAGGTATGCGCCCATTGGTCAAGGCTTTATGCTAGTTGGAGCTGACGGCAGTACCCAAGTTAGTCCTTCAGCTACTTTTTCAAATTCACAACGCGTTTTTGTAAAGGAATCTGAAATTACCGGAAGCTCAGATACCTCTAGTTTCAATCGTGCTAAAGGAGAAGTGAGTTTGAGTGAAGATGATGAAACCAATGATGATGAAGCAGAAGCTCCTAAAAGATCCTCACTGAGATTTCAAATTGGTATTAGTAACGGGGAAAGAACACTTTATAAGGAGATTCTATTAGCTTTTGACACCAATTATTCTACGGATGGTATTGACTGGGGAACAGATGGCAAAGATTTTAATCCCCTAGAAAATGATGTTTATTGGCCAATTGAAAAAGAAAAATTTGTCATCCAATCTACTAATTTTGAGGTAGAAAAAGAAATTCCATTAGCCATGGAAAATATAGTAAAAACAAGATATCGTATTAGGCTTATAGAAAAAGAAAATTTTGATGAAACTCAAGCTATATTTCTTTTAGATAAAGAAAATGACATCTATTATAATGTTACAAATGTGGCTGTGCCTGTTACCCTTGATCCAGGACTTTATCAAGACCGATTTGTGATCACATTTGTGAACAAAAAAGACCAAAACACAGAAGAAGAACTTCTTTTTAATAGCTCTTTTGAAATTTTACACGCAAATCAAGAAAGACAATTAATTATTCGCAATTTGGAGGCTCAAAATATCAATAATGTTACTGTATTTGATATCAACGGAAAGCGAATTTTCACAGAAGATCTTACCACTTCAAATGACGAACTTCGTTACAACACCTCATCCTATAGCAATGGTGTGTACCTTGTTACATTGACCACGGATGAAAATAAAAGTACAACTCAAAAATTTGCAGTGTCTAATTAACTCATGAACATTATTTTCCTTTTAAAGATTGAAGATTATATGCTTCCCTGCCTTAACAAAAAATTCTTTGGATTTGAATGTATGGGCTGCGGTATACAAAGAGCATTTTCGCTTTTAATACAAGGAGAATTTATTGCTGCTTTTAAGATGTACCCTGGTATCTACCCATTACTTTCATTATTGGGTTTTGTCTTATATACATCTTTTTTCAAAGTAAAATACAGTAATAAAATTATAATCGTACTTGCAACGATGACCGTACTATTTATTATTGGAAATTACATTTTAAAACTTATCAACCAAACATAATTATGGAAAAACAAAAATTACCTAATGTTACTATTTCTTTGGTTCTTGGAATCATCTCTTTTATTGCATGCTGTTGTAGTTCTGGTTTAGGAGGTGTATTATTTTCAGGTATTGCGCTTTTTTTAGCCAACAAGGATAAAAAAACCTATTTAGAAAATCCCGAATTGTATGAAAATTATAGTGGACTTAAAACTGCAAGAATCGTAGCTATTATTGGACTTGTCTTAGCTGTAATTACATTAATTCTAACTATTGTATGGATTATTTCTTTAGGTGGAATTGGAGCTTATATGGAGCAACAGCAAGAAATGATGGAGCAATGGCAAAATATGTAAATCTCTATTAACAATATTATAAGTTGATTTGAAAGGGAGTTTTATGGAACTCCCTTTTTTTATGAAAACTATTTTCCCTCTCCAAGAATACTATTAAGAACCTAATATCCTATTTTAATCTAGCACAAAACACCTCATTTTATAAAAGTAGTATTTTGGTGAAAAAAATTGATGTCAATAAAAAAGCCATCTCTAGAAATAGAAATGGCTTTTTTATGAGTAAACAACGCTTTTTTAAGCGGGTTCAAAAGATTTAAGAACGCTACAAATTATAGATACACATTCTAAAAGTTGTTCCTCTGTCATTACCAATGGTGGAGCAAATCTAATAATATTTCCATGTGTAGGTTTGGCAAGTAAACCATTTTCTTTTAAGGCTACACAAATATTCCAAGCTGTCTCGCTTTCTTCATGATCATTAATTACAATAGCATTCAAAAGACCTTTACCTCTTACCAAGGTTACTATAGAAGAGTTTTTAATATAGGTATTCAATTCTTTTCTGAAAATATTTCCTAGTTTACGCGCATTTTGTGCAAGTTTTTCATCATTTACCACTTCCAAGGCTTCCATTGCCACAGCTGAGGCAACTGGATTCCCACCAAAAGTACTGCCATGCTGCCCTGGCTTTATTACATTCATCACTTCATCATCTGCAAGTACTGCGCTTACAGGATAGGCTCCTCCACTTAGTGCTTTCCCTAGAATTAAAATGTCTGGTCTTTGGTAAGTATCTTGTCTCTCACAACTATTTTTACAGTTACAGTTACCGCAAATTGCTAAAAGAGAACCTGTTCTTGCAATACCAGTTTGGATTTCATCTGCTATTAAAAGTACTCCATATTGATTACATAGCTGTTTTACTTTAGCCAAATAATCATCTGCCGGAGTATAAACACCTGCCTCTCCCTGTATGGGCTCAACCAAAAATCCAGCTATATTTTTTTCTTCTCTTAATACCTTCTCTAAGGCATCGGTATTGTCATAAGGAATTTTAATGAAACCTTCTGTATACGGCCCAAAATTCTTCCGGGCATTTTCATCATTAGAAAAAGAAATTATGGTTGTAGTTCTTCCATGAAAGTTATTTTCACATACAACAATTTTGGCTTCATTTTCTGCAATCCCCTTTTTCTCATAGGCCCATTTACGACAAATTTTAATTGCAGTTTCAACAGCTTCCGCCCCGGTATTCATGGGTAATATCTTTTGAAAGCCAAAATAGTTAGTAACATACTTCTCATAGGGCCCTAACATATCGTTGTAAAAAGCCCGTGAAGTAAGTGTCAGCGTTTTTGCCTGGTTCATCATAGCCTCTACAATCCTAGGATGACAATGCCCTTGGTTTACCGCAGAATATGCCGAAAGGAAATCGTAGTAACGCTTACCTTCAACATCCCATACATAAACTCCTTCTCCTTTATGCAGCACAACCGGTAAGGGATGATAGTTGTGTGCACCGTGTCTATTCTCTAATGCTATTGCATCTTGAGAACTTAATTTTTCTAAAACTGCCATTTTGAAATTCTTTAAAATAAAACTTTACAATTCCTTCTTGAGGAGAGAAATCATCCATTGCAGTGCGACAAAATTAGTAATTTTTTATGGATATAAAAGCATTTGTGAATATTGAAATCTAAGGCTGTTCTACTATTTATCATCTTGAAAAAAAAATATGTAATTCTATAGCTCCATTTAAAACAGAATAGCTTTTTTATCCTATATTTAATCTATCTAATTAAAAATCATGAAAATACTTATTAGTATTCTGATAGGGTTAATTGCCTTTATTCATTGTTATATTCTCTGGCTTGAAATGTTTGCATGGAAGACAAGAGGTAGAAAAGTATTTAAAAAATTACCAAAAGAATCATTTGACCAAACTGCGGTGATGGCAGCAAATCAAGGCCTTTACAATGGTTTTTTGGCTGCAGGCCTTATCTGGACGTTTTTTATTTCAGATGAACTATGGAGAATCAATATTTCCTTATTCTTTCTAGGCTGTGTTGCTATTGCTGGAATATATGGAGCTATTAGCGCAGATAGAAAAATCTTTTTTGTACAAGCATTGCCTGCTACTATCACTATTTTACTTATTCTCTTTACTTAAAAACTATAAATTTTTATGAAGAAATATTTAAAATATATGCTGCTATCATGTTTGCTATATACGGGAGTATACGCCCAACAAACAATTCCAATACAAGCCAAACCACTTGAGAATATTTTAATTTCCTTTAAGTCGGATTCCGTTGCCCTATTTGCGAATTCTTTTAGTAAAGAAATTGATTCTGAAGAGATAAAGCAATCTAAATGGAAAGAACGCTTAAATGAAGGTAAAGAAAAGTTCAAAAAGCGTTTTGGAGATTATCAAATACAAGATTTTTCTTTTAAGTATGTTGATTCAACCTCTCAATTACAGGTTTTTTTCAGAAATAAAGAAGCCTTCAAAGTATTAGTTATTGAAGAAGATTCCCATTGGAAATTAAAAGAACATTAATTTTTTTACATGAAAAAGATTCATACTTACCTGCTATTCTTATTTTTTATATGCTTTTGGCAAACTACTTTTGGACAAAGTATCAAACAGATTTCTCAAGAGTATCAAAGCTGTATCACGCAAAACATACCTACCACCAAATCTTCACTAGACTGCTCCAATGCTTCTACGGAGAGTTATCAAAAACTAATGAAGCTACGAGTTGAAGAATTAGAGAAATTATTGGAGCCCCCAACAGCTAAGTTGCTTAAAGACAACCAAGAGGCGTGGAAACAGTGGATGCAAGCGGAAATGCAATTCTTTGTAGTTTTTTATACTGAATTGTATGATGGAGGAACCCTATCTAGGGTATCTGTTTTAAACGAAAAAAATAAGCTTTTAAAGAAAAGAATTCTTGAACTTGAAAATAAAATCTCTCTTTTTGAAAGATAAAACTATCTTTCTTGAGGCATTACTTCAAAAGCAATGATCTGGTTCAATTGTGGGCCAAATTCGCTAAAATTATTATCAGCAATCACCACAATTGATTTGTTTCCATTAGACAAATCTGGTCCAAATGTAATTCCCTCAATATTATCTACTACTCCATTTGTAAGTTGTGATCTTATTGACTCAAAATCAAATAACAATGTTTTTGTAACCGGAGTGTAAAACCCATCTCTTAGTTGTTCCCTATTTTTAACATCGGAAGCAGCAGTTGCATCAACTTTATAAATTTTAACATTATTTCCTCCATCTTCATATCCGGTAGCAAAAGATCTTTCTAAGACTAAAAAACTAAGATCACTTAAAGCCAATAACTCTACGAGTCCGTTAATTTTAAAGCCACCTGGAGGATTAGAATCTCGTACCACATTGTCCAATTCATAAACATATTGTTTTTGCACTGTTCCCAAAAACTTATCCATTAGTGTTATTCTTACAGGCGCATTACTATTTAAAAGTAAAGGTGGATTCCCATCTTGCTTTAGTGGCAACTCCATACCTATCCAATACCCTTTATTATCTCTACTAAGACTCAACCCCTCTATGGTTCCATTCTGTCTTGGCCCTACTTTTCTTGTAGTCTCCTCCAGAGAAAACATGGTTGGCAAGGGCAACTCACGAATATGTGTTCCAGAGATATCTATTTCCCTTATTGTTGGATTTATATGTTGATTTAGCCGGCCTTCACTAGCCCAAATAAATGTTCCTGTTGTGGGGTCCAATCTCAAAGCTTCAGGATCTGTGGTTCCATTTTCAAAATTCAATCCATTTACATCTTTTATAATGGTCACATTTTTAACAGAGGCTTTAGTGAATGCATTTATCGTATATTCTAATTCCAAAGTGTAAAATCTAATTGGTGCCTGGGTATCATCTGAGATTGCATACCATAAACCATTAGCATAATCAATACTGGAAAGTCCTCCAAAAAGAGTGCCTTTTACTTCTTCAGATGGAATCACCTTCTCTCCAATAAAACGTAACGCACCCACATTAATAGCAGCTCTATCATCTACAGAATTACAAGACACCATAAGACATCCTATAATAAATCTAACGCAAATAGTCTTTAAATTCATATGATAATACTATGCTGGTTTACAAATATAAAATTACCTTGTTTTTCGCTAAAGTTATTATGTATCTAAATTTGTATGAAGCTTTGGCTTCAATACACCCTGATTTATAAGTTTCACAACACTAACTAAGGCGTTCGTATAGATATGATTTTTTCTCTGCATTCAGTAAAAATAGTGAGATTCTTTCAAGTACTATTTTATGAAGAAAACCTAAATAAAAACATCTCAAAGACTTAAAGCTAGCAGTCTAATTAATTGTGCTGTTAATAAAAACGTCCTATTTTTGCCGCATGTCAAGAAAAAAGAGGAAAGTTGTTTTAGAACAATTAGAAGTCATAGATGCGGGAGCAAAGGGAAAAAGCGTTGCGAAAACTGATGCAGGGCAGGTAGTTTTTATTAGTAATGCCGTTCCTGGGGATATTGTTGATGTACAAACACATAAAAAACGTAAATCATATTACGAAGGAAAAGCGATTAATTTTCATAAATATTCTTCAAAAAGGACTATTCCAGAATGTGAACATTTTGGCACTTGTGGAGGATGTAAATGGCAGCATATGGCCTATGAACATCAACTTTACTACAAACAAAAAGAGGTAGCTAATAATCTTGTTAGGCTTGGCAAGATTGAAATTCCAGAAATTGAGCCTATTCTTGGTTCTAAAAAACAATATTTTTATAGAAATAAGATGGAATTTTCATTTTCTGACAATCGTTGGATCACAGCAGATGAATTGAATTCGGGACTTGAAATTACCGATAGAAATGCCCTTGGGTTTCACATTCCTGGTATGTGGGATAAGATTCTGGATATTAAAAAATGTTATCTTCAAGGAGATCCTTCAAATGCTATACGAATTGAGGTAAAAGAATTTGCTACCAAACATAAATTACCTTTTTTTAATGTGAGAGCACAAAGTGGACTTTTGAGAACACTCATGATTCGCACTTCTTCTACAGGAGAAATTATGGTGCTATTTCAATTCTTTAAGAAGGAGGAAGAAGCTATTGAAATGCTGTTGACCCATATTAAAAAAGTATTTCCTGAGATCACATCATTACAATATGTTATTAATGAGAAAGCTAATGACACGATTTACGATCAAGAAGTTATTTGCTTTGATGGACGAGATCACATTTTTGAGGAGATGGAAGGGCTTAAATTTAAAATTAACGCAAAGTCTTTTTATCAGACAAATTCTGAACAAGCCTATGAACTATACAAAGTGACTAGAGATTTTGCTAATTTAACAGGTAAAGAACTCGTGTACGACCTTTATACAGGTACCGGAACCATTGCTCAATTTGTTGCTGCAAAAGCAAAAAAAGTTATTGGGATAGAAGCCGTACCGGAAGCTATTGAAGATGCAAAAAAAAATGCCTCAGTTAATACTATAAATAATGTAGCATTCTATGCTGGAGATATGAAACATATTTTCAATGAAGATTTCATTCAACTTCATGGCAGGGCAGACGTTATTATTACAGATCCACCCAGAGATGGAATGCATAAAGATGTCGTGCAACAAATTTTAAACGTAGCTCCTAAAAGAATTGTGTATGTAAGTTGTAACAGTGCTACCCAAGCTAGAGATCTTGCATTAATGGATCAAGATTATCAGGTAATACGAGTACAACCGGTTGATATGTTTCCGCAAACTTATCACGTAGAAAATGTTGTACTTTTGGAAAAAAGATAAATACCCATTTGCTGATTTTGTATATGAAAAACCAAATTCTAACCGGGATTGTAATTATTACACTAATAATTTTTGGGGTTGCAGGATGCCAGCGTGATGACCTTTGTGCAGAAACAGATCCTACCACACCTATGCTTATTCTCAAATTTCAGGATTCAGAAGAGCCTGAAGAAGATAAATCTGTTACAAATTTAAGGGTGTTGGCTGAAGGAATTGAAACCCCATTATCTGGGTTATCAGCCAGTACAACAGATTCCATTTCAATACCACTAAGATCGTTCTCTTCTGAGACCACATTTATTCTGATATCTGATTATGAAATTGATTCTGAAGGAATTGAAACCGGGAACATGGATACACTTCGTTTTGACTACACAACAAAAGAAGTATTTATATCAAGAGCGTGCGGTTTTGTAGCCAACTATGAAACACTAACTGCTAATCTAACGAATGATTCTGACAATTGGATTCAAACGATTATAGTGAATAAAGATACCATAACTGATGAAACACAAACACATGTTACGATTTTGCATTAGTAGTATCTGCTTGCTATTTTTCTCTATCGGATGGACACAGGAAACCGTTATAAAAGACACCACTAAACTCAGTGAAAAATACGGCTTACGTGTTGGAGCCGACTTAAGCAAACCCTTAAGAACACTTTTTGATGATAACTATAGTGGTTTTGAGCTGGTTGGAGATTACAGAATTAGCAAAAACTTTTATATCGCTGGAGAATTAGGCACGGAAGAAAATACCACCGAAGAAGATCTTTATAATTTCACAACGAATGGAAGTTATATTAAACTAGGATTTGACTATAACACCTACAACAATTGGTTTGGAATGCAAAATTTAGTAACCGTGGGAATGCGTTATGGATTTAGTACATTCTCTCAAACCCTCAACAGTTATAATATTTACAATACAAATCAGTTTTTTAATGAAGGCAATCTACCCGGAAACAACACAGCACTTCTCGGGGAATATAGCGGACTAAATGGTCAATGGGTAGAAGGTGTGCTAGGTGTGAAAGTAGAGCTTTTTAGTAATTTATACCTTGGAGCCACTATTCGTATTAATTTTCTGGTTTCTGATAAAGAAGCGGAACCCTTTCCAAATTTATGGATTCCAGGTTTTAATCGGGTCAATAACGACAGTAATATTGGAGTTGGATTCAACTACACCTTAAGTTACTTAATTCCAATTTATAGGAAAGCAAAAGGAGTGAAAGATGTAAAGGAATAATGGTGATTTTTAGTTTACTATCACAGGATTATTTGTTCTTATATCATGTCTTTGATCTCTCACTTCTTTTTAATGATTTCTTCTATTATTTGTGTATTTGTGAAATTCAAACAACAAAGTTACATTAGGGGTATTTCACTTTTAAAGGTACTTATAACAAATAAGCATCCTTATAATCTCGTTTATTACACCAATAGCATCCATTATTAAAATACAGTTAGATTATATATCCTAAATTGTTATTTTATAGGCAATATAACTTATATATAAAGTAAATTCAAGTAAGCATGGCATTTACGATCACAGATAGCGAAAACTATAAAACACAGGTTCCCAAAAAATTCTTCAAGAAATATACTAAAACTAAGGCAAAACTAGCAAAAGCTAAAAGCAAAGATGCTAATTCTCCTCAGGTTGCTGTTTTAGAAAATAGAATGGAGGGTTTAAGGAATCAATTAAAAGATTATACCAAAAATCAAAAAGAACGTCCAAAAAGACATCGTGCAGAAGTAAATTATGGAAAAGTTAGTGTAAATGGCACCCCTAAAGGAACTAGAGCTACTAATTTAGCAGTTAGAGGTCTGGCTGCAACGGCTGTAATAGCAAACGCAGCTTTTGTAGGATTTTTAACCTCTGTAACTTTTGCTTCCGGAGGTCTAGCAGCACCATTAACGCTTCCTTTAGCTGCTATTGCTATTACTGCAAGTACAAGGGTATTATTTGATTCAAAATCTATTATTGATATGAATAATCAAATGAAATCTGATATTCAGAAAGAAGATACCGAGGTTAGGAATAAAAAAACAAATCCCTTACAAAACGAAATTAATACTACCAACACGTTAGAACAGCAAAACAGCAACTCGAATACGATTCAGAACAACGCCAGTGCTACTATACAAACCAGTAATACTCCAGCTATTCAAAATAGTGCTCCTACCATGCAGGAGCTTCAAAATCAAATTAAAGAGCTTAGCGCCACAGTTGCACTATTAACACAGCAACTTAACAATGCCAATAATTCCGCACAACAAACCAAAAGCCTAAATGATCTTACTAAATTGTCTCCCTCCATGGAAAAACTAAAAAGTAATGGTATTCCTAAAAGCATAACTGTTAAAAAAACACCACGCACTGCTAATACACAAAAACCTAAGAGTAAAAAAGCAGGTTAATCTTATTTCATATTTGGTTTGAAATTGGTCTTTACACAAATTAATTTGAAACTCATATCTACTGAAATCAATGAATTTTATAGACCATTCAAGCCACATAATTTAAAAATGTTACTGCCAAAGAAATTCCATTTACAGTAATAACGTGAGATGCTATATTATAGTCAGAAATTCTAAATTTTCCAATAAGCCAAAAGAAAGAAATCGTATTTCATAAACAAACTCAATATATTAGGACGCATAACCAATATAAGTATTGAAATTTTTACAAGGAGCTGTCCCACTTTTATACCTGATGAAGAAAATTTATAGAAGTTATTATCAATCCAGTAAATTACTCTTATAAAATCTAGTTTTTCAGGTTCATTTTACTTCAAGATTATACTAATTCCCATTCTAGTCTAAATTATTTAGTTCTTAGCTACAGAAAACTGTGATTCCCATTCCTACCCAGTTATTGATGAAACTTTTGTAGCACTTGTTTTCTCATACTATTTATTATGCCAAAAAGAAATACTTCATTTATTACATAAAACCACACATTTATTCATTTTAATTCATGTAGTTAATTTGTAAATATTTATCTTTTAAAGCGTTGAAAAAACCTGAAATAAGCTTATTATGGCAAGTGAAACCATTAAAACCATTCCTTTTACAGATCCTGCCACTGGACGGGATGGTAAATTGCCCGTTCCCACCAAATTCTTTAATGATTTATCAAATGCTAAGGCAGCACTTCTTAACAAAAATGAAAAAAGTAACATTAAGGAATTGACTAATGATTTGAATAATGTTCAACAACAAGGACTTACTTACCTCAAAAACTTCTTGGCAAACCCACAGAAACATACGGCTGAAGTAAATAAGGCAAATGCTAAAAACAACACTGTAAGCAAACGTCCAAAAGTCTTTTCCGCGGCTTCTGAAGCAATAAAAGCAGGTTTTACTAAAACTAAAAAATCTGAAACAGCACCGCTAAAAGAGACAAAAGACCCTCGTAATAAAAAACAGGCACCAGCTGCTACTAACACGAAGCTTCCTGAAGGATTCGCTACATTCGTAGCATTGAATACAATTCCAAAGGAATTTTCCGATCTAGCAAGTGGTCCATTAAACGAAAGTCAAAGACCTGAAAAGAAAAGAAGTCCAAAAAAAGCTCCAAAAAAGAGTGCTAAAAAGAGTGCTAAAACCGGACCAAAAATGTGATCTTACTGGAAACTGAAGAATATCAAACACTATTTCTAATAGTAACTGTCCAAATAAAAAAACATCTTTACTAGGGGATTTTTAACGATAAGAATACTTATAAATAGAAGTACACTTTGTAAAACATAACACTAAATTATATGAATCAATGTATTTATTTAATTATTAGTATAATTGTTAATTGAAACCCTTAATGCTGATAGCAGGAAAAGCTTATCTGAATAAATAAAAATCTTATGGCATCAAAAACTATTCCAAGCAATTATAACGGCACAGAAGTTCAAACTACTGTACCTAAAAAATTCTATAAAGAATACGCTAAAACTAGCGCTAAGTTGCTCAAAGCTCAAGGAAATAATTCTCCCGAGGTAAGTTCATTAGAAAATCGTATGGCGTTATTAAATAACCAATTAAATAGCTATACCAAAAATCACCAGGAACGCCCGGAAAGACATAGTGCAGAAATAAACTTTGGTAAAGTTAATTCTAGTGGAGATGTTAAAGGAAGTAAAACTGCAAAATTTGCTAGTAGAGCCCTGTCTGTTTTGTCTGTAGCATCAACAGCATATGTGGTAGCTGCTATGACGGCTGTAACCATTGCTACTGGAGGCGCTTTTTTACTACCCGCACTTGCGATATCTGCACTTTCCATTGCAGGCACAGCTAGTACATTAAAAGACTCTAGAGATATTATTAAAAGGTATGACAATATTAAATCAGATATCCAAGAGGAAGATATAGAGTTTGGTTATAAAAAAGCAAATAGCCAAGAACTACAAAATGAAAATTCTAACACCCTTGCACAACAAAATAACAATACAAATACCCTTCAAAACAACACCAGTACTACTTTACAAACCAGTAATACAACCACTCCTACGCCACAAACGAGCACTACTTCCAGGCAGGAACTCCAAAATCAACTTAAAGAACTCAATGCAATGGTTGCTCAATTAACCCAACAACTAGAAAAAATAAAAGTAGAACAGCCAAAACAAACATCAAAAGATAGTTTGATTGGTATGACTGTTGTCACAAACAAAGATAAAGAGAAGCAAAACACCTCAAACAGAGTAAAAATTACAAAACCTAAACTCCCAAAAGCAAAAAGTAAAAGCAGAGGAATCGCTTAATTTACTTAAAATTAAGATCAGTACACGTTATTTTTATCTAAACAATTTCTTCCAGATGCCGTCACTAATAGAACGGTTACAAAACAATATATTTATTTTCAGGAACTTATCCGATTTTCAAGTTAATTTTACCTTATAGCAGCAGTAATTTTTAATGATCTTTTTGAGTCCCCATTTTATAATTAGCGTTGATTAAAAAAGAGGTGATATTTTATTCTGGGGGTATTTCACCTATAAAAGTACTTACACTAAAGAAATTTAGAATTACAAGAACATCAAGGGGATAATGAATACAATTACAAAGTAAGGCTGACAAACTTGTTTTAACGAATTGCTTTAATGTTTCTATTTTAATTTTTTACAATTTTTAAATCATAAAAGGAAATAAGACAAGAATATCGGTGAAAATTTCAAAACCCCTGTTACTAAAGAATTCTATCCTAATTTTCCAAAAGCCTAGATTAAGACTTAATAAAGCTTGAAATAACAATATTATGAAAAATAAAACAATTGAATTTACAGATTCTGAAACCGAAAGAAAAGGTAATTTACCGGTTCCTGATGAATTCTTTAATGATCTTGAAAAAATAACAGCGGCATTTGACAAGGAAGATATTAATCCTGAAGAACTACCAGACTTACAAGAAAAAGCAAAGGAACTGCAAGAAGAAGGACTTAAATACCTCAAAAATTTCTTAGATGCCCCTCAAAAACATAATCAATATGTAAACTACAGAAATTCTATGAATAACCCTGTAGCGGAAAACACTAATAATATCCCTGAAAAAAAACCTTCCAGTAATGTCTTCTCTGCTGTCTTTAAAGCATTCGGATTCAAAACAATTAAAAAAGAAAGATCAAATAAGACAAATAGTAATAGTACTGAAAATAAGAAAGAAGATTCAACAAAAACAACAAACATATTAGATTCTCTGTCCCAAGTTTCAAACCCAAAAAATCAACAAGAAAAAACTTCCAAGAAAAAAACAAATAGTCCTAAAAACCCCAAGAACCAAAGAGAAAATCCAAGAAGTAGGTCAATGCAGTTTGGATAAAAAGATTTTTATAAACTATATTTTCTGGTTTAAAACTCTTCTGGAAGTTGATTCTAGAACGCATAAATGTATCTATTTTAACTTTTAGTAATTTCAGGTTAAATTTACCATATGGATAAACTGGTTTCTATTGTAATGCCCGTTAAAAATGCGATGCCATTTTTAAAAGAATGTCTGGACAGTATTTTAAATCAAACCTACAAAAATTGGGAGTTACTTGCTGTGGATGATAGTTCTAATGATCATTCAAATACATTACTAAATCAGTATACAACTAAGGACAATAGAATACAAGTTCTTACTTCCCAAGGAGATGGAATTATTTCCGCTTTGCAAACAGGCTATAAAGCTAGCAAAGGAATCTACATACATAGAATGGATGCAGATGATATTATGGTTCCTGCTAAGCTCAAAACACTTCATAATCTTTTAAAAAAACATGGGAAAGAAACAGTAGCTACCGGACATGTTCGTTATTTTTCAAAAAATGGCATCGGTGAAGGGTATCGTAACTATGAAAAATGGTTAAACGCACTATGTGATAACCAAAACCATTGGCAATCTATTTATAAAGAATGTGTTATTGCATCTCCATGTTGGATGGTACACCGAGATGATTTTGATAAATCAGGAGGGTTTAATTCCGCACTATATCCAGAAGACTATGACCTCGTGTTTAGGTTTTACAAATATGGATTAAAAGTAGTTTCTGCCTTAGAGACCTTACATTTATGGAGAGATCACCAATCCAGAACCAGCAGAAATCACGAACACTACCAACAAAATGCTTTTTTTAAAATAAAACTTCATTACTTTTTTCAATTAGATCGTGATCCTGAGCGACCCCTAGTGGTCTGGGGAGCGGGACCTAAAGGAAAAATAATGGCAAAATTATTAAAACTATTAAATCAAGAGTTCATTTGGGTAAGTAACAATCCAAAAAAACACGGCAAAGAAATATATAACCAAGTAATGGAATCTTATAAAATCATCATTACTGAAAAAAAACCGCAGGTAATTGTCACCGTAGCACAACGAAACGCACAAAAAGAAATTATTACTTTTCTAAATAATAACAAACTAATTGAAAATACTGATTTCTACCTTTTCCGATAATTAATAACAAGAATGCTATTTTAATTCTCGTAAACCCTTAATGAAAATCCACTTCATTAAAATTTTTTCACCATCCTCATTCTTGACAACACCAAATTTAGGGGCAACTACATTTGCAATGATAGCAGAAGTTACTGCTAAAAAAATACGATTAATAGGAAGAAAATGCCCTAAGGTAAATCTTGCTGCAAGAAATAAGATTGCGAAACCTATAAAGTTATATGCTAGAGCCTTGTATTTAGGTTTCATAATAAAATGTGGTTTTTACGCATTATATTTTGCTTTTTTACTTCCTTCATACATTACGTATTTAACTAGTTTAGCTTCAAGCTTACCATTGAAAAGTCTAATTTTACGAGAAGGTCTTAACCCCACGTGCTTTAAAGCTTCCATGTTAGAGGTAATAAACCAAGCATCTGTGCCGGGATAATTCTGTTTTAACGTATCTCCAATAGTCGCATACAAAGTCTCCATATCTACCTCCAGACGTTCTCCATAAGGAGGATTGAATACCATGTGTAATTTGTTTTCTGTATATTTTTCAGATTTAAAAAAATCTTCCTGTTCTATTTTAATATACTCAGATAAATTTGCATTCTTTACATTTTGTTTTGCTTTCCAGACAGCAGAAGGAGCCTTATCATATCCTATAATTTCGTAATGAAACTCTCTTGTTTTTTTTAAACTACTTTCAATTATTTTTTCAAAAAGATCTTCATCAAAATCATTCCATTTCTCAAAGGCAAATTCTTTTCTATTAATATTTGCTGGAATATTGCATGCAATCATTGCAGCTTCAACAGGGATAGTTCCACTACCACACATGGGATCTAGAAAATCACATTGACCATCCCAACCACTTAACAAAAGTATTCCTGCCGCAAGCACCTCATTAATAGGGGCAATATTCGTAGCCGTTTTATAGCCCCTATGATGTAAAGATCTGCCAGAACTATCTAAAGAAATAGTACATTCATTTCTAAAAATATGGACATGAATACGTAAGTCTGGAAACTTAATATCTACATTGGGTCTGCTGCCTTCTATATTGCGAAATTTATCTACGAGAGCATCCTTTGATTTTAAAGCTACATATTTGGAATGATTAAACTTTTCTGAATGTACGGTAGCATCAATTGCGAACGTATCATTAACACTAAGATATTTATGCCATGGCATTTTATAAACAGCATCATATAGTTCTTGCTCATCTCTTACCTTAAAACTGACTATTGGTTTCAATATTTTAATGGCTGTACGTAAACAAAGATTTGCCTTATACATAAATCCAATATCACCTTCAAAAGATACGCTTCGCACTCCTTTCTTAATATTCATTGCTCCTAAATTTCGCAATTCTGTCTCCAAGAGTTCTTCAAAACCAAAGAGCGTTTTGGCTACCATTGTATAATTATTTACCATAAGGACTTTCTCTTAAGAGGCAAAAATACATTAATTTAGCACCTTTAATAAAGAAGCATGCAAAAACCGATTAAAAATTGGTATACTGATTGGTTTGATACACCTTTTTACCACACACTTTATCGTGACCGAGATCATAAAGAAGCACAATTGTTTATGGATAACCTTACAAGTTATTTAAAGTTGCCAGCAAATGCTTCTATATTAGATTTAGCCTGTGGAAAAGGAAGGCATTCCGTTTATTTAAATACGCTTGGATTTGATGTTACCGGGGTAGACCTTTCTGCAAACAGCATTGCATTTGCAAAGAAATTTGAAAATAATTCACTTCACTTTGACGTGCATGATATGTCTCAACCCTATCCTCAAAAATTTGATGCTATTTTAAATCTTTTTACCAGTTTTGGATATTTTGATAAAGATGAAGATAACCTCCATACAATTAGAGCTATTAAGCAGGCTCTTAAACCTAATGGTGTAGGCGTTATAGACTTTTTAAACGTCACTTACGTGGAAAAACATTTGGTTCCTAATGAAATAAAAATTGTTGATAACATTGAATTTCATATTAATCGTTTTATACAAGACGGTTACATTTTAAAGACTATTGATTTCAATTTTGAAAATGAAGCGTATCATTTCACTGAAAGAGTTAAATCTCTAAATTACGAAGATTTCAAAGCTTACTTTCAACATTCAGGAGTATCACTATTAAGTACTTTTGGAGACTACAAATTAAATGCATTTCAAAAAGATTCTTCAGAGCGTTTAATAATGGTATTTCAATGATGAATTATTTACTTCCTATCGCAGCGGTTTTGTCTGGGCTTATTTTTGCAATATTAATTAAACCACGTAAAAAAAGTAATCTCAAGCTTTTTCTTGCATTTAGTGGTGCTTTTTTGTTATCCCTTACTGTATTTGACCTATTGCCTGAAATTTATGAAAAATCACCCTCTGGTGAAGTAGGGATTTTTATAATGTTAGGGATTTTTTTTCAGATTTTTTTAGAATTCTTTTCTAAAGGAGCTGAACACGGTCATGTACATGCAAATAAAGATACTTCCAGTTTTCCATGGTTACTATTTGCAAGTTTAAGCATCCATAGTATTTTGGAAGGTTTTCCTTTACACATGCATGAGTCGCTAGTTCTGGGTATTGTTATTCATAAAATACCCATTGCCATTATCTTAAGTACTTTTTTCCTAGATCAGGGAATTTCAAAGGTTAAAGTTGTAATACTTCTTGTGCTGTTTGGATGCATGACACCTATAGGTAGCTTGTTATCTGAAAATATTTCTTTTCTGGAACCATATCTTACTCAGATATCTGCTTTGGTGATTGGGATTTTCCTTCATATTTCTACCATCATTTTATTTGAAAGCTCCGAGGGGCATACCTTCAATATTAGAAAACTTTTAGTAATCGCTTTTGGGGTTGTAACCGCATACTTTTTATAAATGTTCAGTAAAGAGGACTCAAAAAAGATAAGAGAAGAATTCTGGATTTCGTTTGGAAAGTCTTTTCCAAGAAAATGGATTTTATACAACACAAAAATTCGTGACTTCTCTTTTAAATTTTATTTTGACACTAAAATAGCAATGGTCATTTTGGCTATTGAATGTGTTGACATAGAGAAACGTATGTATTACTATGAAAAACTAGTTTCTTTAAAATCAATACTTAAAAATGAATATCTTCCTGAAGTAATTTTTGAAGAGGACTATTATCTTGACAACGGAAAAGAAATTTCAAGAATCTTTGTCTTAAAAGAAGAGGTTAGTATTCATAATAAAAAAAGCTGGCAGGAAACAATGATTTTCCTAGAAAAAAACATGTTGCTTTTTGAAGATTTTTTTAGAGAATACGAAGATTTTATAAAATCCTAAATCACATCAATTAGTATAAAAAAGAAATGTGAAATACTCCCTCCTAATACAAAAAAATGCCAAATAACATGATGATAAGGAATCTTTTTAACTACGTAGAAAAATATCCCTAAAGTGTAAAGACCACCTCCTAACATAAGCAAATTTAAACCAAAGGAGGTAATTGCTGCCATTAAGCTTTGCATATCAAAAATTATTAGCCATCCCATTATCAGATAAAGCATAAGAGATATTAATTCATATTTTCCTGTAAAAAATATTTTCAATAGCGTTCCTATAAAGGCAATCCCCCAAACGACAGAAAAAATGAGCCATCCAGAACCTTTCTCAAGGGTAATTAGAGCTACAGGGCTATAAGTACCCGCTATTAAGAAAAAAATGCTGATATGGTCTATTTTCCTCCATATTATTTTCCATTTTAAGTCACTTACTGCATGGTATATCGTAGAAGCAGAATACAACAATATCACAGATAAAGAATAGAGAACTATGCTAAATGTACTATACGGAGTCTTCTCTCCATTATTAAAGAGAAGTATCACAAGCCCCACTATCCCTAAAATAATTCCTACTCCATGAGAGACCGCATTCCAAATTTCTTCTTGTCTTGTTTGCATACTATATGTACGATACCTTAATATGATTAGATGTTAGATTTGAATGATTATCGAAAACAAAATTAGTAAAAGAACTTTTTCAACTACTCTGGGTAATACCAAAATGGAATCGTTATTATTTTTCTTTGAATAATACTGTCCTTTCTATAGTCTTTTCTCCAAATTTCCAAAGCATGCTTTCCTTTGTTTACATTGCCTATATCCAGAAATGTTTCAAAGCCAATTTGCTTTCTCTGATTGCGCGAAACGATAAAAGCCCCTTTAAGCTCTAGGGAGTCTATTTTAAAAGTGTACATCTCCTCTACCGTTTGTAAATATAATGGGAGTTTGTTTTCAGCCTCTTTTACTACTCCTGAAGAGAAAATAGAAAAAATTCCTCTTTTATCCTCTTCAGGTTCTAAGGATTTTTCAAAATAAAAAACATCATCTTCTATAGATTTACCATACGCAATAAAAACATTAAGAAAAGGGTTTGTGATTACTTTTGAAGGAATGGCAGCAAGATGAACAAATTGTGTTGCTTTAGTAATTTCATCATAATAATTCTCTTGGTCTGCCACTACCTTATTGGCTTTAAGATTTTTATTTATATAATTAGACGTGCTGAAACCGGTTCCCGCTAAAATTATAATCCCCATATACAACGGTACCAGAATCAAGCTCAATCTTTTTCCAAATTTGGTGTCTAGAAAATTATAAACCATCGGACGGTATAAAAAAGAAAGTGTTAAATATTTAAACACCCAATAAAAAGGATAGTACAAAAAAGTAGTCCACTTTTTCTTTTTTAGCCAACCTTGCGTAATAAAGTCAAAAAATGTAAAAACACTCCCTATCGAAATAAAAATAATAAGTGGTATACCAATTCCAAATCGATAAAATCTACTTGTTTCTTCCTTATCTATCCACAAACCGATTAATGTCAATAGAAAAGTAATGAGCAATAATCCTATAAGATAAAATACCAGCAGAAAAGTAACTGCAAATATGATACTACAATACTTTTCTAGCGTAGCCACATAATTATCAAAGGAGCCAATTCTTTTTTGAAGATGATTCGTAAATTTTTTACTGTAGCTTAGCTTGTCATAATCAATATCATCTGATACATAACGAAGACCAATAGCTCCTATCCATAAACCTCTTAATACTACGTGAATAATTAGGTTAAAAGTAATTATAACCCATGAAATCATTAAACCTTGCCAAAGAAATGATGCATAAACATTACGTTGCATTTCTGCTTCTAATACATTGATATGTATAGGTTCTTTAATTGCAAAAAGACCAAAAATTGCAAAACCAGAAATAATAAGTTCTAACTGCCAACTTTCTTGTTGCAGAATATCCAGCCATTTTTTAAATTTTTCATCCTGAGGATTATTACTCATAGCGCAATAATTTGTATAAATATATCTAAAAAAAAGCTGGGAATAAAGGAGTGGTAATACTATTGATATAGCGGCATAAAAAAACCCTTCTCTTTATAGAGAAGGGTTTTTGAGCAAGGCGGCGACATACTCTCCCGGTTACCCAGTACCATCTGCGCTGATGGGCTTAACTAATCTGTTCGGAATGGTAAGAGGTGAGCCCCATCGCTATAACCACCTTAAACTTGTATTGGACTTGATCTTGTATCTGTAGTAGTACTGAACAAACAGGCAATACACTATTTACTCACTACTTTGTATTAAATACTTAATACTAACATAATGTTGTTGACATATTGATTAAAACGAATATCCCACAAGTAAAGATTACGGATTGACGATAGTACAGACGTATTCTAATTAAATTGGAATATCTCATCCTAAACACCACATCCCTATTGAACTATTCTTAATGATTTTGAATTTTGACTAAATAAAAAAGGGATATTCTAATTTTTTAATGATTAAAAATTGTTAAAATAAGAGAAATACTGAAAAAAGTAAAATTTGTACCGAAAAAAGGATTTATTGTCCTACACCTAAGTGATATTCCGTTACTATGTTTGTTATCAGTTAAAAATAACAATTTCATTATGACCGAAAACAAGAAAGCTATTTTACTTTCCTTAACATTATTAGTTGTGTTTTTTATTGTCGGAGAACTTATTACAAGTTCTGGAGAAAGGAATAAAAAAGACATGACCGAATACGAAAAATTAATGGGTATGGGAGAAACTCAAGCCCATGTTCCAGGTCCAATGGAAGTATTTAGACACGCTATAAGTGAATTAAGCGATCCATTTTATGACAATGGTCCAAATGACAAAGGAATTGGCATACAATTACTTTACTCTGTGGTCAGAGTAATGGCTGGATACCTATTATCCGTTATTATCGCATTACCAATAGGATTTCTTATAGGAATGTCTCCTGTTTTTTATAAGGCCTTGCAACCTTACATACAAATATTAAAACCTATATCTCCCTTAGCATGGATGCCTTTGGCATTATTCGTAATAAAAGACTCTATCATGTCTTCCATATTTGTCATATTTATTTGTTCCATATGGCCTATGCTTATTAATACCGCCTTTGGAGTAATATCGGTTAAAAAGGATTTTCTAAATGTAGGTAAAACACTAGAAATGAGCAATTTTAAGACAGCTTTCACAATAATACTACCTGCTGCATTGCCTACAATTTTCACTGGACTAAGAATATCAATGGGTATTTCATGGTTGGTTATTGTAGCTGCAGAAATGCTTGTAGGAGGAACCGGTATAGGGTATTATGTATGGAATGAATGGAATAATTTGGATTTAGCAAGCGTTGTTTTTTCCATAATAATGATTGGTTTAATAGGAATGTTTCTAGACTCATTAATATCAAGATCTTCTAAATATTTTAACTATCAAGAATAAAGCTAACCAATATGCAAGAATTTTTAAAAGTTGAAAATATATCAAAATCATATCCTATTAGAGGTAAAAATGGTTCTGTAACGATTTATGAGAATATTAATTTCACAATGAACAAAGGTGAATTTATGTGTGTCATTGGACATTCTGGATGTGGAAAATCTACTATTCTAAACAATCTTGCCGGTTTAGACATCCCTTCTAGTGGTTCAATTACAATGTTAGGGAAAGAGGTTCACGCTCCTAGTTTAGAACGTGGTGTCATTTTTCAGAATCATAGTATCCTTCCATGGCTTACCGTATTTAAAAATGTAACCATGGCCATTAAGTGCAAATTTAAGAATATGAATACCGATGATATCTCCAATAGAGCTACTCATTTTTTAAAGATGGTAGGTCTACAAGATGCCATGTATAAAAAACCTTCTGAACTCTCTGGAGGGATGAAACAACGCGTTGGTATTGCCAGAGCTTTTGCAATAGAACCTAGTCTACTTTTAATGGATGAACCCTTCGGCGCATTAGATGCTTTAACACGAGGAAAACTACAAGAAAAGCTTGTTGAAATATGCGATAAAACCAAGCAAACAACTTTCATGATTACACATGATATTGATGAAGCAATATTACTTTCGGATAGAATCCTTCTCATGTCGGATGGGCCAGAAGCCAGAATAGCAGAAATCGTAGCTGTAAATATTCCGAAACCAAGAAATAGAGCTACCATTATTAACCACCCTGCCTATTATGATATTAGAAATTATTTGGTTGATTTTCTCGTGAATCATTCTGGAACAATTAATGAAAACATAAAGAAGGGAACTTTAAAAGAAAAAGATTTACCGATTGATGTGGATCCACACCAATTGAAATTACAATTAGAAAATAATTAAATAGACCGAATATGGACAAAAAACAAATGACAGAAATCATTTTAGACACTAAAATGAAAAAAGAAATTTCGTGGAGTGATCTAGCGACTGCTACCGGATTAAACCCAGTATGTGTAGCAGCCGCATGTTTGGGAAGTGCTTCGTTAAATGATACCGAAGCTGCTGCAGTAGTTAATTTACTTGAATTAGGGATCGATGTTGAAAAAATGTTAAAAATATTCCCTTTAAAAGGTGAGGGGCAAGTGGTACCAAGTGATCCACTTATTTATAGACTCTTTGAAATTGCATATGTCTATGGACCAAGTATTAAAGAAATTACGCATGAAAAATTTGGAGATGGAATTATGAGTGCAATCGATTTCACTCTGGATGTAGATAAAGTTGAAGACCCTAAGGGAGATCGAGTTCAAATTACAATGACCGGTAAATTTCTTCCGTATAAGAAATGGTAAAATCAATACCAACAACTAAAAACACGAAATTATGCCAGTAAATAGCTTAGATGATCCATTTAGTGAAAAATCCGACTTGTCTCACGGTGCAGGTTGTAGTTGTAAATCTTGTCATTCGTCCGATGTGGAAATGGTTCAAAACCTTCCACATACAGAGGAAGAAATGGTAAACAGATTTGTTGAAACTTCAGTTGTAAAATCAATATTTGGAGGTAACGATTTACAACGAAGACAATTTATTAGAACCGTTGGAGCCGGTGTTTTTAGAGCAGCGCTCTTATCAGTTATCCCTCTTGGAGCATTACAATCCTGTATTAACGATACCAAAAAGAAAGTAGAATCTGGAGGTGCTACAAAACTAGGTGCTTCTAAATTAGAAAAAACTAAATTAAACATTGGGTTTGTTCCTATTACATGTGCGACCCCAATCATCATGTCAAAGCCTATGGGCTTTTATGAAAAATATGGTTTAGATGTAGATGTTATCAAAACAGCTGGTTGGGCAGTAGCAAGAGATAAAAGTTTGAATAACGAGTATGATGCCTCGCATATGCTTACTCCAATGCCATTAGCAATGACTATGGGTGCTGGTTCCAGTTCTGTTCCTTATGTAATGCCAGCTGTAGAGAACATAAACGGACAAGCGATTTGTCTGCATAACAAACATAAAAACAAACGAGACCCTAAAATGTGGAAAGGGTTTAAGTTTGGAGTTCCTTTTGAATACTCTATGCATAACTTTTTATTACGTTACTACGTTGCAGAACATGGGTTAGATCCAGACAAAGATATTCAGATTCGCGTTGTACCACCACCAGAAATGGTAGCAAACTTAAGAGCAGGAAATTTAGATGGATACTTATCGCCCGACCCATTCAACCAAAGGGCTGTTTATGAAAACGTAGGGTTCTTACATTTACTAACTAAAGAAATTTGGGAAGGACACCCTTGTTGTGCATTTGCTTGTAGTCAAGAGTTTGTTACGAATAACCCAAACACTTATGCAGCTTTATTTAGTGCAATAATAGATGCTACTCACTATTCTTCTAAACAAGAAAATAGAGCAGGAATCGCCGAAGCAATAGCACCAAAAAACTATTTAAATCAACCAGCTTCAGTAATTGCTCAAGTACTTACTGGAAGATATGCTGATGGTTTAGGGAATGTATTAAATGAACCAGATCGTATAGGATTTGACCCCTTTCCTTGGCATTCAATGGGAGTTTGGATACTTACTCAGATGAAGCGATGGGGATATGTAAAAGAAGACATTGACTACAAAAAAATAGCTGAACAAGTGTATTTAGCTGCAGAATGTGGTGCTAAAATGAAAGAAATGGGCTATGAAGCTCCCTCAACTACTTATAAAAAGCATATAATTATGGGGAAAGAATTTGATCCTAATTTCCCAGAAGAATATGTAAACAGCTTCGATATTCGTGTAAAATAAAAAAAGTATCCATTTGTTTTACATAATTTGCACATACTCCGTCCAACCCGCTTTATACATTGAAATTGCATTTCAAAATTTATTGGGTATTACTTAAATGTAGTTAGATGGCAGTGTTCTAAGCTACTAGAAAACAGAATGGCCCTTTTGAAAATACTAAAAATAATGGAACAAAAACATCCACTACCTCCTTTTAATTTTGACACGGCAACCCAAAAAGTACAGTTAGCAGAAGATGCATGGAATAGTAAAAATTCTAAAAGAATTGCACTTGCATATTCACCAGATACGGAATGGAGAAATAGGGATTTATTTATCAACGGAAGAGAAGAAGTTATTTCTTTTCTAGATACTAAGTGGAAGAAAGAATTAGCCTATAAACTTAAAAAAGAACTTTGGGCTTTTACAGAAAATAAAATTGCTGTGCGCTTTGAATATGAGTGGCATGACTCTAATGGGCAGTGGTGCCGCTCTTATGGTAATGAGAACTGGGAATTCGATAAAAATGGTCTTATGAAAAAGCGTTACGCAAGCATAAATGATTTGCCAATTAAAGAAACTGAAAGAAAATTTATTAATTCCGATCTTTAAAAGAGTAACGGAACTGTTCAGGAGTTTTATTACATACTTTCTTGAAAAATCTAATAAAATAAGAGTTATCACTATAATTAAGTTCATGTGCAATAGAACTAATAGACATATCAGAATGAATGATAAGTCGTTTTGCTTCCAAAATGATTCGTTCTAAAAGAATCGTTGAAGGAGTTTTATTAATCGTTTTTTTACATATATAACCTAATTGCTTTAATGAAATATTCATTTTTTCGGCATAAAAAACTAATGCTTTATGATCTTTAAAATAATTGTTAACAAGTGATTCAAAACGATTTAATTGTATTAATTCATGACTATAAGTGATGCAAAACTCATGATTTTTTCTATAAATCCTTGATAATTCTACAAATAGAACATTAAGATAAAGTCGTATCATTTCATGATAATTGAGTAGATGATTTTGATATTCTTCACTGATCTTTTTATATAAATCAATTAAAATAACTTGTTCAACTACATTTAATTTTAAATAGGGAACACTTGCTGATGATTTGAAAAATGGGAATTTCATCAATTTATCAAGTTTAAAATCAATCAAAAAATATTCTTTTTTAAAAAATAGAACATATCCATCTGTATCCTTATCCAAACACCAACAATGCACTTGACCAGGAGATACGATAAACATCACCCCAGGCTCAACTTTATAATCCTCGTAATCAATTGAATGTGTTCCACTTCCTTTTGTAATTAACAACAATAAATAAAAATCATGTCCGTGTGGTTTTTCAATAAACTGATTTACATTAATATGGTCATTAAAAGATCTTATATAAAAATTGCTATTAAATTCCATACAATTATTATAATCCTGAAAATTTGAAATATTGAAAACGGGTAAATTAACAGAATTTTTCATAATGATCAATTTTATTATTTAGTGAGATATTATCCTAAAAACAATAAATCTAAGTATTTATACTTAGTTAAATATATAAATAAATTTTTGTCCCACAATTATACCATATACTTAATACAGAATTCCCATTTTACGCTATTGTAAATTCATTATTCTAAATTTAAATTGTTATAAAATAACATTTAAACAAAAAAAGATTTCCAAAAAATTAAGAGGAGAGCCAAAGCATTATTATTGATAAAGCAAGGCAAGGCAAGGTAAGCTACAAATACCAGTTAGTAAAAAAACTCAAGTGAGGAACGTAAGACGATCTATAATTGGATTAAGCTATACCAACAGGAAGGAATAGTTTCTTATTTAAAGATAAAAAGCCGAGGTTTACGAGTAGAGAAAACCCCTAGAGTAGTCGATCAAGGGATTTGAGAAAAACTATCGGATCCCACAACAATCATTACCAGTTATCTAGAATATTAGATTGGATAAGAGTTAACAATAAACTACAAGACTTTATATAGTCATTATAGAATACATCACATTAGTGTACTTAAGGTAATCACGATTAAGATGATAGGGCTCTTGAAGCCTTTAAAAAAACTACCATATCCCTTATCTAAGATTAGAAATAGTTTAGATAAAGATAAATATACTAGTGTAAACCTTTGTTTTCTGGATGAATCCCGTTTTGGATTAATGACCAAACAAAAATGCGTACTAGTATCAAAGGGAATCAAGCGCGTCGGAAGATATTAACACAGCTACAACTGGTTATGACCTTGGGTATCTTTCTTTTCTCCCCTATTATTGGTGATAGCTTCTATTGGGAAACACCTTTGGTCTCTAATGACATCTTTGAAGATTTCCTTAGAGACTTTAGCAATCAAAATCCAAATGAACTTAAAAACATCACTATCGCTGATAATATAAGGCTCCTAAGAATACCTCCTTATAGCCTAGAACTTAATCCTGCAGACAAGATGGCAATGGATGAAAAACAAAGTAGCCATGAAAGTCTTTCCAGATATGGGAGCATTACAAGAACAGATAACCTTAATGGTTAAAACCCTTAACCCTAAATTAGTTAAATCTATTACAGACTATAAATTATATCTAAATACCTTTTTTGAATATGAAATGGTATGATTGTACATCATACAACTATTGAACTCTTTCTTTGTAACCTTCTGCTTAAACCCAAAAATACAGTACAGATTTAAGGAATCTATACCATATTTTTGGGTTTTGAGTCTGGAATATTAGTTCACTCTAAATACTCTGCATGGAATTATTTTAGTTTTAAACAAAAAAAACCCTTCTCTTTATAGAGAAGGGTTTTTGAGCAAGGCGGCGACATACTCTCCCGGTTACCCAGTACCATCTGCGCTG
>NZ_JBBEXD010000011.1:0-154851 GCF_037782385.1 Ascidiimonas meishanensis
ATCTGGATTACCGTCACTGTCGCTATCAGTATCGGTAGCATCGTCTGGATCATCAGACAAACTAGTTACCGGATTGTTATTTGGATCTTCGCCAGTTACCGTGGCTCTATTGGTAAAACTTCCTGCATCTATATCTGCTTGCGTAATTGTATAAGTAGCTGTAAAAGCTCCAACATTAGTGGTGCCTGGGGCTAAAATAGCTAATGAACCACTGGTTACTGTTACTAGTGGATCTGTTATTACAATATTGGTCAAAGTTACATTTCCAGAATTTGAAACTCTAAATACATAATTAATGGTATCGCCAACATCTATTCTTCCATCACCTCCATCATTCAAGGTATCTACCTTTGTGATGGTAAGCTCTGGTTGTTGCAGAATAGTTGTTACGGTAGGATCATCTGGATTACCATCACTATCGCTATCAGTATCGGTAGCATCGTCTGGGTCATCAGACAAGCTAGTCAATGGATTACCATTAGGGTCTTCTCCAAATACTGTTGCGCTATTAGTAAAGCTTCCGGCATCAATATCTGCTTGGGTAATGGTGTAAGTAGCTGTGAATGTTGTATTATCACTTGCACCAGCTGCTAAACTTACCAAGGGACCGCCAATTACTGTTACCAAAGGATCTGTTACGGTAATGTTTGTTACTGGCACATTTCCTGTATTAGTTACTGTAAATACATAATTAATGGTATCACCTACATCTACTCTTCCATCACCGCCATCATCAATAGTATCTACCTTTGTAATAACTATATTTGGGCTAATATCTTCTCTCCAGTTTGGTTCTCCGCCAGGAGAATCCGTATCAGGAAATGGATTGCTAGCAGTTTGACCATTATTTGTTGGGTTGGTTACTGCATTAGGCGTTGTATTGTCATAATTATCAAAATTATCATCAAGACCATCTGCATCCGCATCGGTTCCAGCAGGATCTGTATTTGCGGTACCATCATCATCCGTATCATATGCTTCTATGGTATCACTTTCACCATCTCCATCAGAATCGGTATCCAAATAATCTGGTATCGCATCGCTGTTAGCTAATGTTCCATCTGTATTTTCCGGAGTTATTGGATTTGCATCATACGTATCATCTACTCCGTTACCATCAAGATCATCACCAGATGGTGTAAGATAGGCGGCTGTACTTTGTCCTTCAATATTATCTACAATTCCGTCATTATCCGCATCAATATCTAAATAATTAGGATTACTGTCTATATCTGAATTAAGTGGATTAAAACTTACTCCTGCTCCATCAACTCCCCCGTCTTCAGCCGCATCTGGAATTCCGTTTGATCCAACTGCACCATCAACTCTGCCATCATTATCTGCATCGGTAAGACCAGCTCCACTTTCAATAATATCAAGAATACCATCATTATCACTATCAAGATCAAGGTTATTTGCAATACCATCTCCATCTGAATCTATAGATGGACAATCCCAAGTAAAATCCGTAAATAATATAGTTATCTGACTATTATCTGTGTTGAATGTAAGATTGGAATACGTTATTGTTATTGTATCAACTGGATCAAGGAAAGTGAAATTTAAATCCCCGTCATCACTTACAGGTGCTGGTGGATTGGTAGGAATAAAAGATGATCCATCATAAATACCTATACCCGTATTTTGAATAGCTGATCCGTTGTTAAAGTTAAGCGTTACCGGATTTCCATTATTTGTAGCTGTTGCTGTAATTCGTTCTCGATATAATGGATAATCAGCGACATCATCACTTGCATCAATATCAACAATACTAAAATTCAAGTTAGTTACCGGTTGTGAGAATACAAATGTGTATGTTATTTGTTCCCCATTATCCAATTCATTAATTCTACCTATTACCTGTAGACCTGCTTTCCCATTTATGTCTGTAGCATACCTAGAAACAAAATTATTAGTAATTCCAGCTGTAATAGCGCTCGTTGCACTAAAAGTAACTCCGTTAATCGTAGTTGAAGCTGTATTAGGATTGCCAGGCGTTGGGTCTGCTTGAGGATTTCCTGTCCATGTGGCCGTATCCCAATCAAGTATATTTGCTGGAGAACAATTAAGTTCTTGATTATCTGTTATACCATCATTATCATCATCTAAGTCTGCGTTATCTGGCACTCCATCACCATCAGTATCTGGAGCTACTGTAATAAATACGGTAGCAGTTGCACAAACTTGGGGTGCAACAGCCGTATTACATACTTGATAGTTCAATGTAACCGTAGTTCCTTCTTCACCAGCTGCTGGTGTATAGGTAAGCTCGCCTGTAGATGGGTCTAAAATTATAGTACCAGCTGCATTTCCTGTTCCTAAATTCGTTAAGGAAACACTTCCCCCAGGGATAAAATCATCATTAGCTAGAATATTCACCGTTCCTGAAAGACCTATCCCTACCAATAATGCATCATTCTTGGCAGTTGGCGCTAAAGGAAAAGGATCTGTTGCATCTGGGTTTCCATCATTATCATCATCGTCATCACAACTATCTGCATCTCCATCTAAATCAGTATCTGGGTTCACTGTTGTAACATCTGCCGTAGTTCCTGTATATCCATCAGATCCAGAAGTTACTACACCATTATTGTCTACTGCTACGGGAGCACTTCCAAGAAAACCATCATCATCTCCATCTGTAAATCCTGCTTCTACGGTATCAAAACATCCGTCACCATCGGCATCAACTTCAAGAAAGTCTGGAATACCATCTGGGGTATCCTCTGAATCAGCAGTTGTATAGTTTACAATACCACTATTTTCTTGTCCAGCATTCTGCACTGCATCTGGAACACCATCTGTTCCAATAGCACCATCAACTATCCCGTTGGTATGCGCTTGACCATGCCCTGCCTCTACCGCATCATAAATACCATCATTATCACTGTCAAGGTCTAAATGATTAGGGACTCCATCATTATCAGCATCATAAACATCAGGAATACCATCACTATTTGTATCTGTATAATTTGTTGTAGATCCATCGCCTCCGTTTCCATTGTCAACAGAATCTATATAATTAGGCAAACCATCACCATCTTCATCTCCAAAGGGATCATTACCACCAGAAAATTCATCACTATCCAGCACCCCATCATTATCGTCATCAAAATCAACATCGTCTGGCACACCATCTCCATCCGCATCATTAACATCTCTATAGTCCACATCGCCTCCTGCTCCCAGATCACTATCTGTATCTGGTAATGTAGATGGATTAAGACCGTTCTGAGCTGCTCCGGCATCAGTGATTCCATCAGGATTGGTATCAAAAGCATCATCTATACCGTCAAAATCTGTATCCGTATTTGATAATACGGTCCCTCCAAAGGCTTCTTCAATATCCTGAATACCATCATTATCACTATCATTATCTAGATAATCTGGAACTGTATCTGAATTTACAAGTGCTCCATCTGAATTTATTACTTCTGTGTTATCAAAACCATCACCATATGCAGTATCAATACCAGTAGAACCTACTGCACCAGCTCTTGGTATATATCCTGTAGTACTTTGAGCTTCTATGTTATCTGGAATACCATCATTATCTGAATCTAAATCAAATTGATTTGGAATATTGTCACCATCTGTATCAAATTCTGGTTGAACATTACCATCATTGTTTCCGATTCCTGGATCATTATCATTATCATCTAAAATTGCAGGCACCCCATCCCCATCCACATCAGCCTGCGGGTCTAATCCTCCATTTTCAGTAGTATCAAGAATACCATCATTATCATCATCTAAATCTACACTATCCTCTACACCATCTCCATCCCAATCTAATGGATTCGGTTGTATTTCACATCCAAAACCATCATTTTGTCCTGAAGGATCTGCTTCAAAAACTTGGGTGAAGTCAATAGCACCAGATGTGTTTGCTACTGTATTAACAATATCAACTATTCTAAAAATATTACCACTACTGTTACTAAATGCGTAGAAATTCCCATCTCGGTCTTGCCAGGCGGCACCCCAACCACCTCCCGGAGGAGCTGTACTTCCAACAAAGTTTAAATTTCTTGTTTGAGAAGCTCCTGTGTCTGCATTAATAATATAGAGTTGCGAACCGCTAACGCCGTAAATAAAATTACCCACTACTGCATAATCAGCAGGTGACGCCCCAATAGCTGGAACTACATCAATTTCTATAACTGGAAGTGTTGCTGGATAAGAAGCTATTCCCGTCACATCAAATTTCACAATTCTATTATTATTTACAAAACCCACAAATTGCTCTATTGCAAAAGATGTATTATTGAAATTTCTTGTATTACCTGAAAGATTTATTTGTCCGACAAAATTAAAAGAGTTAACAGGGTCATATACTCTAATGGAAGAACCTCCAGTAGAAGAGTACACATAATTAGTTACTGCACTATAGGAAGAATTACTAGCAGAACCATTACTTACACCTTGTAAAGCACCTACCAATATATACTCTGCTATAAAGGGGTTGTATCTAAAAACTTCTGCAAGACCATTGCCTGAATTACCTCTTGTTTGATACAATTGGTTGATAGGACCACATATTAAGCCCGCATTATTAAAATCGTCTCTATAATCAACATCTCCCCCAGAAACCAACACATCTCCATCTAAGTCGGAAAAATTATCTGTCTGGGTATTATCAAAACTACCATTAGGGTCTGAGTAATCATCAGCAGCAGTATCTGTTGCAGCATCAAGACCATTTGCTCCTACATTGCCTGTTAAAACAATACTAGCTTCATCTGTATCTGATGACACATCATTATCACTATTCAAATCCAGAAAATCTGGATTATCAAAACCATCTGTATTAACCGGACTAATACCTTCACCAGCTCCGGGAGCACTTTCATAAGAATCATCCAATCCATTACCATCTCCATCTCCAGAAGGGGCAATATAGCCTGTGGTGGTTTGAGCTTCTATATTATCTGGAATCCCATCATTATCGCTATCCAAGTCTAAATGATTTGGAATACCATCTAAATCTTCATCAAAAGCGTCTGGTACATTGTCACCGTTACTATCTGTATAATTTGTTGAAGAGCCATCACCAGCTCCCCCACCATCTGCAACATCTTCAAAATTGGCTATCCCATCACCATCTTCATCACCAAAAGGATCTAAACCAACATATTCATCGGTATCTAAAATTCCGTCATTATCATCGTCTATATCAGTATCATCTGCAACCGCATCTCCATCTGTATTTGGAATAATTGCTGTAAGCAATCCATCACTAGTAAAAATTGCACCTCCTGGAAGCAAATCAATGCCTCCCGTAGCCGCTGGAGTATTTGTTGGGTTTAATGTGAAATCTGTTGATACCGCATCATCTGGTAAAACAACATATCCATAGAAAGGTTGTCCGGCTGTAATCCCTAAATCTTGAAGAGAAATATAGGTACCTCTAACTTGTTGTGTTCCTCCATTATCTGATGGCCTGAAATTAGCATCCCCATTATCTGGATCTCTTTCAAAAATCACATAATTAACAGGTTTTAAATTCGCTCCAAATTGACTTAAATTTACAGTAACAAGAGAACCAAACGCAGTAGGATTTCCACTTCCATCTATAGCAGTTACTGCAGCTATTTTAAAATTATCGTTACCGTTTCGTTCAAAAACAGCAAACCCCGAATTTGCTGGGTTGGCAGAAGTAAAACCATTGGTGAATATAAAATCTATTCTTTCAATATTACTGTAATGAATGCTTCCAGCATTCGAGTTCACAAAGAATTCATCGGAACCTATATTCAAGGTTAACGAATTAAACGATTGCTCGATACTAGGCAAATATTGTGGTCTAAGCGTCCTATTATTTCCAGCACTGGATTCTAATTCAGCCCAAATTATTTCTTTATCACCTGTCACTAAGGCATTATTAACTCTCCTTACAAAAACCAAATCTGCTTGTGATTCAAAATTAAAAGTTGCCGCGCCTACAGTCATACTGTTTACAGTAGATAAATTATAATCATTATCTGTGGTTGTAGCTGAGGCGAAAAATAAATTAAATGTAGTTCCCGTAGGATAGGTTCCTGTATTACCAGCCCCAGCTATACTGTAATCATTTGAAGCATCGTTGACATCAACATAAGAAGCATTTATAGATGCTACTGGAGTGCCTTGTGAATACATATTTATCCCATAGAAAAACAGGGAAATTGTAAAGAAAACAGCATTAAAATTGCGAAAAGTAGTAATTTTCATAGGCCTGAAGTATTTCTTTTATATACCTTTTACGTAAGATAAATCAGATTAATAATATTGAGGGAATAGAAGAATTTCATTGTGCAAGCATTATTTGCTTCGTCTTAAAAGTCACTAAAATAGTAAGCAAGGTCTCATTATTCAAATGATCTTGTAAACAAAATCTTAATATTTAGACAAAATGAATAAAATCATCGACGAAATACGCTTTACAAGAACGTCTTTAATTAAGAGAAAGATATTAAAGTAAAATAGTATTTTTGCCGCATAATTAGCAAGAATTAATGAGCCTATTAAACGAAATCTCAAAAAGGAGAACATTTGGAATTATATCCCACCCCGATGCTGGTAAAACTACATTAACGGAAAAACTATTATTGTTTGGAGGAGCTATTCAGGAAGCCGGTGCCGTAAAAAGTAATAAAATAAAAAAAGGTGCCACCAGTGATTTCATGGAAATAGAACGTCAAAGAGGAATTTCCGTAGCAACTTCTGTTCTTGCATTTAATTATAGAGAGAAAAAAATAAATATTCTTGACACCCCTGGGCACAAAGACTTTGCAGAAGATACTTTTAGAACACTTACTGCGGTAGATAGCGTGATTGTTGTAATTGATGTTGCCAAAGGTGTTGAAGAACAAACGGAAAAGTTGGTGGAAGTATGTAGGATGCGAAACATCCCAATGATTGTTTTTATCAATAAATTGGATCGTGAAGGAAAAGATGCATTTGATCTCTTAGATGAAGTAGAGAAGAAACTAGGTCTTACCGTGGTTCCCTTAAGCTTCCCCATAGGAATGGGTTATGATTTTAAAGGGATATATAATGTTTGGGAGAAAAATATCAATTTGTTTAGTGGAGATAGTAAAAAGAATATTGAAGAAACCATTGCTTTTGATGATGTAAACGACCCATCACTCAATACTATTATAGGAGAACAACAAGCAGAAAATCTTAGAGAAAATTTAGAATTAGTTTATGAAGTATATCCTTCTTTTGACAGAGATGCATATCTGAATGGAACCCTTCAACCTGTATTTTTTGGTTCTGCACTTAACAACTTTGGGGTACGGGAATTATTGGACTGTTTTGTGGATATTGCTCCCCCGCCCAGACCTAAAATGTCTGAAGAGCGCTTGGTAGAACCCAGTGAAAAAGACTTTAGTGGTTTTGTATTTAAAATCCATGCAAATATGGATCCTAAACATAGAGACCGTCTAGCGTTTATTAAAATAGTATCTGGTACTTTTGAAAGAAACAAACCTTATTTACATGTTCGCAATCAAAAGAAATTAAAATTCTCAAGTCCAAATGCTTTTTTTGCAGAGAAAAAACAAATAGTTGATGTCTCTTATGCTGGTGATATTGTAGGACTTCATGATACTGGTAATTTTAAGATAGGTGACACTTTAACCTCAGGAGAAAATCTAAACTTCAAAGGCGTTCCAAGCTTTTCTCCAGAACACTTTAGATATATCAACAATGCAGACCCTATGAAAGCTAAGCAACTTATGAAGGGTATTGATCAATTAATGGATGAAGGTGTTGCACAACTTTTCACTCTTGATATGAATGGAAGAAAAGTGATAGGCACGGTTGGAGCACTGCAATATGAAGTTATTCAGTATAGACTGGAACATGAATATGGCGCTAAATGCACCTATGAGAATTTCCCTGTTCATAAAGCATGCTGGGTAGACCCGGAAGACCCCAAAAATGAAGAATTCTCTGAATTTAAAAGAGTAAAACAAAAATTTCTAGCCAAAGACAAACAAGAGCAATTAGTTTTTCTGGCCGATTCTCATTTTTCGTTAGAAATGACCAAACAGAAGTATCCTACTATTAAATTCCATTTAACCTCCGAATATAAGTAATGTTATCTTTTATCTTTTGAAGCATCAAAAGTTTTGGTTCCTAATACTATTTCAAAAAAGAGCTTAAAATCAGATAGCAAACTCCACAAAGGATATTTAAAGGTTGCTGGTTTGTTTTTTTCAAAAAAATAATGACCTATCCATGCAAATCCGTAACCAGCTATGGGAACAAGTATCCAAATCCATCCAGCTCCCATAAATATAAAGATAAAAGTAAGGGCAAAAACAAGAAAGGTCCCAATAAAGTGTAGTATACGACTTGTTTTGTTCTTGTGTTCACTTAAATAGAACAAGTAAAATTCATTATAACTTTTTATCCGTTCACCTTTCATAATTTACAATTTATGCTTGGAATACAAAATCTGATTAAAAGATACAAAAAAGCCCGGATGATTTAACATCCGGGCTCTTATTATTAAGCTTCTCCAGTTGGACCAAAATTTAATGGCAACGGAGGCTGTTCATAGTCTTTAATTTCTCCATGAGCGTTTTCAAAGCGTTGTACGTTATCATTTAATGCTTTTAAAAACCTTTTGGCATGTTGAGGAGTTAATATAATTCTACTCTTCACCTTTGCTTTTGGGTTACCAGGCATAACCTTAATAAAGTCTACCACAAATTCTGATACCGAATGGTTGATTATAGCCAGATTAGAATAAATTCCTTCTGCTATTTTCTCATCCAATTCAATATTAATCTGCCCCTCTTGCTTTTCTTGCTCACTCATTATTGATAATTAACTTCTTCCTTGCCAGCCATAATCTCATCATATTCTTCTTTAGAACCTACAATAATATTATCGTATTCTCTCATACCTGTACCAGCAGGGATTTTATGACCCACAATTACATTTTCTTTTAACCCTTCAAGATTATCTACTTTACCACTTACTGCAGCTTCATTAAGCACTTTAGTAGTTTCCTGGAACGAGGCAGCAGAGATAAACGATTTAGTCTGCAACGAAGCTCTTGTAATACCTTGAAGTATTGGGGTTGCTGTGGCAGGAATTGCATCTCTTGAGCTAACAAGATTCTTATCTGCTCTTCTCAAGATAGAATTCTCATCCCGTAACTCTCTTGGCGAAACAATTCTACCAGCCTTAAAGTTCGTAGAATCTCCAGCATCTTCCACTACTTTCATTCCAAAAATCTCATCATTTTCCTGAATAAAGTCGTATTTATGAGCTAATTGTCCTTCAAGGAAGATGGTGTCTCCTGGGTCTTGAATTTGAACCTTACGCATCATTTGTCTAACCACTACCTCAAAGTGTTTATCATTAATTTTCACACCTTGAAGACGATATACTTCTTGAACTTCATTGACCAAATATTGCTGAACTGCAGAAGGTCCTTTGATTTTGAGAATATCATCTGGTGTAATTGATCCATCAGACAATGGCATTCCTGCACGAACATAATCATTTTCTTGAACCAGAATCTGATTTGAAAGTTTTACAAGGTATTTTTTAATCTCACCAAGCTTAGACTCTACAATAATTTCACGGTTACCTCTTTTAATTTTACCAAAAGAAACCACTCCATCAATTTCCGACACCACCGCAGGGTTAGAAGGGTTTCTAGCTTCAAAGAGTTCTGTTACTCTTGGAAGACCTCCAGTAATATCTCCTGTTTTAGCAGACTTACGTGGAATCTTAACTAATACCTTTCCTTCTTTAATCTTCTCACCATCATCCACCATAATATGTGCTCCAACTGGCAGGTTGTATGAGCGTAAAACTTCACCTTTCGCATCTTTGATAAGAAGCGTTGGAATTAATTTTTTATTACGAGACTCAGAAATTACTTTTTCCTGGAATCCAGTTTGCTCATCAATTTCAACCTGATATGTAACACCTTGATCCACGTTTTCATAAGCTATTTTCCCAGAGAATTCCGAGATAATTACGCCATTATAAGGATCCCACTTACAAATCACATCACCTTCTTTAACCGTTTGTCCATTGGTTACAAAGATCTGAGACCCATAAGGTATATTACTTGTACTAAGGGTAATGCCCGTTTTCTCGTCAATAAACTTAACCTCAGAAGTTCTTGAAATTACAATATCAACTTTTTCACCTTCAGCATTCTCTCCTTTAACAATTTTAAGATCTTCTATCTCAAGCTTGCTATTGAATTTTGTTTCAAGTTTATTTTCTTCTGAAATATTTCCTGCAATACCACCCACGTGAAATGTTCTAAGCGTAAGCTGTGTACCTGGTTCTCCAATAGATTGAGCTGCTACTACACCAACGGCCTCACCTTTTTGAACCATCTTACCAGTAGAAAGGTTTCTTCCATAACAATTCGCACAAACACCTCGTTTTGCTTCGCAAGTCAATGGAGATCTTACTTCTACAGATTCAACTGGTGATTCATTCACTTTTTTCAATTCTTTTTCGCTGATTTCCTGACCAGCAAAAATTAGCTGTTCCTCCGTAATCGGATCAAAAACATCATGTAAAGCTACGCGACCAAGAATTCTTTCACCAAGTGATTCTACTATCTCATCATTTTTCTTCAATGCAGAAACCTCTACACCTCTTAAAGTTCCACAATCTTCAATATTGATTATCACATCTTGTGAAACATCTACCAAACGTCTTGTTAAATAACCCGCATCTGCAGTTTTAAGTGCTGTATCTGCAAGTCCTTTACGTGCACCGTGTGTAGAAATAAAATATTCAAGAATAGATAGTCCTTCTTTAAAGTTTGAAAGAATTGGATTCTCAATAATTTCTCCACCCCCAGCAGTTGATTTTTTAGGCTTCGCCATTAAACCACGCATACCGGTAAGTTGCCTAATTTGCTCTTTAGACCCCCTTGCTCCGGAGTCAAGCATCATGTATACAGAATTAAACCCTTGATTATCTTCACGGATTCGTTTCATTGCTAACTCTGTAAGTCCAGCGTTCGTTGAAGTCCATATATCAATAACCTGATTATAACGCTCATTATTAGTAATAAGCCCCATATTATAGTTCATCTTAATACCATCTACCTGAACATTGGCCTCATCAATCATTTTGTGCTTCTCTTGTGGAATAATAATATCCCCCAAACTAAATGAAAGTCCCCCTTGAAATGCAAAACGATATCCCATTTCTTTAATTCGATCCAAAAATTCTGCAGTGGTAGGAACGTTGGTCACTTTAAGAATATTACCAATAATATCTCTTAATGACTTTTTAGTTAATACCTCATTTACATATCCAGCAGCTTCAGGAACCACCTCGTTAAATAATACACGTCCAACGGTAGTCTCAATTATCTGAGGAACTAAATGCCCCGCCTCATTAAAGTCCATTGTACGCACCTTAATCATTGCGTTCAAGTTTACTTTCTTTTCATTGAAAGCAATAGTGACTTCTTCTGGAGAATAAAACGTAAGCCCTTCACCTTTAACTGGCTGCTCTTCAGTAGATCTTCTTCCCTTGGTCATATAATATAAACCAAGTACCATATCCTGAGAAGGTACGGTAATTGGAGAACCATTAGCAGGGTTCAAAATATTATGTGAAGCAAGCATTAAAAGTTGTGATTCTAAAATGGCTTCAGGCCCTAAAGGAAGGTGAACCGCCATTTGGTCACCATCAAAATCTGCATTAAAGGCAGTACATACTAGCGGGTGCAATTGAATTGCCTTACCTTCTATAAGCTTAGGTTGAAATGCTTGTATACCAAGACGGTGAAGTGTTGGAGCTCTATTGAGAAGCACAGGGTGTCCCTTAAGCACATTTTCTAAAATATCCCAAACTACAGGTTCCTTTTTATCAATAATTTTTTTGGCGGACTTTACGGTTTTAACAATTCCACGTTCTATAAGCTTTCTAATTACAAAAGGCTTATAAAGTTCAGCTGCCATATCTTTTGGAAGTCCGCATTCAAACAATTTTAATTCAGGTCCTACAACAATAACAGAACGTGCTGAATAATCTACACGTTTACCTAATAGGTTTTGACGAAAACGCCCTTGTTTTCCTTTAAGCGAATCTGAAAGTGACTTTAATGGTCTATTAGATTCTGTTTTAACTGCAGAAGCTTTTCTAGTATTATCAAACAAAGAATCTACAGATTCTTGAAGCATACGCTTTTCATTTCTTAAGATAACTTCAGGAGCTTTGATCTCCATAAGTCTTTTAAGACGATTGTTACGAATAATAACTCTACGGTATAAATCATTTAGATCTGAAGTAGCAAATCTACCCCCATCTAAAGGCACTAATGGACGTAATTCTGGTGGAATTACCGGAACCACTTTCATGATCATCCACTCTGGATTATTCTCACGGTTTGTTTGTGCTTCCCGAAGTGCTTCTACTACCTGAAGACGTTTTAACGCTTCTGTTTTACGTTGTTTGCTTGTCTCGTGATTTGCTTTATGTCTTAAATCATAAGAAAGTTCATCAAGTTTTATCCTTGAAAGGAGGTCTATAAGACACTCTGCTCCCATTTTGGCAATAAACTTATTAGGATCTGAATCTTCTAAATACTGATTCTCTGGTGGAAGTGTTTCTAAAATATTTAAATACTCCTCCTCAGTAAGAAAATCTAATTTCTTCAATTCTTCACCTTCAGCACTTTTGGCAATACCTGCTTGAATGACTACATATCTTTCATAATAGATAATCATATCAAGTTTCTTAGATGGTAATCCAAGTAAGTAACCAATTTTATTAGGCAATGATCTAAAATACCAAATATGCGCAACTGGTACTACTAAGTTAATATGCCCTACTCGATCTCTACGTACCTTTTTCTCCGTTACCTCTACCCCACATCTATCACATACGATTCCTTTGTAGCGTATTCTTTTGTACTTTCCACAAGCACATTCGTAATCCTTTACAGGACCAAAAATACGCTCACAAAATAAACCATCGCGCTCTGGCTTATGTGTTCTATAGTTAATAGTTTCAGGTTTTAGCACCTCACCTCTCGATTCTGCAAGAATTGATTCCGGAGAAGCTAAACCTATAGAGATTTTATTAAATCTCTGTACTGTATTCTTATCTTTTGCTCTAGCCATAATATAATGGTGATAATGAATTTAAGTGTGTTATTGTTAAAGCTTATACAAGCCTTTATTCTTCTAATCGTATGTCTAATCCAAGCCCTTTTAATTCATGCATTAATACATTGAATGATTCTGGCAAGCCTGGTTCAGGCATTGATTCTCCCTTAACAATAGATTCGTAAGTTTTAGCCCTACCAATCACATCATCAGATTTAACTGTTAAAATCTCTCTAAGCGTACTTGATGCTCCATAAGCTTCTAGCGCCCAAACTTCCATCTCTCCAAAACGCTGACCACCAAATTGGGCTTTACCACCTAATGGTTGCTGCGTAATTAAAGAGTAGGGGCCAATAGAACGTGCATGCATCTTATCATCTACCATGTGACCTAATTTAAGCATATAAATTACACCCACAGTAGCTGCCTGATCAAAACGCTCACCGGTTCCACCATCGTAAAGATACGTATGTCCAAATCTTGGAATACCCGCACTATCCGTAAGCTCATTAATTTGATCTAAAGAAGCTCCATCAAAAATAGGGGTAGCAAACTTTTTAGTAAGCTTTTGACCAGCCCATCCTAAAACAGTTTCATAAATCTGACCTATATTCATACGAGAAGGTACACCTAATGGATTCAACACGATATCTACAGGAGTTCCGTCTTCTAAGAAAGGCATATCTTCATCACGTACAATACGTGCTACAATACCTTTATTACCGTGACGACCTGCCATCTTATCTCCTACCTTAAGTTTACGCTTCTTAGCGATATATACCTTAGCCAATTTCATGATACCAGCTGGAAGCTCATCACCTACAGATATCGTAAATTTATCTCTTCTTAAAGACCCCTGAAGATCGTTTAATTTGATTTTAAAATTATGAAGCAGATCTGCAACTAACGTGTTTGTATTATTATCTGTAGTCCAGCTACCAGAAACAAGGTGTGCAAAATCTTCTACTGCATGAAGCATTTTAAGAGTATACTTTTTACCTTTTGGAAGTACTTCTTCACCTAAGTCGTTCAATACTCCTTGTGAAGTTTTACCATTTACAAGGGCAAAAAGTTTTTCAATAAGTACATCTTTCAATTGCTCAAACTTAGAAGCGTATTCCATTTCAAGTTTTGAAACATCTTCTTTATCTTTTGCTCGTTTGCGCTTATCCTTTATAGCTCTACTAAATAACTTCTTATCTATCACTACTCCCCTTAATGAAGGAGAAGCTTTTAAAGAAGCATCTTTAACATCTCCTGCCTTATCACCAAAGATTGCACGAAGTAATTTTTCTTCCGGTGTTGGATCAGACTCTCCTTTTGGCGTAATCTTTCCAATTAAAATATCACCAGGTTTCACTTCTGCTCCTATACGAATCATACCGTGTTCATCTAGATCCTTAGTGGCCTCTTCAGAAACATTTGGTATATCATTAGTTAATTCTTCTGCTCCAAGTTTTGTATCTCTAACCTCAAGCGAATATTCATCTATATGAATGGAAGTAAAAATATCTTCTCTAACCACTTTCTCAGAAATTACAATCGCATCTTCAAAATTATAACCTTTCCAAGGCATGAAGGCAACTTTTAAATTTCTTCCCAAAGCAAGTTCTCCTTGCTGAGTAGCATAGCCTTCGCAAAGTACCTGTCCTTTAGAAACTCTATCTCCTTTACGAACGATAGGTTTTAAGTTAATAGAAGTTCCCTGATTTGTTTTTCTAAATTTAATGAGGTTGTACGTTTTAGAGTCATCATCAAAACTCACCAAGCGTTCTTCTTCAGTTCGATCATATTTGATAGAAATCTTATTGGCATCTACATATTCTACAGCTCCGTTTCCTTCGGCATTAATTAAAACACGCGAATCTGAAGCCACCTGACGTTCCAATCCTGTTCCAACTATTGGAGATTCTGGACGAAGTAGCGGTACAGCTTGACGCATCATGTTTGATCCCATTAGTGCCCGGTTTGCATCATCGTGCTCTAAAAATGGAATTAGAGATGCAGAAATAGAAGCAATTTGATTTGGCGCTACATCTGTATAATGTACCTGACTAGGGTCTACTACAGGAAAATCTCCTTCTTCCCTAGCAATTACCTTATCCGTATTGATAGTTCCATCTTCCGTTAATGGAATATTTGCCTGTGCTATCAAACGCTCTTCTTCTTCTTCTGCACTCAGATAAATAATTTCACTTAAATCAACTTTTCCTTCTGTAACTTTTCTATAAGGAGTTTCAATGAACCCCATACTATTAATTTTTGCAAATACACTGAGGGAAGAAATTAAACCAATATTGGGTCCTTCAGGTGTTTCAATAGGACAAAGTCTTCCATAGTGAGTGTAGTGAACATCTCGAACCTCAAAACCTGCTCTTTCTCTTGAAAGTCCCCCTGGTCCTAAAGCAGACAACCTTCTTTTATGCGTAATCTCAGCCAATGGATTTGTTTGATCCATAAATTGAGACAACTGATTAGTTCCAAAGAATGAATTAATAACAGAAGAGAGCGTTTTTGCATTAATAAGATCAATAGGAGTAAATACCTCATTATCTCTTACATTCATTCGTTCTCTAATAGTTCTTGCCATTCTTGCAAGACCTACACCAAATTGTGCTGATAGTTGTTCTCCTACTGTTCTTACCCTTCTATTAGAAAGGTGATCAATATCATCAATCTCAGCTTTTGAGTTAATAAGCTCAATAAGATATTTTACGATGGTAATAATATCGTCTTTGGTAAGCACCTGCTTATCCATTTCAATATTTAGTCCCAATTTTTTATTCATCCTATAACGTCCAACATCACCTAAATTGTAACGTTGATCTGAAAAGAACAATTTATCAATAATTCCACGAGCAGTTTCTTCATCTGGTGGTTCTGCGTTACGCAACTGCCTGTATATATGTTCTACTGCCTCTTTTTCTGAGTTGGTAGGATCCTTTTGTAAAGTATTATGAATAATTGCGTAGTCCGCAGATAGATTCTCTTCCTTATGTAATAAAATTGTTTTTACATCTGCTTCCAGAATATCATCTAAATGATCCTTTTCAAGAACCGTATCTCTGTCTAATACAATTTCATTTCGCTCAATAGAAACAACTTCACCAGTATCTTCATCTACGAAATCTTCATGCCATGTATTAAGCACACGAGCAGCTAATTTTCTTCCTAAAACTTTCTTAAGACCACTTTTTGACACTTTTACCTCTTCGGCAAGGTCAAATATCTCAAGAATGTCTTTATCTCTCTCAAATCCTATAGCACGGAAAAGTGTTGTTACGGGTAATTTCTTTTTTCTATCAATATAGGCATACATAACGCTATTGATATCGGTAGCGAATTCAATCCATGAACCTTTGAACGGTATTACTCTGGCAGAATACAACTTAGTCCCATTGGCATGGAAAGATTGACCGAAGAAAACACCTGGTGATCTATGTAATTGAGAAACTACTACTCTTTCTGCTCCGTTTATTACAAATGTACCTGACGGTGTCATATAAGGAATAGTACCCAAATATACATCCTGCACAATGGTCTCGAAATCTTCGTGTTCCGGATCTGTACAGTATAATTTTAAACGCGCTTTTAAAGGAACGCTATAAGTTAGACCTCTTTCAATACACTCCTGTATGGAATATCTAGGAGGATCAACAAAGTAATCTAAAAACTCAAGAACAAATTGGTTTCGAGCATCCGTGATTGGAAAATTTTCCATGAAGGTGTTGTAGAGCCCTTCATCCCCTCTTTCCTCAGGTTTAGTCTCCAGTTGAAAAAAATCCTGGAATGATTTGATCTGAATGTCTAAGAAATCCGGATAATTCGGTGTATTCTTAGCTGAGGCAAAATTTAATCTTTCAGTCTGATTTGTGAACATCAATGGACAAATTTTGATTAAAATAAAAATAATAAATCGTATATAGTGTTTATATACGCAAAAGGGTTTAGGTCTTAAGGAGATTTTTCCTAAGACCTAAACCAAGTTTTTAAAGCTTGGCGAGCTTACTTAAGCTCAACCTCTGCTCCAGCGTCTTCTAAAGACTTCTTAAGACCTTCGGCCTCATCTTTAGAAATACCTTCTTTTACTGCAGTTGGTGCACCATCAACAATATCTTTAGCTTCTTTAAGCCCAAGACCTGTAAGCTCTTTTACCAACTTAACAACTGCTAATTTTGAACCACCTGCTGCTTTAAGGATTACGTCGAATTCTGATTTTTCTTCAGCTGCTTCTCCGCCACCTGCTGCTGCACCACCTGCTACTGCTACTGCAGCTGCTGCAGGCTCAATGCCATATTCTTCTTTAAGTATATCAGCTAACTCATTAACTTCTTTTACAGTTAAGTTAACTAATTGTTCTGCGAATTCTTTTAAATCTGCCATTTTCTACCGTTTTAAAAATTTTAATATAATGATTATAAGTGCGTACTAATTTATTTCTCTGATAAAGTCTTGAGAATTCCTGCCAATTTACCTCCACCTGATTTAAGTGCAGATACAACGTTTTTAGCAGGAGATTGTAATAAGCCAATAATATCGCCAATTACCTCTTCTTTAGATTTAATGTTTACCAGATTATCCAATTGCTCATCCCCTAAATAAATTGCTTCTTCAATAAAAGCACCTTTAAGTAATGGCTTTTCAGATTTTTTACGAAACTCTTTGATAAGCTTTGCAGGCTTATTCCCAGTTGGAGCAAACATTAAAGAGGTATTACCCTTTAATACCGATGGCAATTCACCAAAGTCCTTATCTGAAGCTTCCATTGCTTTTGAAAGCAATGTATTTTTAACTACTGCAAGTTTAATATCTGCCTTGAAACAAGCTCTTCTTAATCTAGAGGTTGTATCGGCATCCAAACCTGATATGTCTGCTAAATAAATGATTGTGTTATCAGCTAACTGCGCAGTTAAATCTTCTATTACCGTTGATTTTTCTTCTCTAGTCATGTTTAAAAATATTAACTACCAATTAAAATGATTTATGATCTAAGGGTATTCCAGGACTCATAGTGCTAGACATACTGATACTCTTTATATAAGTACCTTTAGATGCAGTTGGCTTTAATTTCACAATTGTCTGTATTAATTCGTTTGCATTACCTGCAATTTTATCAGCACTGAAAGAAGCTTTTCCAACAGCAGCGTGAACTATACCAGTCTTATCAACCTTAAAATCAATTTTACCTGCCTTTACCTCGGAAACCGCTTTAGCTACATCCATAGTAACTGTACCAGTTTTTGGATTAGGCATTAAACCTCTAGGACCTAATATTCTACCTAGCGGGCCTAATTTCCCCATAACACTAGGCATTGTAATAATCACGTCAACGTCTGTCCAACCATCCTTAATTTTTTGAAGAAACTCATCAAGTCCTACATAATCAGCACCAGCTTCTTTAGCTTCAGTCTCTTTATCTGGAGTTACCAAAGCAAGTACTTTAACATCTTTACCTGTTCCGTGAGGTAACGTAACCACTCCACGAACCATTTGATTTGCTTTACGAGGATCTACTCCTAAACGTATTGCCAAATCAACAGATGCATCAAACTTTGTATTTGTAATTTCTTTTACTAATGCAGAAGCCTCAGAAACAGAATAAAATTTATTTTTATCTATTTTAGAAAGTGCTTCTTTATGTTTTTTAGTCAATTTTGCCATTTCAAAATGCTTTAAAAATTAAAAAGGTCTGTCACCAGATACCGTTAATCCCATAGACCTTGCAGTTCCTGCTAGCATACTCATTGCTGATTCAATGGTAAATGCATTTAAATCCTGCATTTTATCCTCTGCGATAGTCTTTAATTGATCCCAAGTAACACTACCTACTTTTTTACGGTTAGGCTCACCAGATCCACTTTTAATCTTTGCCGCTTCCAATAACTGAACTGCCGCTGGCGGTGTTTTAACGATAAATTCAAAAGACTTATCCTTATAGACGGTGATAACAACTGGTAAAACCTTTCCAGGCTTATCCTGAGTTCTAGCATTAAATTGCTTACAAAACTCCATGATGTTAACTCCGGCAGCACCTAAAGCGGGTCCAACCGGTGGCGACGGATTCGCAGCACCTCCCCTAACTTGTAGTTTAACTACTTTACTTACTTCTTTTGCCATTGTTTAATTTAATTTATAGAACGCATTCAATTGGAAGCCAAACACATTCTTTTATGTAACAGTTCTAAACTTTTTCTACTTGCATATAGCTTAATTCCAACGGAGTTTTTCTTCCAAATATCTTCACCATCACTTCAAGCTTACGCTTTTCTTCATTAATCTTCTCAACCGTTCCATTAAACCCATTAAAAGGTCCATCAATTACTTTTACCGTCTCTCCGAGTATGTATGGAATCGCTATATTATCAGTTTTCACAGATAATTCATCCACTTTTCCTAACATTCTATTCACTTCAGACTTTCTAAGAGGTACAGGATCTCCACCCTTTACTTCTCCTAAAAAACCAATCACTCCAGTTATTGACTTGATAACATGAACTATTTCCCCACCAAGATTAGCTTTCACCATCACGTATCCAGGAAAATAGACACGCTCTTTATTTATTTTCTTACCATTACGAATCTGGATAACTTTTTCGGTAGGCACCAAGACCTCATCAACATAATCAGTATAACCTAATCTGGCTATTTCATTTTCTATATATGACTTAACCTTATTTTCCTGACCACTTACCGCTCTGACCACATACCAATTTTTCACCAATGCTTCTGCCATTGTTCCCAGACTTAGTAATTATTTATTTAACAAAATCGAAGTAAAGCCGAATTAACTTTACAAACATTGAATCAACCCCCCATATTGCAAGGGAAAAGATAATTGAAAAAACAGCAACTACCACCATCAGGTTTTGACCTTCAGCCCAACTTGGCCAGGTTACATTTGCTTTCAATTCATCAAATGATTCTTTTACATAAGTAATGATTGCCATAATTCATTTTTCTTTGCACGGGAGGAGAGGCTCGAACTCCCGACACCTGGTTTTGGAGACCAGTGCTCTACCAACTGAGCTACACCCGTATTCACTTGAAAAGGTATCCACCATAAAGTGGACACCTTCCAAGTAATCATATAATATTATTTAGTCAAGAATTTCAGTTACCTGACCTGCACCTACAGTTCTTCCACCTTCACGAATCGCGAAGCGAAGACCTAAACTAAGTGCAATAGGCTGAAGAAGCTCAACTATAATGGTAAGGTTATCACCCGGCATTACCATCTCAACACCTTCAGGAAGATTAATAGTTCCTGTCACGTCAGTTGTACGAACGTAGAACTGAGGACGATAGTTGTTATGAAATGGAGTGTGACGCCCACCTTCTTCTTTTTTAAGGATATACACCTCAGCTTTAAACTTAGAGTGAGGAGTTACAGAACCTGGCTTGCAGATTACCATACCTCTTTTGATATCAGTCTTTTCAATACCTCTCAATAAGATACCTACATTATCTCCTGCTTCACCTCTGTCAAGAATTTTTCTAAACATCTCAACACCAGTTACAGTAGAAGTTAATTTCTCAGCACCCATACCAATGATATCCACAGCATCACCTGTATTTGCAACACCAGTCTCAATACGACCAGTAGCAACGGTACCACGACCTGTGATAGTAAATACATCTTCAACAGGCATTAAGAAATCTTTCTCAATATCACGCTTAGGAAGTTCAATCCAATTATCAACAGCTTCCATTAATTCAAGCACTGTATCCACCCATTTCTCTTCACCATTAAGAGCACCAAGAGCAGAACCTTGAACTACAGGTCCATTATCACCGTCATATTCATAGAAACTCAACAACTCTCTAATTTCCATTTCAACAAGTTCAAGTAGCTCTTCATCATCTACCATATCTACCTTGTTCATGAAAACCACGATTCTTGGAACACCAACTTGACGGCCAAGAAGGATGTGCTCACGTGTTTGAGGCATAGGGCCATCTGTAGCAGCAACCACCAAAATAGCTCCGTCCATCTGAGCCGCACCTGTAACCATGTTCTTAACATAATCGGCGTGACCAGGACAATCAACGTGTGCATAGTGACGATTAGCCGTCTGATATTCTACATGAGATGTATTAATTGTAATACCTCTTTCCTTTTCTTCTGGAGCATTATCAATAGAAGCAAAATCTCTAACTGCAGAAAGTCCTTTGTCAGCTAATACTTTTGTAATAGCAGCAGTTAAAGTAGTTTTACCGTGATCTACGTGTCCAATAGTACCAATATTTAAGTGGGGTTTGGAACGATCAAAAGTTTCCTTTGCCATGATTTAATTAATTTTAATCTTAGTTATATATTAGTGTTCAAATTTAAACTTAACATGAGCCAATGACGGGAATTGAACCCGTGACCTCTTCCTTACCAAGGAAACGCTCTACCCCTGAGCTACATCGGCTTTGATTGCTCGAGGAGCATATTCTAGGCACGCCTTATATTTAAGACGTGGGTTTTGGAGCGGGAGACGAGGTTCGAACTCGCGACATTCAGCTTGGAAGGCTGACGCTCTACCAACTGAGCTACTCCCGCATTGTAAACTTTTCAAATATTGTGAATTGACAAGAACAAACTTCAGGCTTTCAATTGAAAACGATCAAAGCTTCTTTTAATACACAAGTTATTTGAGTGCTTAAGTGGGGAGAGCAGGATTCGAACCTGCGAAGGTAAAAACCAACAGATTTACAGTCTGTCCTCGTTGGCCGCTTGAGTATCTCCCCTTAATCATTAATTTAAAGAACTTCACATGAGAAATTAATTCTCATGATTTTTAACTTTTTTTGAGCCGATAGAGGGACTCGAACCCACGACCTGCTGATTACAAATCAGCTGCTCTAGCCAGCTGAGCTACATCGGCTTTTTAGCATAAAAAAGTCCGCTATTTCTAACGGACTGCAAATGTATAGATTTATTTTTTTATTCAAAACATTTTTTAAAATATTTTAATCTAAATATGAGCTCTTAATTTTTCTTTTCTTTTCAAAAGTACTCTTCCTAAAGAATCAGTAGCCATATCAATACCCTCTTCAAAAGACTTACATTGCTTTTTTACGATGAACTCATCTCCTGGAACATGTACTTTAACCTCTACAATTTTATTCTCTTTAGTGCTGGTTTTCTGCACTTTCAGGTAAACATCTGAAGAAATCACTCTGTCATAATAAACCTCAAGTTTATCCATTCTCTTCTGAATAAAGTTCATCAGTTTTTGATCTGCATTGAAATTTACGGATTGGGTGTTTACTTTCATGTTGGTTGATTTTAGGTTAAACTTTTTTTAATCGTCAAGATTTTTTCGGTTTCGGGGGTGAGTCTTGGCATAAACCTTTTTAAGTTCAGTAATACTATTATGCGTATATACTTGTGTTGATGCAAGACTTGAATGTCCTAGTAATTCCTTGACGGAATTTAAATCAGCACCTTGAGAAAGCATGTGAGTTGCAAAAGTATGTCTTAAAATATGAGGACTCGTTTTAGCTTTAGCAGATGCTTTACTAAAATAATTATTTATTATTCTATACACAAGCGTTTCATACAATTTGTTTCCATTCTTCCTTAAAAAGAAAAAATCATCAGAAGTTTCATTACTTACAGTTTTTCTTAAAACTAAATAATTTTTTATATCATCTGTCAATGCATTCAATAAAGGTATGATTCTTTCTTTATTTCGCTTCCCCAAAACCTTTATTATTCTTTCGGATTTATTTACATCTCCACATTTGAGATTTATTAATTCACTTCTTCTGATACCAGTAGTGTAAAAAAGTTCCACTATTAAACAGTCTCTTACACTTTCAAAATCCTGTTTACCCTTTAAATGTGCCAATACTTTTTCCATTTCGGACAATGAAAAAGGAATCTCTACTTTTTTTTGTGTTTTTAATGCCTTATGTTTTAGTAGCGGGTTTGCGCTGATAACATTACATTTAAGGAGGAATTTATAGTAAGCCTTTAGCGCAGCAATTTTACGATTAATAGATCTATTAGACACCTTGTTATCTACTAAAGAGACAATCCAATGTCTAATATGTCCATAATTTACAATATCAATATTTTTGATGTCCATTTCATCTTTACAAAATGCCTGAAAAACCTGAATATCTCTTTGGTAAGCGATAATGGTATTATCTGAGTATTTTTTTTCAAGCGAAAGATAATCCAGAAATTGTTGTATTGACATAAAAAAAACCGTTAGAAGCAAAGTTAAAAAACTTTACACACTAACGGTTCATGCAATGTTATTTAGGTTTAGACTAAACTTGTTCGTTATCTCTTAAACCTTGAATATATTGAGCTTTCTGAACTTGAGTTCTTTTCTCGATAGATGGTTTTGTAAAATGTTGACGACTTCTTAGTTGTTTCATCGTTTTGGTTCTATCAAACTTCCTTTTATAGCGCTTCAATGCTCTATCAATATTCTCTCCTTCTTTAATAGGAACTATTAACATATCATATCACCTCCTTTCGTTTAGAATGCAAAATTAATTAATTTTTATAAATTAAAAACCCTATTTTCTATTTAGGAGACCAAACACTATAACTATTAGGAGGAACTTGAATTTTAACCCAACCATTACCTTGGGTTATTGGCTCCCAACCAGAGTGACCTGTGAAATCTTTAATACGTATATTATTCCAGTTAGTTGGTATCCAACGTTCTTTCCATGAATTGCTGTTATTTATATAAACTACTAGACCAGGACTACCATTTCTTCTTGCAACATATTCATCTATATCTGTATACAAAACAGAGGTATTACCATTTGCTTTATTATTATGTATCCATATTAGATTATTCAATTTATTTTTATCTAGCGATTGCTCGTAATCATTATAAAAGATAGTGGGATAACCTTCATGTGTAAGTATAAAAGCATATGCTAGTAGTTTTCCATTAAAAATCTCGTCTGTATCATGGTTAGTTACAAAAGTAACAGCCTTCATAGGGTTTCTTTTAAGCAACATATCATCATTTAAACGATTTAAATTATTTCCTACAAAAGCATCTCTCATTCTGTAATAACAAGCAAAATCAAAAGCAGACGCCTGAGCTTGATCAGACCACCAATCCAGCGTGGCTGCATTTCCATCCCAATACTCACCCACTGTAAACCCTCCAATAGCATTTTTCCATTCTTTCACTACCCAAGGTTCAAATCCTTTTACGTAATCAAACCGCCACCCATCAAAGCCCATGGTGTTTTTATAGTACTTTCCAACAGAGTTAGAACGCTTCCAAAGCCAATCCTGAACATACGCTTTATGATGACATATGTCTGCAAAACCACCAAATATTCCAGTATCGTTGGTATGATAATCATTCGGATGAAAATCGTATTGAGATCTATCAAAAAGACCAGAAGCAGGATTGTAATCTGTATAAGTATTTGCGTTTGTAAAAATATTATACTCTGAATCTCCACCACTATTATGATTAACGACTATATCTGCTATTACACTAATATTGTTGTTATGGGCTGTATTAATGAGGGAAATTAACTCTGATTTAGATCCAAACCTTGTTTCTATTGAACCTTTTTGATTAAAATTACCAAAATCATAATAATCAAATGGATCATATCCCATAGAATTTGGACCATCTAAAGCTTTGCTAACAGGCGGGAGCCAAATAGCATCTATCCCTGCATTTTTCCAGGAAGGAATCTTTCCCTTTACAGTGTTCCACCAAGTTCCACCCAAAGGCACATTCCAATAAAAAGCCTGCATCATAACTTTAGACCCAATAGATCTAGATGCGTATCCATTTTTTTTATTAGTTTCAGATTGGTCATTTAAAATTACAGCTTCATTAAGCTGTTCAATCTCTAAGATCTCTCCTTTTTCACAACTAAAGAGCAATAGGCATGAAAAAAAGAAAAAGTACATATAACTAAATTTTCTCATAATAAATTGGTTTAAATTAGTTTAAATTTCTTTCAATCTATATAAAAAAAATCGGTAAATAAAATTACTTTAACGTTTGAGCTAACGAAAACGTTTGATTGTTAAAAATTTGACTATAGTTTAATATTAAATTAAAAAAATTATTAATTTCATAATTTTAGAAGCTTCATAATAATGATTTGTTAATTAATCTTTTTTTAAGTATCTGTTTTTACGAAATGTTTGAACAAAAAAATCGCCTCATAAAGGCGATTTTAGATACGTATATTTTAAACTTCTTTATTTAAGAATATTTCTGGCTATCACTAACTTTTGAATTTCTGTGGTACCTTCTCCAATAGTGCATAATTTAGCATCTCTGTAAAACTTTTCAACTGGAAAATCTTTGGTATAACCATAACCTCCATGAATCTGAACAGCCTCATTGGCTACCTTGACGCAAACTTCTGATGCATACATTTTACTCATAGCACTTATTTTGGTCATTTTTCTACCTGCATTTTTTTCAAAAGCTGCTTTATGTAATAAGAGTTCAGAAGCTTCAATTTCTGTTGCCATATCTGCCAACTTAAATGAAATACCTTGAAAATGACTTATTGGCTTTCCAAATTGCACCCTTTCTTTAGAATATTTTAAAGATGCTTCATAGGCACCCTTAGCTATTCCTAATGAAAGCGCACCTATAGAAATTCTGCCTCCATCTAATATTTTCATGGATTGTATAAACCCTTCCCCTATTTCGCCAAGTCTGTTAGCATCGGAAACTCTACAATTATCAAAAACTAATTCTGCCGTTTCACTAGCACGCATGCCTAATTTATTTTCCTTTTTTCCACTACTAAAACCAGGAGTTCCTTTCTCAACTACAAAGGCAGTCATTCCATGAGAATCACCTTTCTCTCCTGTTCTTACGATCACAACCGCTACATCTCCACTTTTTCCGTGAGTAATAAAATTTTTAGCTCCATTAATAATCCAATCGTCACCCTTCTTTACTGCCGTTGTATTCATACCTCCAGCATCAGAACCTGTATTGTGCTCAGTTAAGCCCCAGGCACCAATCCATTCACCTGTTGCCAACTTTGGAAGCCATTTACTTTTTTGTTCTTCATTACCGAATGAAAGTATGTGATTTGTACATAATGAATTATGCGCGGCAACAGAAAGTCCTATAGACGGATCTACCTTGGAAATTTCTTCAATTATTGCAATATATTCGTGATATCCCAAACCCGAACCTCCATAGGACTCAGGAACCAATATACCAAGAAAGCCCATTTCACCGGCTTTTTTCATTGTATCAATTGGAAATTCCTGAGATTCATCCCATTCCATGACGTAAGGTCGAATATGTGTTTCAGCAAATTCTTTTGCTGAATTCGCGATCATTTGCTGTGTTTCAGAATAGTCAAAATTCATCTGATGAGCTATATCTATTTCCATTAAAAGCAATTTTATTTTATTGTCAAATATACTTTAATTATGTTTATTTTTTCAGATGGAAAATCCTGTATTTTTGTTAATTCGTTCATTTCGTCGATACTTCCCACTTTAGATCGGTAGATAATAATCTTCCTAGCCACATCAGAAGAGATATATGGAATCTTTGTCAATTCTTTTAAAGCTATGGAATTAATATCTCTTTGAACTATGTTTGGAGTTGATTGCACCGTAAACCTTTCTAAAACATTTTCTATTATTTCAGGTTTTAAACCATAGACTTCTTTAAGCTGCTCATCTTCATTAAACCCACCTAAAAAACTCCTGTATTTTACAATGCGACCTGCCAAAACAGGGCCTATACCATATACCTTAGTGAAAGCCACAGAATCTGCTTTGTTTAAGTCGTGCTTAACATCCATTTTAGCAGACTCAAATTTAGACAACAAGTTTCTGCTCTTATTCTTTTGATATTTTGGAAAGCTAAATCTAGGAGCTATTAATTCTAAAAGGGAGTCTGAAATCCCTGTAATTTCTTGAAAATGTTTAACCGATTTAATATATTTCTTTTTCTTTCTAAAAGCATGCAATGCATCTATTTCAATAGTCTGCATTCCTAACGAATATCCAAAATAATCACTTATATAGTTGGGATTAAATTTCCATTTAGACTTGTTTTGTTTTCCTTTTTGTTTATTTTCTGCTTTGTCTAAGAAAAGTGAAACATCATGATAATTATAAGCTGGCTTGGAGTTTAAATACTGCCGTTGAAGAAAAACAAGCATAAAAATAAAACACAATAGAATTAAAAGGTAAAAAATCCCGTTACGTTCTTTACGAAGAAAAACGAAACGAGATTTTTTATTCATAGTGCTTTGATTTAGTATTTATTTCACCTTTACCGGTTTTTGTTTTTTGAATAATTCGTTATTTTTAAGCTTCTTCCAATAATCATTCAATTCTTTCTTCACCTCACCAGACATTAGATAGAGACCTATAATATTGGGAAACGACATCGCTAAAATCATCATATCAGAAAAATCAAGAACTGCTCCGAGACTTACGGAAGCCCCAATAATAACAAACAATAAGAATATAAACTTATAAACTAATTCTGTTCTTCTGCTCTTCCCAAAAATAAATGTCCAAGCACGCATTCCATAGTATGACCAAGAAATCATAGTAGAAAAAGCAAAAAGGAATACTGCTCCAGCTAAAATATATGGAAACCAAGATATAACACTGCCAAAAGCATCTGATGTAAGTTTAGCTCCACTTAAACCTTCAACATGATGAAAACCTGTGAAAATTAATACTAAAGCAGTAAGTGTACAAACAACAACAGTATCAATAAATGGTTCTAACAAGGCAACAAAGCCTTCTGATACAGGATGTTTAGTTTTAGCAGCAGAATGGGCAATTGCAGCAGAACCAACACCTGCTTCATTAGAAAAAGCAGCACGTTGAAACCCAACAATTAAAACACCAATAATTCCTCCTTTAAGCGCTCCCGGATCAAATGCTCCAGAGATAATTTCTCCAAAGGCAGCTCCAACATTCTCAATATGCATAAACACTATAATAAGTGCAGAAACCACATAAATAGATGCCATTAAAGGGACTATTTTTCCAGTTACGTTCGCTATACTTTTGATACCTCCTATAATAACAGCTCCAACAAGAATAGCAGTTACCACTCCAAACCAAAATCCATTACCCGATAAAAATGCAAACTGGCCTTCTAATTGTTCAAACGCTTGATTCGCCTGAAACATATTTCCACCTCCAAAAGAAGCTCCTATGCACAACACTGCAAACATATAGGCAAGCACTTTACCTAATTTGCCTTTACCTTGAGCATCGAGTCCTTTCACCAAATAGTTCATTGGGCCTCCAAATACTCTTCCATCAGGCAGAATATCTCTATACTTAACTCCTAACGTACATTCTACAAATTTAGATGACATCCCTATAAATCCCGCAAATATCATCCAAAAAGTAGCTCCGGCACCACCAAGGGAAACAGCTACTGCCACTCCGGCTATATTTCCTAGCCCTACAGTACCTGAAACTGCGGTAGCCAATGCTTGAAAATGAGTCACCTGTCCAGGTGCATCACCTTCATCATAATGACCTCTGGCTAATTGTATTGCGTGTTTAAATCCTTTAATATTTATGAAGCCCATTCTAAGGGTAAAGAATAAAGCTCCCACTACCAACCAGATTACAATAAATGGAACAGGTCTTGTGCGTTCATCTCCATTAGGATGCAACATGGATTCACCGGAATCATTTCTTATTACTGGATCATAAATACCAATTGCCGCAAAGGGATCCCAAAAAAGGACACTCCCAATAGCGTCCACAATGGGTTTCATAGTACCATTGAACACTTCAGTAATGGCTTCAGCAGGTACTATATATGATTTTTCTATTGTAGATCCGGTAGCATCTGTAATACTTACGGTATATTCAAGCCCTTCTACAAGTCCTATTGCTTGGTTTGAAGTGAGTGCCGTAGACTGATTACTCCATTTGTAAACATACGGTTCTGTGCCTCCTTCTACTTGTAATGTAATTACACCATCGTTAATTTCATTTGAGGGATTGCTGATTGTCTCCTTGACAGTTAATTCTTGAGCGTAAATACCAGATAGAAAAAATACAGCAAGAAGAGAGAAAAATGTTTTTCTCATAAAGTAAATATTAGGATTAGTTAAAATAAATTTTTAAACAAACAGGGGTCAATATCCTAAAAAAATGAACGTAAATCAAATTTTACTTGTTAAATATAACTTTCTGAGATGTTGAACATCTGATTTAATTTTTTGATTTGCTCAGGTCTTCCAAGTACCACAATTTTAGAATTGGGAATCAATTTTGTTTCAGCACCTGGATTAATTAAGTAGGTGCCTTCAGGATTTCTATACCCAATTACAGTGCATCCTGTTTTCTTTCTAAGATCAAGATCACTGAGAGAGCGGTACTTATAGTCTTCTGGGAGCGATTCTATAGCTACTTCTTCTAAGTTAATAGTATTTTCACCTTCTATAGATAGTTGATCCATAAATTCTATAAGATCTGGCATCACTACTAAGGATGCCATATGATCTCCTCCAATTTTGTCGGGCATAATGGTTTTATTGGCCCCTGCTAATTTTAATTTTCTTTGTGAAGTTTCTTGTGAAGCTCTGCTTATAATCACTAAATCTTTATTTAATTGACGTGATGACAAAACAACAAAAAGATTATCAGCATCTTTTGGAAGTGTAGTTATAAGGCAGCTCGCATGCTCAATTCCAGCTTTCATAAGCACCTCATCTTCGTTCGCATTTCCTTCAACGAACAGAACTTCTTCTATATGCTTCTCAATTATTTTTCTATCATTTTCTATAACAAGGAAAGGGCGTCTATATGCTTTTAGCTTTACAGCAGCTTGCTTACCGTTTCTACCATATCCACAAATAATAATGTGATTTTTAAGCTTATCAATCTTTTTCTTCATTCTTCGAGTCTTAAAGTTATGCAATGAACTTTTGATCAATATATATTCGGTAATTACCGATATTGCATATGCAAATATAAATACACTGAATACGATTAGAAATATGGTAAATAATTTGGTATTATCGTCTGCTGGTTGGACCTCTCTAAAACCTACGGTTGTGACGGTAATTATGGTCATATAGGCTGCGTCAATCCATGAGTAATCAGCAAAGAAACGATACCCAAATAATCCGGTTAGAAACACCAGAAATAGAAGCGCAAGGGCTGTGTAGAATTTAGAACGAAACAATTTAAACATAGCTACAAATCAAATACAGAAGTCCTCTTAGTGTATACTAAATCTTTTAATTTAAGCCAAAAAGCTATTGTTAAATACACGGCAAACCAAGCACCAAAAGTGGCAAAAGACACATAAATAAAAAAAAGCCTCACATTTTTAGCTTTCATACCTAGTCTTTCTGCCAATCTAGAGGATACCGCAAAACCGTGCCTTTCAAAAAAATACCTAATGTTATACAACATCCTCATGGTACAAAAATGATAATTTTATACCAATAAAAAAAGTCAATTGATGCATCATAATATACATCAATTGACTTTTTGATTCTGACCTTACGATTTTAGTACAGGGTACTTAAAGCTGTCTGGTCTCCAGAAGTAAAAGGTCTGTCTGTCCCATTGCTACAAGCAAGCATCCACGAACCATTTTCAGGACCTGCTGGAGTACCTGGGATGTAAACAGCTCCAATACTTCCACTACCTTCATCTCCCCCCTGTCCACAACTAAAGCTTCTGTCAAAATAGTCTGTATGTCTAAAACCAATTGCATGACCAATTTCATGCGCAATTACCGTAACGATATCTGCAGGAGGATTATCTTTTCTTGGATTATATACTGCTGAATTCAGAATTACAGGAGTAGCAGGATCTCCGTTAGCATCGGGAAAACCAGCACTTTGTCCCAAAATTACTCCACCGCCAGGAACACGCCCCAGTCGTTCTGCCAAAACATCTATGTCTGCTCCGGAAGTATTAGATCTCACAAAGGTAAGATCAAGACCTAGTGAATTATATCGTGCCAATGCTTCATCAAAAGCGGCTTGCGCTGGTGCCCGAAATTCAGCATCCATATAAATGCTTAAAGTACGAGGAGAACTAACTACATTATTGGTTCGATAATGCTCTGTGTCTATGGTGTTTGCATTATTTACACTCATTCTTGGGGATAACGCTGCAATTTGTTGGCGGGTTAAAAAAATATCCCCTTCAACAACAAAACCATCTTTACCATTCAGAGTGCTTGCAAACAAATTTTCCGTATTAAAACCTAAAGCTTGAAGTTGGGAAGAAACTTGTGATAATTCTTCCGTATTATTGCCGATTTCCGAAGTTTCATTCTCACAGGAAGCCAATACTAATATTGCTAATGCTGCCGAACTTACTAAGTTTAAAATTCTGTTTTTCTTGTTCATAATAATTTAAATTTGGGAGTTAAATACTTAATTTTGTTAAAAACTGTCCTAAAATATTGAAATTAAATCGTATAACTTCACCAGAAAATCTTTTTTCGATAAATTGCAATACAGAATTTTAGCCTACAAGTGTCTTATGAAAAAACTTATACTTTTATTTTTTGTCATATGTCTTTGTAAGGAGGCGGTTGCACAAGAAATAATTCCTGCTGAGTTAGCAGATAATGCAAAAAAATACACCAAGGAAAAACTTTCAGAAGGTTTTTTTCTAACGAGCGCTGAGAATCTTAAAAATTTTGATAGAAAATCAGATTTATCCATCGTGAGAAGAGTAGCAAATAATTATTGTATACTCTATATTTCGGGAGAAGCGCAAATACAAAACACCAAACAAACTTCTATTTTCAAACTTCAAGGGGATTGGATGTTTTCTTCTGCTTTAAAAGACATTATTAGAAAAAATCGTTCTTCACAAAAAAAAACAACTGTTTCTGTTTATTCTTTAAATCCTTCAACCTTTGAGAATCAATTCGGATTAATGTTCCCAGACGCAAAAATCCTACATAATTATAAAAATAATTTTGTTGTTGAATTAACTTTTAATGATCTTCTAAAACTGAGTTCAAAAATTCAAATTTCATATGTAGATCTTTATCATACTCCAAAGACAGAAACTCCGGTAAATGAAAACGACACAAGCGTAAACAGAATAAATACAGTTCAATATAATTTTCCTACTATCAATGGCACTGGGATGGCGGTTTCGGTTAAGGAACTTTTATTTGACTCTACGGATATTGATTTTAAAAACCGTATATTTTTTACGGGACTTCAAGCAACAGAGCTAGACCAACATGCCGCAGCAATGGGCACTGTAATAGCGGGTGGAGGAAATTCTTCCAGCAAAGGTATAGGTGTTGCTACTGCCGCTCAACTCACTTCTTCAAGCTTTCTCAGATTATTTCCCGATGGTGATACTTCTTTTCTGGAAAATAATATTACGGTTCAAAATCATTCTTATGGTACGCTAATTGAAAATGGATATGGGAATGAAGCAGCGGCGTATGATTTACAACTCAATACAATACCTACGCTTCTCCATATTTTTTCATCTGGTAACAGCGGAACTTCTACACCTGAAAATGGACTGTACACAGGGATTGAAGGCTATGCAAATCAAACAGGAAATTTTAAAACAGCAAAAAACGTCCTTACGGTTGGAGCCATTAATCGCAATGGAGCAATTGACACAAGAAGTTCTAAAGGGCCTGCTTATGATGGACGAGTTAAACCAGAATTGGTAAGTTATGCTCCTGGAGGTACCTCTGATGCATCTGCGTTGGTTTCCGGCACCGCAATTCTTTTACAGCAGTACTATAAAGATCAAAATGGACAATTGCCTAATTCATCTCTTATAAGAGCAGTATTTATTGCAGGCGCAGAGGACACAGGCCCACCTGCTATAGACTATCAATCTGGATATGGAAGTATAAATGCTTTACAAAGCATGAGAATTCTAGAGCAAAACAATTATAGAGAAGGAACTATTTCTCAAGACCAAACTGCTACCTACCCAATTAATATACCTGAAAACACCGATCAAATCAGGATTGCTATTTCTTGGAATGATGTGGCGGCAAATCCAGGAGATGCGAATGCATTGGTGAATGATATTGATATGTCCCTAACAGATACAGATAATACCATGACTCTACCTTGGGTACTAAATTCATTTCCTCATATTGATTCTATCACTAAAATTGCTGTACGAGGAGAAGACCACTTAAACAACAACGAATTAATTTCAATTAAAAACCCTACTGCTGGAACCTATATCTTAAATATTGTCGGTTCCAATATAAGCGCATCTGCCCAGAGCTTTTCTATTGCCTATTTTATTGAAGAAAAAGATAGATTTGAATGGACCTACCCAACTGCTAATGATGGGGTTGAAAACGAGGCAATCAATTCCGTAAGGTGGAATAATTCATTTACGAACACCATTGGTCAACTAGAAATAAACAGCAATGATAATGGCTGGGAAATTTTGGACGATCAAATAAATCTTAGCGGAGAATCAACCGAAATAGACTTTACAAATATGCAAGGAACCGTTCAACTTAGAATGCGTATTGGTTCTGAGATTTTTACTTCTGATGTATTTGGAGTCTCTCCGGAAATTTTGCCACTAGTTCTTTATAACTGTGAAGATGAAATTGCTTTTGGTTGGAATAAAATCCCAAATGCTGTTGCATATCAAGTAAATAACTTAGGAGAACGCTACATGGACGTAGTTGAAATTGTACAAGACACCACTGTCATCTTGTCTAAAAGCACCTTTAACAATCCTTATTTTAGCATTACTCCTCTTTTTGAAAACGGAAAAGGAATTCAAGGAAGAACCTTAAACTATGAATTACAAGGAGTTAATTGTTATTTCGTAAACTTTTTTGCTTTTCTAGCAGAAGAAAACATTGTTAATGCCACTTTAAATCTAAGTACAATAATCAATGTTTCAAATGTTGTTTTTACAAAATCAATTAATGGAATAACAGAAACAATCAGTTCTGTAGAAGCCCCTTTTAACAACTTAAATCTTAGCATAGAAGATCCAGAACCTGATGCTGGTATCAATTCGTATAATGCAATTATCACACTTCAAGATGGAACCCAAATTAAAACCGATTCAGTAGATATATTTATTCCAACCAATGAAACACTTATCGTATATCCTAACCCTTATACAAACGAAGGCCGGTTATCAATAATCACTGGAGGTTCAGGGCGGGATTTGGAAATTATAGATTTATGTGGAAGGGTTCTCTACAAGCAAACAATTGACTTTATAGATGAAAGAATTAGTCCTAATTTACTTCCTGGAATTTACATCATAAGACTTATTCAGGATAAAAAGACGCTTTCCGCTAAAAAAATAATTGTGCGTTAATGGGTTAGTAGTTGATTTCCAATAGCACATTCAAGACATTTTTTATGCTGGCAATAGCCATTGTAAAGCTGTAATATCGCCTGACTTTCCAAAGCAGATTTGCTTGAAACACCTAACTTTCTAAATTTTTCTACAATACTATTTTTTTCAGGTGTCAAAGAAGAAATAAGGTTCAATATATCTGAATATTCCTCAAATCCCATTGCTTTGCGATAACAAAATTTCAATGGAATAATGGTATTAATAATAAGCAGATCTATAAAACCTCTTGTAAGTCTTTTTTGATGAAAAGCAGATTTTTTATTCCATGTATAATGATATTTCCAATAATCAGCTACTCCAACATCAAAAATTTTGTAAAACTCATCTACAGATCTAGCTTCCATAAGAGTGGCAAATAAAGATGCATGCTTATGGTATAATTGAGCAATTTGAGACAATCTAATGGTTGGGAAATTTGCTGGGCGCAATCTAAAAAATAAAGGTTTTACAGGAGTTATCTTTAGATGGATATATTTTTTTTGTAAATAGTCAAAATGATGTTTTAATACTTCATGATATCCATCTTGCACCTCAGTTTCTTCTAGAAGACCTGCACAACCAAAAAACAAACTTTCAAGAACTTCTGATTCTTCTCTTACCTTTCTTATGATTTTGAAATCGAGAACTTGTGAAATTTCATAAAAGCTCTGCCCATTCACTTTAAGTCCAAAGTTCTTCAACAAAATTTTGAACAAAACAGTTTCCCAGTCATTATTAGAATTCTTAAGTTCTTCTAATAACAAAACCGTTTTATGCTCCAAACGCTTTACAAATAATTGATCTTTCCAATGGGTAATAAGAAACTCATCTATAGTTTCTATAGCGTTCTCACATAAAACAAAAGAACGTTTCTTTTCAATAAAATTAGTATACGTATCTAAAAAAGAAACGTCTGTAAAGTGTTGTAATTCTAAGGTTGGAATAACGGTTTCATCACTTCTAAAAACCTCAATATCATGCTCCCAAACAACATGTAAGATTACATTATTATAACGAGAATCTTTTTCATGATTATGCAAGTACCAATCTGAAGATTTTAAATGAATCTCTACATTGCCCGCCCATAACTGATCTCCTATTAACAATTTTGAATTGAAAAAATCAGGCCCTGAATTATCATTGTGCTCTCCTACAGCATAGATAATAACATCTTCCCCGGAGGCAGTACAAAGGTTGGTCTTTTGAAATTTTCCAAACTTCCATAGATAATGTAAAAAATCTTCCTTCACCCATTTTACAACTTCGATTTTAAAGCCATATATGGCAGTTTACTTTTTTGAATTGGTCGAAGCATCCTTGTAAAAGTAAAAAAATCTCTCGTATTGAGAGATTTTTCTTATGATTAATTTTAGTTTTAGTCTTGAACATCACCTTCCCATTCCATAAATCCTCCGGAAAGATTGAAAGTATTTTCAAATCCCAACTGATTCATTATAGAACAAGCCTGTCCACTACGTTTTCCAGACCTACAATACACATAGTAATTTTTATCCTTATCCAGTTTTTCTACTTGCTCTACAAATTCTTGCCCCAAGTAAATATCTATATTTTTTGCCCCTGGTATATAACCGTCTTCAAATTCTTCTGGAGTTCTTACGTCTAACAAATAAGGATTTGTGTCTTCTTTAAATTGAGATGCCCATTCTTCTTGAGATAAATCAGCCATAAATATGAATTCTAAAATTTATAATAAAATCTACTTACAAAATTAAACTTTTATGGAACATCCTATAGCTTTTGTGGTAGTAATATCTATTTTCTTCCCACTCAACATAGCATCTACCGCATCTTCTACGTATTTTACTTCTACGCTAGATGCATCTTGATAATTGTCATCTATAGCTCCAATATATTTCACTAAATATCCTTTAGCTGTATTTTCTAATAAGTAAACATGTGGAGTTCGTGTTGCTCCATACTTTGGAAAAACTTTTTGTCCTTCATCAAAAAGGTAAGGAAACGTAAATTCTTTATCAGCTGCACGTTTTTTCATTAAAGTATAACTGTCTTTAGGTTGTTTAGAAGGATTATTAGGGTTGATTGCGATGACAGGAACACCTGCTTTTTTATACTTTTTATCTAATGCAATAATCCTATCTTCATAAGCAACTGCATATGGACAGCTATTACAAGTAAAAATCACCAAAAATCCTTTTGCATCCTTATAATCTTTTAATGAAACTTTGTTACCGTCAATATTCATTAAAGTAAAATCTTGAGCGTAATCACCAATATCATATCCATTATCTAAAATGGGGGTATTAAAACCAGAGATGGTAAAAACGGTAATCAACAGTATCAATCTAAAGGGAAATTTCATTGCTTTTTGTTTTTAATGTTTAACGTTAGCTGCTCCAATTCATCAAATTCTAAGGAAGACTCTATAAACTGATGTGCTTTTCCTCTATAAATATAAGTAGCAGGAATAGCCCCAGACCAATTTTTATCAACTTTTGGAATCCAAGAGTTCTGCTTTGGATCATCCAAAGCTATAATTTTTAATTCTAAATTCTTCTTTTTTACAAAAGGAATTAGATGTGTTTCATACATTTTTGGCATATCCAAACTAACTAGTATTACTTCAACATCTTTGTCTGCATATTTTTCTTGTAACTGCTCAAAATAAGGCAATTCTTTAACACAGGGTGCACACCATGTAGCCCAGAAGTTAATCACATAGGTAGTTCCATCATCTTTTTGCAAAAACTTCTCAAAGGCTTTAAAATCGTATACTTCTATTTTTATAGAATCTTTTATTAGAACAGCCTTTGGCATTTCTGTTTCTATGGCAAGCTTTGCTAAGGTTTCATTATTTTCTTTCCTTTCCAATTTACAAGATAAGAAACATGCAAAAACACTAAATAAAATTATCCCTCTAATAATCATATATATAAAGGATAAAATTAGAGATTAAGATTAGAGTCCTTTTGCTTTTTAACAAAAAATTATTATTCGTCCTTATTAATTATCATGACAAATAACATACATTTGTATATACAATTATTGTATCAACATGAATATAGAAGCTATTTTAAAAACCAAGAATGTATTGCCTGTTCACAGCAGAACTATTATTCATTTGATGTTAGTAAATAATATGCTTACTGAAAAAATAGCTGAAACCTTAAAGCCTTTTGACATGTCACTGCAACAATTTAACGTTTTAAGAATTTTAAGAGGTCAGCAAGGGAAACCTGCCAACCTATTTACCATTCAAGAACGTATGATTAGTAAAATGAGTAATACTACAAGATTAGTAGATAAGTTACTAAAAAAAGGGTATGTGCAACGGTCTATTTGCGAAACAAACAGGAGAAAAGTAGAGATATTTATTACCAAATTGGGAATGGAATCTTTAAAAAAAATGGATTCTATAGTTGCAGCTGCTGAAAAAGAGCTTTTAAAAAATTTTGACGACCAAAAACTACAAGAACTAGATCATTTATTAAATTTATTTGAATATCACAATCATGAGTAATTACATTAAATCTTTAGAATGGCGTTATGCAACCAAGAAATTTGACCCCAGTAAGAAAGTTAGTTCAGAGTATTTGGAAACACTTAAAAATGCAATTCAACTAACTGCATCTTCTTATGGATTGCAACCCTATGAGGTCCTAATTATTGATACTCCAGAAATCAGAGAAAAGCTACAAGCCGCTTCTTGGGGTCAGTCTCAGGTAGTAGACGCCTCACATCTTTTTATATTTTGTAACAAAATTACCGTTCAAGAAAGTTTTATTGATGATTATTTAAATCTGGTGAGCTCAGAACGTGATATTTCAATAGAAAGTCTGAAGGAATACGGGGATTTTATGAAGTCAAAAATTACTTCACTTTCATCTAACCAACAACAAATATGGACAGCAAAACAAGTTTACATTGCCTTAGGTAATTTGTTATCTGCTGCTGCCGAACTTAAAATTGACGCTTGTCCTATGGAAGGTTTTGAAGCTGAAAAGTTTGATGAAATTTTGGGCCTTAAAGAAAAAGGACTCAATGCTGCAGTGATGGCAACTATTGGATACAGATCTGACGAAGATGCTACGCAACATTACAAAAAAGTGCGTCGCTCACAAAATGAATTATTTACTACACTATAAACAATTAATTAATAAAATTTAAAAACAATGAAACGTACAATTTTAAACCTATCGTTAATTTTGACCGTAATCCTAAGTTCGGTTGCATTTACCAATATTGCAGATAAAAAAGAAGTGAAAACAACAGAAAGTACTGTGACTTGGAAAGGATATAAGGTTACAGGTTCTCATGAAGGAACGGTAAACCTTAAAAGTGGGTTTTTGACTTTTGAAGCTGATAAGCTTGTAGGAGGAGAATTTGTTGTAGATATGACCAGCCTTAGTAGTACCGATTTGGAAGGAGAATATAAGGGTAAATTAGATGGTCATTTAAAATCTGATGACTTCTTCGGAGTTAAAAATCACCCTACTGCCAAATTAGTGATTACAGAGACAAAAGCAACTGGGAAAAACAAATATGAAGTAACCGGAGACCTTACTATTAAGAATAAAACTAATCCTATAACATTTGATCTTTCTGTTTATGGAAGCAAAGCTACAGGTGCTTTAAAAATAGATAGAAGTAAATATGATGTTCGTTATGGTTCTGGAAGCTTTTTTGATAATTTAGGTGACAAAACTATTTATGATGAGTTTGATCTGGTAGTAGATTTACAAATGTAAATTAATCCCTTTAATTGATTAATAGCAACCTGTCGTTTAACAGCGACAGGTTTTTTTGTGTTTTATGAAAGTTTTATTTGATTTAATAATTTTCATTTCTATATTTGACCCAATGAAAAAAAGAAATTTAAACAATTGGTGGTGGAACTTACGAAACGTCAATCTCGTGAGCTAACATCTCTTTGTATATCATATAAAAGGCTTGTCAATCACGACAAGCCTTTTTTAATTAAAAATTTTAAGAACATACGCACTACATGAACGCTTCATTTAGAATTAATACTCATTTTAAAAAAATTTTAGCAGATACCATTACTCCCGTAAGTGTATATTTAAAAATAAGAGATAGGTTCCCTAATTCTTTACTATTAGAAAGTAGTGACTATCATGCTAATGATAATAGTTTCTCATACATATGTTGTAATCCCATAGCCAGTATTAAAATAGAGAATGAAAAAATTATTAAGTTATTACCCAATGGTAGTAAAGAAGTCTCTCCCATAACAAAAAGTACCAATATCACAGAAGAAATTACATCTTTTGGTAACTTATTTAAGACAGACATTAATGATTTTAAGTTTATTAATAATGGACTTTTTGGTTATATAAGTTATGATGCCGTTAGATATTTTGAACAGGTAAATATAGAAAAAAGACAGGGTGCATTAGATATACCGGATATTTATTATGCAGTTTATCAAAATATAATTGCTATTAATCATTTCAAGAATGAAGCCTATATTTTTGCTCATTGTTTTGAGCAGGAAGAAAATATAGCAGAAATAGAACAACTTCTTAAAGTTAAGAATTTTGCTTCCTATAATTTTACAAGAGATGGAAGGCCTAGTTCCAATTTAGAGGATAAAGAATATATTGAACATGTTAATTTGGCTAAAAAACACTGTAAAAGAGGAGATGTCTTTCAACTAGTGCTTTCCAGACGTTTTAGCCAACAGTTTAAAGGGGATGAGTTTAACGTTTATCGGGCGCTAAGGTCGGTAAATCCATCACCCTACCTTTTCTATTTTGATTATGGTGATTTCAAAATTTTTGGAAGTTCCCCTGAAGCACAACTCATAGTAAAAGATGGTCAAGCAGAAATTCATCCAATTGCGGGTACTTTTAAGCGAACGGGTAATGATTTACAGGATGCCGAACTTGCTAAAAAATTAGCAGTAGATAAAAAAGAAAATGCAGAACATGTAATGTTAGTAGATCTGGCAAGAAATGATCTTAGCCGTCATGGTAATTTTGTTAAAGTAGAGACCTACAGAGAAGTTCAATTCTTTTCTCATGTGATACATCTGGTTTCTAAAGTTACTGGTAAAATGCGCAAAAACACTAATACGATGCAAGTGGTAGCAGATACTTTTCCGGCAGGTACGTTAAGCGGTGCTCCAAAACACAGGGCCATGCAACTTATTGAACAATACGAAAAATGCAATCGGGATTTTTATGGAGGTGCCATAGGTTTTATGGATTTTAATGGGGATTTTAATCATGCTATTATGATTAGAACTTTCTTGAGTAAAAACCATGTGCTTCATTTTCAAGCAGGTGCTGGATTGGTATCAGAATCTAATCCGGAAAATGAACTACAGGAAGTATATAACAAGCTGGGGGCTCTCAATAATGCCCTAGAAATTGCTGAAAATATCTAATTATGAAAAAAATACTTGTTATAGATAATTATGACAGTTTTACATACAATCTAGTTCATTATTTGGAAGAATTAAATTGTGAGGTAACTGTAAAAAGAAATGATCAGCTCAGCTTAGATGAAGTGAATGCATTTGATAAAATAGTACTCTCTCCTGGACCTGGTATCCCGGATGAAGCCGGACTTTTAAAACCAATTATTGCTACATATGCAGCTCGTAAAAGTATCTTAGGCGTTTGTTTAGGGCAGCAAGCTATTGGAGAAGTATTTGGTGCCAAACTTATCAATCTTGACAAAGTTTATCACGGGGTGGCTACCAAAGTAACTATTACCGTAGACGATGAATCACTATTTGAAGGTTTACCTAAAGAAATAGAAGTAGGTAGATACCATTCTTGGGTGGTAGATACCAATTTGCCAGATGTTCTAGAAGCTACCTCTTTTGATGAAAACGGACAGGTAATGTCTTTAAGACATAAAATATTTGATGTAAAAGCGGTACAGTATCATCCTGAATCTGTGCTAACTCCAAACGGAAAACAAATGCTTAAAAACTGGATTAACTTCTAACTTTGTCATGAAAGAAATACTCAATAGACTCATTAATCACGAAACTATTTCTAAAGAAGAAGCAAAGAATGTATTGGTTAATATTTCCAAAGGGGAGTATAATACCAGCCAAATTGCTTCCTTTTTAACCGTATATATGATGCGGAGTATTACCATAGAAGAGCTTGAAGGTTTTAGAAATGCGCTCTTAGAACTCTGCATTCCAGTAAACCTAAATGGCTATAATACCATAGACCTTTGCGGTACTGGAGGAGATGGAAAAGATACTTTTAACATATCAACACTCTCCTCGTTTGTCACTGCTGCCTCAGATGTTCTTGTAACAAAACACGGTAATTATGGCGTATCATCTACCTGTGGATCCAGTAACGTAATGGAGTATTTAGGAATTAAATTTTCAAATAATGTTGATTTTCTAAAGAAATGTTTAGAAGAAACAGGTATATGCATTCTCCATGCTCCCCTATTTCATCCGGCAATGAAAAATGTTGCCCCAATAAGAAAAGAGCTCGCTGTGAAAACATTCTTTAATATGTTAGGCCCCATGGTAAACCCTGCTTTTCCAGATAATCAAATGGTAGGGGTATTTAATCTAGAACTCGCCAGAATGTACGGCTATCTTTATCAAAAAACTACTAAAAACTTTACCGTACTTCATGCACTTGATGGGTATGATGAAATATCACTTACTGGAAACACAAAAACTATTTCTAACCATGCGGAAGCCTTACTTAAACCAGAAGATTTTGGTGTGAAAGCTGTTGCAGCAAGTGAAATTACAGGAGGAACCTCTATAGAAAGCGCTGCGGCTATATTTATGAAAGTAATAAGCGGTAAAGGTAACGAGGCACAAAACAATGTGGTGAGTGCAAATGCGGGTATGGCCATTGCCACTATTAAAAATCTGTCTCCTAAGGAAGGGTTTGAAATAGCTAAAGCCTCTTTACTGGAAGGAAAAGCACTTGAAGTGCTTAAAAAACTGCAAAACCTAAGTGCCTAAATTCAATTATTGATGAATATACTTGATAAAATCATAGCAGATAAAAGAAAAGAAGTTTTACTAAAAAAACAGTTGATTCCAATTTCTCAACTGGAGAGTTCTGTACTTTTTGGCAAGGCTACGGTTTGTTTATCAAAACGTTTAATGAGCTCTAAAACCGGAATTATTGCAGAACATAAAAGAAGATCTCCATCTAAGGCGGTAATCAATCAGAACTTAAATGTCAGTGAAGTAGCTTCCGGCTATGAGAAGGCAGGTGTTTCTGGAATGTCTGTTTTGACAGATGGCAAATATTTTGGAGGATCTTTAGATGATTTATTATTAGCTCGCGCTTCTTCTGGCTTGCCACTTCTACGAAAAGAATTCATCATTGATGAATATCAGATTTTAGAAGCAAAAGCCTATGGTGCAGATCTCATACTATTAATAGCTGCCGTTTTATCAGAAAAGGAAATAAAAGAATTGTCGTCGTTTGCACAACGTATAGGTTTAGAAGTCTTATTAGAAGTTCATGATAAAAGTGAACTTAGTAAATCTTTAGTACCCACTGTCAATATGTTAGGCGTGAACAATCGTAATTTAAAAACATTTGAGGTAAGTCTTGAAACCAGTATGGGATTAGCGCAATTTATACCGGAAGACTTTGTAAAGGTGTCTGAAAGTGGTATTAGCTCAGTGAATGCCATTAAAGAATTGAAAAAATATGGATTCAAAGGGTTTTTAATTGGAGAAAACTTTATGAAAACTAACCACCCTGGTGAAGAAGCAACAAAATTTATAAAAGAGCTAAACCAATAGGATATGAAAATTAAGGTTTGTGGTATGAAATTTAAAGATAATATAAAGGAAGTAGCTAGTTTACAGCCTGATTATCTTGGTTTTATATTCTGGGAACCCTCTTCTCGTTTCTTTAATGGCGATATTCCTAAAACTATTAAAGACACTATTAAAAAAACGGGAGTTTTTGTTGATGAAAAAGTATCTGTTATTGTAAAGCTCATAAAAAAACATGACTTAAAAGCAATTCAATTGCATGGTACCGAAAGTGCCGCCTTTTGTGCAAGTCTTAAAAGCCAACTAACAAAAGAAGTGATCTTTCCCATAGAAATTATTAAAGTATTTTCTATAAAAGATAATTTTGATTTCACTTTGCTAAAAGCTTACGAACTTGTTTGTGATTTTTTCCTTTTTGATACGAAAGGAAAACTTCCTGGAGGAAATGGATATACATTTGACTGGAGTGTTTTAAAAGGATATCCATCTCAAAAACCGTATTTCTTAAGCGGTGGAATTGGTATAACAGAAATTGATAAAATACAACAGTTTTTAAAAGAACCTATGGCCAAATATTGTTATGCAATAGATGTAAATAGCAAATTTGAATTGGAACCCGGACTCAAAAATGCTAAATTATTGATTGACTTTGTAAGTTCTATCAAACAGTTATAAAATTAAAAAATTGATTTATGAAAACATATCATGTAAATGAAAAAGGATATTATGGCGAGTTTGGAGGCGCTTATATTCCAGAAATGCTTTATCCAAATGTTGAAGAACTAAGAGAGAAATATTTAAAAATAACCGCAGAACCTTCTTTTAAAGAAGAATTTGATTCGCTTTTAAAAGATTATGTAGGGCGTCCTACTCCTTTATATTTTGCGAATCGACTTTCCAAAAAGTACGGTACTAAAATATACTTAAAACGCGAAGATCTTTGCCACACAGGTGCACATAAAGTAAACAATACTATTGGCCAGATATTATTAGCAAAGAAATTAGGTAAAAACCGAATTATAGCGGAAACTGGGGCGGGACAACACGGAGTAGCCACTGCAACTGTATGTGCATTAATGGGCATAAAGTGTATAGTCTATATGGGCGCTGTAGATATTAAAAGACAAGCACCCAACGTAGCCCGAATGAAGATGCTTGGCGCAGAAGTGCGTTCGGCAGAATCTGGAAGTAAAACCCTTAAAGATGCTACCAATGAAGCCATTAGAGATTGGATTAATAATCCTGTAGACACCCATTATATTATTGGATCTGTTGTAGGCCCTCATCCATATCCGGATATGGTGGCTCGTTTTCAATCTATTATCTCTGAAGAAATCAAATGGCAATTAAAGGAAAAAGAAGGGCGTGAATTACCGCATCATGTTATTGCCTGTGTAGGCGGAGGCAGTAATGCGGCTGGCACTTATTATCATTTTTTAGATATTCCAGAGGTTAATATTATTGCAGTTGAAGCCGCAGGAAAAGGTATTTATACTGGTGAGAGTGCTGCAACTTCGGCATTGGGTAAAGACGGGATTATTCATGGGAGCCGCACATTACTTATGCAAACGCAAGATGGTCAAATCACCGAACCTTATTCTATTTCTGCAGGACTCGATTATCCAGGAGTGGGCCCTATGCATGCACATCTATTTAGATCAGGCAGAGCAGAATTTATATCTGTTACAGATGATGAAGCTATGACAGCAGGATTAGAACTTTCTCAACTAGAAGGTATTATTCCAGCAATAGAAACCTCACATGCTTTTGCCATATTTGAACAACGCAAATTTAAGGCAGATGAAATTGTAGTGATCAACCTCTCTGGTAGAGGTGACAAAGACCTGAATACTTATATTGACTATTTTAAATTATAGCTGAATGAATAGAATACAGCAGAAATTACAAGAAAATAAAAAGTTATTATCTATTTATTTTACCGCAGGATTCCCTGCCTTAGAAGATACAGTATCAATAATCAAAGAGTTACAGAATAGTGGTGTAGACATGATTGAAATTGGACTTCCTTTTAGTGATCCTTTAGCAGATGGGCCCACCATTCAAGCAAGCTCTACCCAGGCTTTAAAAAATGGAATGACCACAGAAAATTTATTTCAACAACTAAAAGATATTCGTAAAGACGTGCATATTCCACTTGTATTAATGGGTTATTTCAACCCTATGATGCAATATGGTGTAGAACAATTTTGTAAAGCATGTCAAAAAATTGGAATTGATGGACTTATCATACCAGATTTGCCCGTTGATGTTTACCATGAGCAATACAAAGAAATTTTTGACCACTATGGTTTACTTAATATGTTTCTTATTACGCCTCAAACCCCTGAAAAACGTATTAGATACATAGACGATGTATCTGGTGGATTTATTTATATGGTAAGTAGTGCTAGTGTAACGGGTGCAAAAAATACTTTTGGCCAACAGCAAGAAAACTATTTTAAACGAATTGAAGCACTTAACTTGAAAGCATCACGCATCGTAGGCTTTGGAATAAGTAATAGGGAAACATTTCAGCAAGCCACCAGCCATGCTAAAGGCGCTATAATTGGTTCGGCCTTTATCAAAATGCTTTCTAGAGATGGAATTGAAGGAATTAAACCCTTTATAAACTCCATTCGATAAAGTAAGTATTCTATTGCATTTTTGTGATTTACACTAAATGAATTGTTATTTTAGTACTCCTAAAAAAGTATACTAATACATAATTCTATTCAACCAATGAAAAGATTTTGTTTGTTTTTTATGATTCTTGGAAGCCTTTCAGGAATAGCTCAGGATTTTGATGAAAAAATCAAAATGGAAGTTCGCAAGGCTGCAGAGAATATCAAAGAATTTGTAGCAATTCCTAATGATGCCAAAGACCATAGCAGCGTGATGCGAAACATCAGCTGGTTAACCAAACAATTTACTTCTCGCGGTTTTAATACAGCAGTTATACCCACAGAGGGGGAACCTCTTTTCTTTGCAGTTCGCCCTATGGTTGAAGAACTTCCAACCATTTTATTTTATATGCATTTTGATGGTCAACCAGTTGATCCTACTCAGTGGAATCAGAAAAACCCTTATGAGGTAGTACTCAAAAAAGAAGAGAATGGTAAATGGATTGAAGAAGACTGGTCAAAGCTCAATGAAAATATTGATTTTGAGACCCGCCTTTTTGGACGATCTGTCTCTGATGATAAAGGGCCAATAGTGATGCTATTAAGTGCACTTGACCTTCTAAAACAAGAAAAGAAAAAAATTCCATTTAATATAAAAGTTATTCTTGATGGTGAAGAAGAAAAAGGAAGCAAACCGCTACCTGATGCAGTTAAAAAAAATAGGGAACTTTTAGCAGCAGATTTTATAATTATTAATGATGGTCCCGTACACGCATCTGAAAAAGCAACATTAGTTTATGGTTGCAGAGGTATTACTACCATAGATATTACAACTTTTGGCCCTGCTAAACCTCAACATAGTGGCCATTTTGGAAATTATGCTCCTAATCCAGGGTTTCAGATGGCTCAGTTGTTAGCATCCATGAAAGACTCAGATGGTAGAGTAATTATTGAAGGCTATTATGATGGTATTACGCTGGATGCTCAAACAAAAGAAGTGTTGAATAGTGTACCAGATGATGAGTTAGCAATTCAAAAGCGATTGTCTTTTAAGACCCCGGAAAAGGTAGGTGCTAATTATCAGGAATCACTACAATATCCTTCTTTAAATATAAGAGGATTGTCTTCCGGATGGATTGGCGAGCAGGCAAGAACCATTGTTCCAGATAAAGCCACCGCTGCAATTGACATAAGGTTAGTACCAGAAAGTGACGGTGAAAGACTCAAAGGCTTGCTTAAAAAGCATATTGAAAAGCAAGGCTACTATATTACCTCTAGTGAGCCTTCTAATGAACAGCGGCAAAAATATGATAGAATAGCATACATTAAAGAAAGTCCTGTCACCCCGCCTTTTAGAACTGCTATGAATAACAAATATGCCGTTTGGGCAGAAAATGTGCTTACAGAACTACATGGAGTATCACCAGTCAAAATAAGAATTATGGGGGGCACAGTACCCACCGCAGCTTTTATTAATACCCTTAATATTCCTGCGGTAATTATTCCCATGGTAAACCCTGACAATAATCAACATAGCCCGAATGAAAATCTCAAAGTAAAACAAATTGCGTATGGGATACGTACCTTTTATTCTTTATTAAGCACACAACCGCCTAAATTTTAGGAAACCCTTAATAGAGTTTAAATCTTTTTTTTCTTATCTTCTATAAGAATCAAAAAAAATAAAATAGGAAATATTTAAGATAAAAGAAAATTCAAGCCAACAAAAGAACAAACAAATCCTACTAATCCAACAAGCAATATAAATCAAAAAACCAATACTTTTGATACTGACAGGGATACTATAAAAAAGCAACAAAATAAAAGTTAATTTTACTAAACTAAATTAGAATTTATAATGGGAAAAGGAGACAAAAAATCCCGACGCGGTAAAATCCAAATGGGAAGTTTTGGGAAGTTACGTCCAAGAAGGAAGAAATTTCGCATTAAAAGAAAACACGTAAAAGGTTCTTCTATTAATGCCAATGGTTAAATACTAAAAAAATCCTGAATGCGATAAATTGCATTTAGGATTTTAAATTTGAATAAAAAACTCTTGTTACTCAAAGCGATCTGGATCGTCGGTATCCGTAGTACAATCTCCAAAACCGCAACAAATAGGACCGTATGTGCATCTGCTAATAGAAGTCGTCCAAGCGCCTCCTTTTAATTTAGAAGCCACTTCATCTAGATTTGAAATTACCTTTTTGTTGAGATTTAAACCTTTTTTAGAATTTGACTTTTTCATAATACTATAGTTTAAGATTAGTGATTAATTTTAAAGTATTGCTATAAGAATTTTATCTTCCAAAATTTAGAGTTCTTCTATACTTGAAGTTCAATATCTTCGGATTGCGTAATAAACTGACTGGATTACAGTACCAAAAACCAGTTACGAATTATATGAAGTTGTATAGACAACTCCTTTGATTTCAAAAACTACTTCATCAAAATAAGAAACTATATTTTGTTAAGAATTAGACTACTCTTTAAGCTTGATTTTTTTAATTATCCTTAATTTTAATTACCAATTAAAATTCTAAAAAATTAGAGAGGTATTTATACTTGAGAAACTCCTGTTACGACTATTCGTAACGATCAGGATCTTCAGATTGAGTAGTGCAATCTCCCGGACCACAACACCAGTTACCAGTGCATCTACTTACCGAAGTTGTCCAACCTCCTTTAATCTTGTGAACTACATCATCAAGGCTAGATACCACCTTTTTGTTGAGATTAAGTCCCTTTCGTTCATTTAAATTCTTCATAGCAAACTAATTATTTATTGGTGTTAAATTAATTTTTTTCTTACTATTAACCAAGAAAAAAAAGCTCTTTAACTAATTTTTCTTCGTTATTGATAAAACTTTCAAGCACTAAATAAACTCCTAAAAATCCTTCAAGAAGGCCCGGGAAATCATTTTGATATGGGTCTTCATCTCTGGTTCCTACTAAGAAATTGTATCCGCTTCCTGTTTTAGAATCATCTGCCATTTTCAGTGTATTACTAATCCAATATAAAGCCTCATCTTTAAAGTTACTGTTACCTGTTATCGTATAAGCGTGCTTATAAAGAAAAGCGTTTCCGGCACTTCCATGACAAAAACAGGCGTCTACAACCTTTACATCTTTTTGATCTCTTCTACCTAGCGTTCTTTCCAGTAGTTGTTCATAATGTTTTGCTTTCTCAAGATCATCCAGCCATAGTGCGACCCGAATAAGCGTCACTAATGTTCCCAGATCGCCATAGCACCAGGCCAATCGGGAATGTTGTTTACCTTTCTTTTTTGATTCATAGCTCTCGGCATCATAGGAATACGCAAAAAAGCTTCCGGTCTCTTCCAAATTCTGAATATTGTTATCATAAAAAGAAAACAGCCCAGTTATTAATTCTTTACAAAGTTCCTTCTGAAGATCATGTCTATAGGCAAAACCCAAAAAGAACAGTATGCCCGCATTGCCATGTGCAAATCCCAAATCATAAATATTTTTTTGTGTATGAAGTTTATCAAAACGTTTCCATTTTATTTCCTTCTTTGTACGAATTGCTTCGGCACTCAACCCAGCAATAATTTTTATGGCTTCTTCGAATTTCTGTTTTCTAATGAGACAAACACCCAATCCAACTACTCCATGCAACAGATCATAATTAGATTTTGAAATTAAATTTTCAACGTCTGATGCGACTGTATCATCTATCTCATCTATTATTGGCAATAAATCTTCATTAAGAATCTCATATTCTTGAATCTGTTCCATTGCAAAACCAATACCCGCTATTCCGGAAGCGAACGGTGTTATAACAAATGATGCTTCTTGTAATTCCTGTATGATAAAGTCTAAATCAGCCTGTACTTTTAATTTTTGAATTTCAGAGTTGTTTTTTCGTGCAATTATAGCTCTTGCTATGAGCATCCCTGGCCTTCCACTATACAGCGATAATTTTTCGTGATGAAGTAGATCTTTAGTAGGACCTTCAAGAAAATCTTCAATGATGGAAATTCGCGCTACAATTTTTTCTTTAAGGGAATCGGGTAGTATCAATTGGAAATAATTTTAAGAAAAAAGATAGAACAAGATACTACTTTTCAATCAACCTATTAAACAAAAAATTATGAAATATTCTTTGCCAACCATTTCATCCTCTAAAGAATGGCTCGTATTGCATGATTCGAAAATCAATTGTATTAAAATCTGCATTTTCAGACTTTAGTTTTTTATAAAGTGGCATACTCCCTACCGCCCTGTTTGCAGCACCAGAAGGTGCCGTCAATGAAATGGTTTTGATAGTTCTGGAACCCATTTTGAATTGATGAATCCTAGGAACTTCATTAGAAACGATTTCTAATACCACACCGTGCTTTTTTAAATATTTTCTAAAGAAATATTCAGGTCCATTTTTACTATTCCCACCTGTAAATAATAATGTGTGAATAGATGGGTATTCTTTAAGGTATTTTAATAGATTTCTATATTTGGGTGTAAGCATTCCTAAATCTGAGGCATCAACTTTTTCACGATAACAGCTTTCTACAATATCGCAAATGCCTATTTTTTGATTTTCTAAGAATTCCTTTCGCTGAAGAATAGCAGCTTGTGTATTTTCAAACTTCAAATTCAAATCAAATATTTTGTTTAAAATAGGCCAAAGCTGTCCGTCTTTGCTGCCATAGCAGAAGTTCACATCACCCTCAAGTAATTTTCCAGTGGTGAATCTTGGAGGTGGTAAAGTACCCACAACAAGCTTTGTAGCTGTATCAGGAATAAAAGGAGGATATGGGTGAGAATGGAAAAACAAAATACTCGTCTACAAAGCTTGTTTTTAGATGTTTATGTAATTTCTTTTGAGGTGTTTATCTTACCTTATAAAAACCAGTTCTCCTTTTTTTACTGAATGCTCTTCACTAAACTTATACCCTTCGTAATCAAAACCTTTAATATCGTCTATGGTATTGGCTTCTTTATCCAAAATATAACGTACCATTAATCCACGTGCTTTTTTAGCATAAAAACTGATGATCTTAAGCTTCCCGTTTTTAAAATCCTTAAAAACCGGAGTTATAACGGGCACTTTCAATTTTTGTTCCGCAATCACTCCATAATATTCATTACTTGCAAGATTTACAAACAATTCATCATCGGTCATTTCATCATTTAAAGCCTTAGTGATTTTATTTCCCCAAAATTCATAAAGATTTGAATGTTTATCAATTTTCATTTTTGTACCCATTTCCAATCGGTATGGTTGAATTAAGTCAAGTGGTTTTAAAACACCATAGAGACCACTTAAAATTCGTAAAGTTGATTGAAGGGTGTCTAGTTTTGACTCAGGAATCGTATATGCATCCAAACCTGCATAAACATCGCCATTGAAAGCATATATTGCTGGCCTGGCATTATCAGGAGTGAATGGCAAAGAAAACTGCTGATTTCTTTCCCAATTTAACTGAGACAGTTTATCTGAAATACTCATTAATTCTCCTAGCTCTGCCGGCGATTTTTTCTTCAAGACCTGATGGAGTCTTTTAGTTTCTTTGACAAAAGTGGGATTAGAAAAACTTTTGGTTGGAAGTTTGCTTTTATAATCAAGAGATTTAGCTGGAGATATAACAATTTTCATTTTCCTTTTTTAATTTATAGCTATAAAATTAAGCATCTCATTTTATACCAACGCATCTACTAATTAAATCTTATTGATACTCATATTGAGTTTATCAATAGTATCATTTTATTCTCTGGAATGCTTGGCGTAGTCTCGCCACTTGGCAATGCATTGTGTCATATCTGCTGGTAAATCTGAATTAAATCGCATAAATTCACCCGAAACGGGATGCTCAAAACCTAAGGTTTTTGCATGTAAAGCCTGTCTTGGCAAGATTTTAAAACAATTATCAACAAATTGTTTATACCTCGTAAAAGAAGTTCCTTTTAAAATTTTATCACCTCCATAGCGTTCATCATTGAAAAGTGTATGCCCAATAGATTTCATATGTACCCTAATTTGATGGGTTCTACCCGTTTCCAAAGAACAAGAAACCAGCGTAGTATATCCAAGTCTCTCTATTACTTTGTAATGAGTAACCGCCTCTTTACCTTGGCTTTCATCTTCAAAAACAGTCATTTGCAACCTATTTTTTGGATGCCTACCAACGTGCCCTGTAATGGTACCTTGGTCTTCTATAAGATTTCCCCAAACCAAAGCTATATATTCCCGTTCACTGGTCTTGTTGAAAAATTGCCGAGCCAGATGTGTCATAGCCTCTTCAGTTTTAGCTATTACCAGTAGGCCACTTGTATCTTTATCTATTCGATGTACAAGACCTGGACGCTCATTACTATTTTTAGGAAGATTGTCAAAATGATAAATTAATGCGTTGATAAGTGTTCCAGAATAATTACCATGACCAGGATGCACAACCATGCCTGCAGGTTTATTAACTACCAACAACACGTCATCTTCATAGACAATATCAAGGGGAATATTTTCAGGAGTTAAAAGATATTCATGCGGTGGATGTGAAAATAATACCTTCACCTCATCGTTAGGCTTTACCCGATAATTTGATTTAACCGAATTATTATTTACAAAAATGTTTCCATTCTTAGCTGCCTGTTGAATTTTATTTCGTGTAGCATTTTCAATAAAATTCATCAAAAACTTATCTACTCGCAGTGGTTCTTGACCTTCACCTGCTTTAAAATTATAATGTTCATAAAGATCTTCATTCTGATTTTCTAATTCATTATGCTCAATCATTTGTGCTCCCTCCTTCATTCTCACCACCATTCTGGCGATATGTTTCCTTATTTCCGTTTCCGCATACCAGTTCAACCTTAGAAGTTTTCTTTAATTGTTTGCCTGGCGCAATGGTCTGCCCTTTATGTTTAATGTAATATACCATATCTTTCCCTAACTCATCAATATATGTCACTTTTTCTACCTCTAGCCCTACGGCCTTTAACATAGACTCAGCATTTCTTCGAGTAACTTGAATTACCTGTGGAACAGTTACAGAGCGAAATCCGGAGGGATTCATCGTCAAATAAATTTTCCGATTTTCCTTTACCTTGGTGCCCGCTATAGGATTTTGTTGAATTACCGAAAATCTTGGGTATTTAGGATTAAAATTAGTAGAATCAGATACTTCAAAACGCAGTTTGTAATCTTTTAATGTTTGGTTTACCTCAGAAGCTGTCTTCTTAGATAAATCTGGTACAATGATAAAATCACCGTGATTTGTACTTGACTTCAACCATTGTAAAGTAACAAACACTAAGACAATTACTGCCAGTAAGCCTAAACCCAATTGTTTCAAAAAAACTTTGCTTACAAGAAATTTAATCAAACTCATATAGTAGAATTAAGGCGCAAAGATATAAAAACCCAATACTTTTTACTTTGCATTAAATAAATGATATTTTTGTTTAACGGTTATTTTACCTTTTAAATATATGAAAAAGCAAATTGCTATTATTATGGGTGGGTATTCTAGTGAATATCTCATTTCCATTAGAAGTGGTGAAACAGTCTATAAGCATCTCAATCGGAGCCATTTTGATGCATATCGTATTCAGATTTTAAAAAATAAATGGGTTTATATTGATAATGAAGATAAAGAATACCCCGTAAATCGCTCAGACTTTTCCATTCATGTAGATGGTCATAAGATTACCTTTGATTGCGTTTTCAATGCTATTCATGGAACCCCTGGAGAAGATGGTCAAATTCAAGCCTATCTTTCTTTATTAGGAATTCCCCAAACAAGTAATGACTTTTACCAATCTGCACTTACCTTTAATAAAAGAGATACCCTAGCAGTACTTAAGCCTTATGGAATTAAATGTGCTACTTCTTATTATGTAGATAAAGGAGATGCAATAGATACGAAAGCGATTGTTAACAAAGTTGGACTCCCTTGTTTTGTGAAAGCAAACAGATCAGGCAGTAGTTTTGGAGTAACTAAGGTATACAAAGAAATACAATTAGAGGATGCCATTGAAAAAGCATTTAAAGAAGGTGATGAAATAATTATAGAGGCTTTTCTTGACGGCAGAGAAGTTTCTGTTGGTGTTATTCGCTATCAGGGTAAAGTTAAAGTACTTCCTGTTACTGAGATTACAACCACTAATGATTTCTTTGATTATCAAGCTAAGTACGAGGGAAAATCAGAAGAGATCACCCCCGCAGTATTGCCGAAAGGATGGACCGAAAAGGTCTCTTTTCAAGCGAAAAAAGTATATGAAGTACTTCACTTAAAAGGTTTTAGTAGAAGTGAATATATTTTTGTTAATGAAGAACCTTACCTTTTAGAAGTCAATACGATACCAGGTCTCACAGACGCAAGTCTACTACCTGAGCAAGCCTCCGCAGCTGGAATAAGCCTTTCTGAATTATTTGGAAGTGCTATTAACGAGGCAATAAATGATGCTTCGAAAAAATTAGATTAGTTAAATATAATGATATGAGAAGAGCGCTTTTTCCTGGATCTTTTGATCCTTTTACCTTAGGACACTATGATATTATTAAACGAGGTGTTCATTTGTTTGATGAAATCGTAGTAGCCATAGGAGTCAATGCCTCTAAAAAATACATGTTCAGTCTTGAAGACAGGCAACAGTTTATTACAAAATCATTTGAAGATCAGTCTAAGGTGAAAGTTGTTACCTATAAAGGACTTACTGTTGATTTTTGCAAAAAAATCAATGCGCAGTTCATCCTCAGAGGGTTAAGAAATCCTGCCGATTTTGAGTTTGAAAAGGCAATTGCGCATACCAATAGAACTTTGTCTCAAATAGAAACTGTCTTTTTACTCACTGCTGCCGAAACTTCCTTTATTAGCTCTTCTATAGTTAGAGATGTGATTAGAAATAATGGAGATTATACCAAACTAGTGCCACCAAGTGTTCGTATTAAAGAATAGTACTCCTATTTTAAAACGCACATCTTTAGAGCTCAAAAGCATTTAACAGTCTCATTGTGAAATTTAAAAAAAGTGATCTTCAATAAAAATGAGTCGATATTAAAATAATAACGATTATCACCTTGTAAACTATACACATCAAACCACTATTTTGCAAAAGAGGATTACTCGATTTAAATAACAGCTTGATGCTTCAATTATAACCCTGAAGGCTTCCTTTTTGATTTGTTTGCCTTCTTCTTTGTATCTTTTTTTGTTGTTTTATTACTAGCAGCTGTTGAGCCAGATACTCTATTTCCAGAACTACGATCCTGATTTGGAAGGGTTGCTAAACTTTGTAAGCCAGCAACACCCGTTGTAGTTGTGGCAGCAACTGGTACAGTTATGGTAGCAGCATTATAAGAAGATTTTCTCTCTGGCGCTTTAGGTCTTGTATTAGCCGCTTGATTAACCGTTTCTTTAAAAGCTGGTTTAGAATTAAGACGAATACCTCTAGTTGCCTTTACCATCTTTGACAAATCAGAATCACTTCCTGAGCCCGAAGACCATCTTCCTAATCCTCCACTTGGCTCAGACTGTACAGCTCTAGCAATACTTTCCTCTCTACCATCTATTCTACTGGTTAAATTACCACCTCTTATAGTGGTGTCTAACTCACTAACATTGTCAGAAGACTTTGATCTTGACACATTACTAGTTCTAACTGTTTCGTCTAACTCGTTTTTCCTAGAAACTTTCGGATCTGATTTAGACGCTCCAGGAGCTGCAGGCCTTCTTCCCCCTCGTCTGGTTTTTGACTTTGGATATGTTTTCTTAGAACTAGGCTTCTTGTCTTGCTGGTTGTTATTGTCTTGATCATTCATAATACTAAATATTTAAAAATTCTTAGATTTATATCTATATCAGTAACACTTTAAACTTCTATAAATAATTAACTTCTCAATACTAAGTATTCCTGATTACGGTTTTCCCCTAATTATAAACAACATTTAATCTAATTTATAATTTGATAACACTAATTATTCTAATGATTGTTGAAGCTTAAAAAGAGTAAACAATGATTATGAAACACAATGGAATATCATAGAAAAGTAATAGAAGCCTCATATAGTAGGTTTAACATAGACTATTATGAAAGATTAATGTGCCGTTGATGCTCAGCGGTTTAAGAAGTCTTGTAGGTTTTGAATTTGAAACAGCGATTATACATACCTATATCCAACACTATTTTTAAAATAAACAGTTGCAATTGCCATCAGGTTTTTAGATGTATCCAATGCTATTTTTTATAAATGCTACATTGATATGGTTTTTAAGACCCTTACATACCATGACTATGGAACACTAAATAGAATCAGGCAAAATAAAATGTCTGTCTTTGTGATCCATTGTAAATTATACAAACTACTGGAAGTTTTTAGGCTATCAAAACTTCCCACTTAATAAAACAACCATCTACAAACTATATTGATTAAAGTGTTGTTTATCAAATTTGCTTGCTAAATTTCAGTAAACAATTTTACATTGTTGGTCTTCTGTCACTTTTATTCTTAGCCTTGGTTCCTTTTTTCTTTACGGTTGCTTTTTTGCTAGCAGCTCTTTCACCTGCAACCCCATGAGCACTTCCACCACTTAGGGACTGACTTTGATTCATCGCTGTCGTAAAATTTTCATAAATAGTACCACCTGGCGCACTCATGTCTGGCATGCTTGCAGCAGCGGGTGAAGGGTCAGCAGCATTTGCCGAGGCTCTTCTCGCTCTTGGGGTTGGTATCACATCTCTTTGCTGACTTGCCGTAGTTGTATCCACCTCCATAGGTGTTGAGGCACTTGCTACAGCAGCATTTCCCGAACTTCTTCTTACAGGTCTTGATGGGGCCGCCGTTTCTGTTCGTGCCGTTCCTGTGCTCATAGCAGCATCCAGATTACTAGGAGGTTCCTTCACTGGTGCAGCACTTGCAACAGCAGCATTACCTGAACCTCTTCTTACTGGTCTTGATGGAGCCGCCGTTTCTGTACGTGCCGTTCCTGCGCTCATAGCGGCATTCAGATTGCTAGGAGGTTCATTCATCACTGGTTGGGCACTTGCTACGGCTGCATTACCTGAACCTCTTCTTACCGGTCTTGGTGCATTTTGTGCGGCATTATCCGCAGCAGCAGTGTTACTAGAAGCTCTTGCTACATTCTGCTCAGCTCTAGCATTAACCACGGTAGGATTCCACCTTTCTTTAGGGGCTTCCTTCTTTTTTCTTTTACTCCTTTTTAAATTCTTTTTTCCTCCTTCATTGTCCTCTACACTTGTGTTAAAAGTCACCTTTTTTTTAGGCTGTCCTTTTTTTTTCTTATCATCCGCTGGCGGTTTTTTTTCATCATCCATAATACTATGATTTAAAGTTTTTATTTAGTTGTTCAATTATTTATCGAATGAGTTATCCAAAAAAAATCTTATCCAATGTTTCTAAAAACATATTCCGTTAATTTTTAAATATTTATGAACTGATTAAGTGGTCATATAACTTGTAAACTTTCTGAAATCTCGCTTATAAAATAAAACTTATAAATCAATTCAAACAAAAAGATGTAATAGTTATAGCTAACAAAGTAATAATTGGTATGAATTAAAACCGAGTTTTTATTCCCATTCTCTACCAACCAAAATTTCTAAAGATTCTTAAATCATTCTATTCTCACTACTACGTACATTTCAAAGCAGTTAACCCCCAATTTGAAAATGATATTTAGTACATTTACAGGCTATATATAAATTGTTTTTTATTTTTTATACTTCTTAAAGATCAAAGAATCTTGACACTCTTAGACCATAAAATGATGTTTGCGCCTAAAAAAATATACCTTATTTCAATTCTTATGCTCTTGCTATTACTAGTATCCTGTAAAAATCAGGAGTTAACGCAGGAAGAAAGTTTTGTTACCATTTTTGAAACCAGTAATGGAAAACAGACTCCCACCTATCAAGAAGTAATTGATTATTACATTGAATTAGCAAGAGAATTTCCTGAAATAAATATTCAGACTATGGGGCTTACAGATAGTGGTATGCCTTTGCATATTGTAACCTATAATAAAGAAGGTAATTTTAACTTTGCTAAGATTAGAGAGCGCAATGCCATCATTCTTATCAATAATGGTATTCATCCAGGTGAAAGCGACGGAATTGATGCAACTATGATGCTTTTTAGAGATATGGCAACAGAAAAAATCACCCCTCCCAAAAGAACTGTTTTAGTTACTATACCTATATACAATATTGGAGGCGCTTTAAATAGAAATTCCACCACCCGATCTAATCAAAATGGACCAGAAGAATATGGATTTAGAGGGAATGCCAGAAATTATGATCTCAATAGAGATTTTATAAAAGGTGACACCCAAAATAGCTTTTCTTTTGCTGAAATTTTTCATTTAGTAAAGCCAGATGTTTTTATTGATAACCATGTAAGTAATGGTGCTGACTACCAGTATACACTTACCCACCTATTTACACAACACAATAAACTTGGTGGAAATTCTGGAAGTTATCTTCACAAACGTTTAATGCCAGAATTAGAAGACTCATTGGCAGCAAAACAATGGGATATCACTCCTTATGTTAATGTCTTTAATCGTCCTCCAGAAGTAGGTTTTTCTCAATTCATGGATTTCCCGCGTTATTCTACCGGATATGCATCTTTGTGGAATACTTTTGGCCTAATGGTAGAGACCCATATGCTTAAACCTTATAAAAAAAGAGTTATGGGTACGTATGAGCTGCTTAAAAGTACTATTGAAATTGTTGAAAAAAATAAAGACACCCTTACTCCGCTAAAAAGATCAGGCAATGAGAAATGGATACAAATGCAGTACTATCCCATACAATGGATTAAAGATACTACTCAATTTACCAATATCAAATTCAAAGGATATGAAGTAGACACTCTAGCTAGTGAGGTTACAGGGCTATCTAGGCTCTTATATGATAGGTCACGCCCTTTTGAAAAAACAGTAAAATATGAAAACTATTTTATCCCATCAGATAGTATTGAGATCCCTTACGCATATCTTATTCCAAAAGGCTGGTATAAGATAAAACAAAGATTAGAGGCCAATGGAGTTTCCTTTAATGAAATAGAGACAGACACCATTATACAGGCAGAAGTATATAAGATTGCTGCGTTTGAGACGGCCTCGCAGCCTTATGAAGGCCACTATCCGCATTTCAACACAAAGGTTACCAAAATCATAGACAGTATCCATTTAAGAAAAGGAGATTTAGTAGTAGAAACAGCACAGCCTGCCCTAAGGTATTTACTAGAAACTTTGGAACCTCAAGCTACAGATAGTTTTTTTAATTGGAATTTTTTTGATACTGTTTTGCAACAAAAAGAAGGATTTTCACCTTATGTTTTCGAAGATGAAGCATTAAAAATCCTTCAAAACGATTCTGTTTTAAATACATCTTTTCTTCAAAAGAAAAAAAATGATACTGTTTTTGCCAATAGTTGGTATGCACAGTTAGAGTGGGTTTATAAAAGATCGCCCCATTATGAAAAAGAACATATGACCTACCCAATCTTCAGAATTCCTAAAATTAAAGAATAATTAAAAATCAAATAAATCAACAATATTTTGATATGAATTAGAAAGTGCTTGTTTGGCTTCCTCAGCATTTTTCCAAACTACTTTCTCTATACCTTCATTCAATTGAGGTGTGAGTTTTCCATTGTAAGAAGTACGCATTTTGTACCAGTACGTTTCCTTTAATTTGAGCACTCCATTACGCTTAAAAAGATGATACGTTTTTCTATACAAAGACTTAATTTTTAGCTTTTTAACACCTGTTTCCTCTTTTACTTCCCTAATTGCCGCATCTGGAATGGTTTCCCCTTTATCTAATTTTCCCTTAGGTAAATCCCATTTGCCATTTCTAAAAATAAAAAGCACCTCTTTTTGATCATTTATCACATAACCTCCAGCAGCAATTACTAACGGCAGACGCTTTTTTAATTTCTCTAAAAGCAAGTCAGAATCCGGATGATAAAAATGAGCTTGCTTGATTTTCCCATGGTTAAGTTGTTTTACAACATCGGTAATATTTACGGTATCTATAAGGAATAAATTATGATCATTCTCTTTTGTAATCTCGTTTGTTAAAATAATAGGATGGTCGTTTACAAAAACTTTATACATTTGCAGTATGGTTTTAGATAAAGATACCGCTAAAAAAACAGCAGAACTTTTATTGCAAATTAATGCAATAAAATTAAATACCAAAAATCCTTTTTCATGGGCTTCGGGTTGGAAATCGCCTATATATTGTGATAATAGAATTATACTTTCTTTCCCTCCTATTCGTAATTTTGTTCGTGAAAACATAGCAAAACAATTAGAACAAGAGTTTGGAAAGCCAGATATTATAGCTGGAGTAGCTACGGGTGCAATTGGCATAGGCATGCTTGTTGCTGAGTATTTAGGACTCCCTTTTATTTATGTAAGACCAGAGCCTAAAAAACACGGGCGACAAAATCAGATTGAAGGCTTTATGGAAGCTGGTCAGAATGTAGTAGTAATAGAAGACCTCATAAGTACTGGAAAAAGTAGTTTGAACGCAGTAGCTGCTTTAAAAAATGCTGGAGCAAGAGTTAAAGGAATGATTGCCATATTTTCGTACGGATTTACTATTTCCGAAACAAGCTTTACAGAAAATGATGTAAAATTGATTACGCTTTCAGATTACACTTATTTATTAGAGCAAGCAGTACGCACTAACTATATCCAAGAAAACGAGCTTAACACACTGAATAATTGGCGTATTAATCCATCCGAATGGACACCAAATAACATTTAAAATTCAAAAAATGCAGCTAGAAAGCCCAAAAACAAAAGTTCATAAATCATCAGAAGAACTTTTCAATTTCCTGATAGATGTAAAAAATTTTGAAACCTTAATGCCTGAGAATATTAGTAAGTTTGAAGTATTAGAAGAAGGTAAATTTGTATTTGCCCTTAAAGGCATGCCAGAAATAATCTTGAAGCTAAAAGAAGAGCATCCTTTCCATAAGATAGTATTAGGTGCTGCCAGTGATAAAATTCCATTTAACCTTACGGCAGACATTAAAGAGATAGACAGTAGTTCTTCTGAAGCGCAACTTACTTTTGAAGGAGAATTCAATGCCATGATGGCCATGATGATAAAAGGGCCTATCACTAGTTTCATTAAGACTCTTTCTGAAAAGATGGGTAATCTCTAAAAATCTTAATAAAGTAATTTCACTTCCTTAATATCAAAATCCTCTTCTATTTCGTCTTCTAAAAGAATTTTTAGTTTTCCACTTGGTGTTACACCTTGAATAAACCCCATAAACCGTTCACCCTTTTTATTTTCGAAAGTAGAAGGTTTAAAAATGCGAAATAAATAAGACAAATAGATTTCTTTTAATTTAATCTGTGTATTCTCCTGCGTGTACATTTTTTCAAAATATCTAAGTTGCGCTAGCAGTTGATCTCTAATTTCTTCTACATCAAACTCTTTATTCGCCTGCATTTTCATAGAGGTAACCGCTTTCAATCCTTGAAAATTTAATTGATTTACATTGAGTCCAACTCCTATTATTGCAGTATCCATGACACCATTTTTGATAAATGTTTCTATCAAAATACCACAAATCTTTCTATTTGCTGACAAAATGTCGTTAGGCCATTTTATTTTTAAATCTGGAATTTCAAAATGCTCTAATGTTTTTACAACAGCCAAAGAAACCGCCATACTTAGAAAAAAATGTGCGCCTGTTTTTAAACATGAAACTTTCTTAAACACACTAGTTATCAAGTTTTTATCTGGTTCCGTTTGCCAAAGAGATCCCATCTGCCCTCTTCCTTCTGTTTGTTTTCTAGCAGTAACTACGGTATAATCTTGCAGTTTTTTTTCTTGAATTAACCGCTTTAAAAAAGCATTTGTAGAATCAATGGCATTAAGTTTGATTATCATGTGGTTATACAATATGGATTATTCTGTAATCTTATGTTAATTCTAAAGGAATAAGAAACAAAAAAGTAATAACTTTGCGTAAAATAAAGAAATTTAATGGCATTAGAAAAAAGTAGTGCAGATCAATTAATATCACTTGTTTTAAAAGGAATCGAAGAGGTTAAAGGAAAAGACATAAGTATTCTGGATTTGAGAAACATAGAAAATACGGTTTGCGACTATTTTATCATTTGTAATGGTACTTCTAACACTCAAGTTAATGCAATTGTCAATTCAATTCAAAAAACGGTAAGTAAGGAGACTAAAGATAAACCGTGGCATGTTGAAGGAGAAAGCAATGGGGAATGGGTATTACTTGATTATGTAAATGTGGTAGTTCACGTATTCCAAAAACACATCAGAGAATTTTACGATATTGAAGGACTTTGGGGAGATGCTAAAGTAACATCTATCCCAAGCAATTATTAATTTTATTATAGTTTAATGGCAAAAGACACTAACCCAAATAAAAAATCGAAATTCAGTTCTTACTGGATTTATGCGGTAATTTTGGTAATCATCATAGGATTTCAATTTTTCTCAGGAGGTAGTAGTTGGCAAAAACTAACTCAAACCACACCGCTGCAACTTCAAGAATTTCTTAAAAATGGGGATGTAGCAGAAATTAAAATTATCACTAATACAAGACATGCAAAAGTATTTCTTAAAGAAGAAGCGTTAGAAAAAGAAGAACACAAGGGTATTGATAATAAAACCCTCATTCCTTCAAATGCGAAAATCCCTAGTTATGAACTTGAGTTTGGGGATCTTCAAAATTTTGAAAATGAAATTAAAAAAACCATTTCGGAGAATAATTTAGATACTGTAATTCAATATGAACAGGAATCAAATTATTTCGCTGAAATTATAAGTTTCATACTCCCATTTTTATTAATTCTAGGTATTTGGATTTTTCTGATGCGAAGAATGTCTGGTGGAGGTGGCGGTGGCGCTGGTGCTCAAATATTTAATATTGGAAAATCTAAAGCAAAGCTTTTTGATGAAAAACTAGACACAAGAGTTACTTTTAAAGATGTAGCGGGTCTTGAAGGAGCAAAAGAAGAAGTAGAAGAAATTGTAGAGTTTCTTAAAAACCCGGATAAATATACCTCTTTAGGTGGTAAAATACCAAAGGGTGCCTTGTTAGTAGGCCCTCCAGGAACAGGTAAAACTTTGCTCGCAAAAGCCGTTGCAGGAGAAGCCAAAGTTCCTTTTTTCTCTCTTTCAGGTTCTGATTTCGTAGAGATGTTTGTTGGGGTGGGAGCCTCTAGAGTTCGAGACCTTTTTAAGCAAGCAAAAGATAAGTCTCCAGCTATTATATTTATTGATGAGATTGATGCCATTGGTCGTGCAAGAGGTAAAAATAATTTTACAGGTTCTAATGACGAACGAGAGAATACGTTAAATCAGTTACTAACCGAAATGGATGGCTTTGGCACCAATACGAATGTAATTGTTCTTGCCGCAACAAATAGAGCAGACATCTTAGACAAGGCATTGATGAGAGCGGGTAGATTTGATCGTCAGATTTACGTAGACTTACCAGATTTAAGAGAGCGTAAAGAAATTTTTGAAGTTCATCTTAGACCTATCAAAACCTCAGAAGCGCTTGATATGGATTTTCTGGCCAGACAAACCCCTGGTTTCTCAGGAGCAGATATTGCCAATGTATGCAATGAAGCTGCACTTATTGCAGCGCGTAATGGTAAAAAAGCGGTAGATCGTCAAGACTTCTTAGACGCTGTTGACAGAATAGTTGGTGGTCTTGAAAAGAAGAATAAAATAATTACTCCAGGTGAAAAGAAGACAATTGCTTATCATGAAGCTGGCCATGCAACTGTAAGTTGGATGCTTGAGCATGCGGCTCCATTGGTGAAAGTTACTATAGTCCCACGGGGACAATCTCTGGGGGCTGCTTGGTATTTACCAGAAGAAAGATTAATTGTTAGACCAGATCAGATGTTGGACGAAATGTGTGCAGCATTAGGTGGTAGAGCTGCAGAAAAGGTAATTTTTGATAAAATTTCTACAGGTGCATTAAGTGATCTTGAAAAAGTCACAAAACAAGCAAAAGCGATGGTTACCATTTATGGCCTTAATGATAAAATTGGAAACCTTACGTATTATGATTCAAGCGCGCAAGGGGATTATGGTTTTACCAAACCCTATAGTGAAGAAACTGCGTTGACAATTGATAAGGAAATTTCAGGAATTATAGAAGAACAATACGAGCGCGCGGTTGAACTTTTGAAAAATAATAAAGATAAACTCACAGAATTAGCAGAGCGTTTATTAGAGAAAGAAGTAATTTTTAAAGATGATCTTGAGAAAATCTTTGGAAAAAGACCTTTTGATAAAGAAGAAGAGGAAGAAGAAAAAACTATAGAAGGTTAATTGTCATATTGTTAATTTTTTAACAGAAATGTAAAGGCTAATAAAAAATTTCGTTAGCTTAGTAGTACCGTTTAATTCTATACTTAAATTTTCTATTCGTCCCAAATGTTGAGTGAATTTCTTAAAAAACTATTTGGCAACAAGAAGAACAAAGCTCCTTCTGGAACTAACCCAATAGAAAGAAGTAAATATATGCCGGAAATTATACTTCCGGTAGACGAAAAATTTACCATCAATTTTAAAAAAAATGGTGGTAAATTTATTTATTGTGACTCCTTAGAAGAATTAAGCGAAAGTTTTCATAATATACTTTGTGAAAATTCCTGGGAAAAATCGGATGTGTTTTGCAATGACACAGGATTACGTAAAAAATTTAAAAGTTTCAGTTTAAATTATATTAAAAACCCAAGAAAAGCTGCTTTTTTCCTTACAGGATGTGAAAATTTAGTAGCAGATATGGGCGCTATTTTAATAAGTTCTAATCAAATTGGAGAATTAAAACTTCCTGATTTTCCAGATAATTTTGTGGTGCTATCCACTACCAGTCAACTTATTGACACTATTGGCGAAGGACTACAACGTATCAAAAATGAAAGCGGTAAAAAAATCCCAACCAATATAACTACCATAAAACACTTTGACGTAAAAGACGAAAAAGACTTTCTTTCTTATGGAAGTAGTGCGAAAAACTTATATTTGTTGCTACTGGAAGATTTATAATATGAAAGAACTCTTCAAGCGATCTATTACTGGTATATTGTATGTTTTCTTATTACTGGCTGCGGTAATGCTAAATACACAAGCGTTCAATTTTTTATTTCTGGTATTTGGTCTAGTTTGCCTTTACGAATTTAAAAAACTTATTAAATTAAGTGGTTATTATATATTTCTTGCCTTTTTAGGACTTTGGTGGTTGTTTATTTACTTAATTGAAGATTTCCATCAAAAAAAATCTTTAGCCTTATTATTACTAGCCGCTACTATACTAACCAACTTTTTTCTATTAAGTGAATTGTTTGGAAAAAAAACTCCTAAATATTCCAATACTGCAAGATTCACCATCAGTCTATTCTATATTGGTACTGGCTGTATATTTTTAACAATGATTCCGTATTACGAATATCATTTTTCAAAATTTTTGATTATTGGTATTTTTGTTTTGATTTGGGTAAATGATTCTTTTGCATTTCTAGTAGGGAAAACTTTGGGGAAAAATAAACTCTTCCCTTCAGTATCACCAAAGAAAACAATAGAAGGCTTTGCAGGAGGTGTTTTTTTTGCATTAATTGCAGCGTATGTCTTGTCTAGATACCATAATGATCTTTCACTATTACAGTGGTTTGTTCTAGCCATTGTTGTGGTAGTAACAGGTACTGTTGGAGATCTTGTTGAATCTAAATTCAAAAGAATGGCTGGTGTTAAAGACAGCGGAGCAATATTACCAGGACATGGTGGGCTTTTAGATAGACTTGATAGTTTAGTCTTTGCAGCACCTTTTGCTTATTTAACTTTACAAATATTTGGTTATGTTTCATAAAGAAGGTCATAAAATAATTACTTTTTCACTTCTGTTCGTGATCATTGTATCATTGTGCGCTTTTTACTTCATTGATATCACTTGGCTGCGCCTGGGAATACAAATTGCAGCATTGATTTTTTTGATATTGATCTTACAATTTTTCAGAAATCCAAAACGTTCTCTATTTATCAATGAGACCACTGTAGTAGCTCCTGTTGATGGAAAAGTAGTGGTAATAGAAGAAGTGGAAGAAAAAGAATTTTTTAAGGGAAAAAGAAGGCAAGTGAGTATTTTTATGTCTCCCATAAATGTGCATGTTACTCGGTTTCCTATTGGAGGTAAAATCATTTATAGTAAATACCACCCTGGTAAGTATCTAGTTGCATGGCATCCAAAAGCCTCTGAAGAAAACGAAAGAACTACGGTGGTTGTAGAAAATAAAAATTTTGGAGCTGTTCTGTACCGCCAGATTGCTGGTGCATTGGCAAAACGAATCGTAAACTACGCCATTGAAGGCGAAACCGCAGCTCAGGGCGCTGATAGTGGTTTTATAAAATTTGGATCTCGGGTAGATGTATTTTTACCTTTAGATGCCGAAATAACCGTTCAACTCAATCAAAAAGTAAAAGGCGGCATAGATGTTATCGCCAAATAATGATGGAAAAGGATACATTATTGGATATCAAATTTAACGAAGCTGTAGACAAGGTAAATGAATATCACAGCCCTTTACCCGCAGATATTCTTTTGCGACTCTATGCGTACTACAAAATCGCAAATAAAAATTTTGAAAACCCCAGAAGCCGAAAGCCCTTAATAAATGCCTTTAAAACAAATGCCCTCTTTCAAGCAAAAGATGTGACAGAGGATGAAGCCAAACAGAAATATATTGATTTGGTGGAAAAATATATTTCTTAAACAATTCATCTAATTAACAAAACATAACGCAAGTTGAATGTCAAGTACTACTTCAACCCCGCTAAGCTTTCTTTAATCATCTCAATTTTAGCCAAGGCATCTGCTTCTTTCTTTCGCTCTATTTCCACCACTTTTTCCGGAGCATTGTTTACAAAACGTTCATTAGATAATTTACCACGAACCGATTTAAGAAAGCCTTCCGTATAGTTGAGCTCTTCTTTGAGTTTAGCAATTTCTTCTTCAATATTTACTGCGGTTTCAACCGGAATAAAATATTCATTAGATTTCACCCTAAAAGATAAAGCCCCAGAGGGTTTCTCGCTTATGTTTTCAATAGCGCTGAGATTGCCAAGCTTGGCAATTACCGAATGAAACCTCTCAGACACTCCTTCACTATTAAGAAGTAGTAGACTCAAGGACTCTTTAAAAGCAATTCCTTTATTTTTTCGAATAGTTCTAATACCGGAGATCACTTCAGAGGCAATTTCAAAATCTGCTAGCAACGTTTGATCTATGCGCTTAGCTTGCGGCCAATTTGCAACAATTAGCGCTTCCTCAGGAGTTCTTTTGGCTATTAAATGCCAAATTTCTTCCGTCAAGAATGGCATAAATGGATGTAACACTTTTAGATTATCTTCAAAAAGGCCAATAACCGCATTGTAGGTAGCTTGATCTATGGGCTGTTGATAAGGTGGTTTCACCATTTCCAATAACCAGGAGCAAAAATCATCCCAAATTAACTTATAAGTTCCCATTAAGGCATTTGAAATACGATATTTATTATAATCACTTTCAATACACTCTAATGCTTCATTAAATCTGGATGTATACCAATCAATAGCTAAGCTAGCAGATTCCGGTTGTTCTATAGATGAAGAAACTTCCCAGCCCTTTACCAGCCTAAAAGCATTCCATACTTTGTTTGAAAAAGCGGCTCCCTGCTTACAAAGATCTTCATCAAACATCAAATCGTTCCCCGCAGGCGAACTTAAAAGCATCCCAACTCTCACACCATCTGCCCCATATTTCTCTATAAGATCTAAGGGGTCTGGAGAATTCCCCAACTGCTTAGACATCTTTCTTCGTTGCTTATCACGTACAATTCCGGTAAGATATACATTCTTAAAAGGCTTCTCGCCGCGGTACTCATATCCGGCAATAATCATTCTGGCTACCCAGAAAAATAAAATTTCGGGTGCAGTCACTAAATCGTTCGTTGGATAGTAATAGTTTACCTCCTCATTGTCTGGCTCTAAAATGCCATTAAAGACACTTATAGGCCATAGCCAAGAAGAAAACCAAGTATCTAAAGCATCCTTATCACGCGTAAGCTGATCTAGGGAAAGTGCATTGTTACCAGACTTCTCTTTTGCTAATCTTAGCGCTTCCTCTTCATTTTCGGCCACTACATAATCTTCTTTTCCATCGCCAAAAAAATAGGCAGGAATTTGATGCCCCCACCAAAGTTGTCTGGAAATATTCCAATCCCGTACGTTTTCCATCCAGTGACGATAGGTATTGATAAATTTTTCTGGCACTAACTGCACGTCTCCATTTATAACCGCATCCAAAGCTGGTTTCGCAAGATCTTTCATCTTTAAAAACCATTGATCAGACAATCTGGGTTCTATAACCGCTTTGGTGCGCTCTGACGTTCCTACTTTATTGAGGTGATTTTCTGTTTTAAGTAAATATCCTTTAGCCTCTAATTCTTTTGCGATTGCCTTTCTAACTTCAAATCGGTCTTTCCCTTCATAGTGAAGTCCGTATGAATTAAGAGTAGCATCTTCATTGAAGATATCAATAATTTCTAGATTATGCCTTTCTCCTAGCGCCTTATCATTTGCATCATGGGCTGGTGTTACCTTTAAACAACCTGTTCCAAATTCAATATCTACATAGGTATCTTCTATAATAGGAATCACCCGATTACATATAGGAACAATTGCTTTTTTACCTTTTAAATGCGCATATCTTTCATCATCAGGATTAATACAAATGGCAGTGTCTCCAAGAATGGTTTCCGGTCTGGTGGTGGCAATAACCACTTTCTCGTTACTTCCCTCAATCTCATAAGCTATATAGTAGAGTAATCCCTGTTTTTCTTCATAAATAACTTCTTCATCAGAAAGGGTGGTTTTAGCTTCCGGATCCCAATTCACCATTCGGTAGCCTCTATAAATAAGACCTTTGTTATATAAGTCTACAAATACTTTGATTACCGAAGCAGACATATTGTCATCTAGGGTAAATTTAGTGCGTTCCCAATCACACGAGCATCCTAGTTTTTTTAATTGTTCTAGAATAATCCCACCATGTTTATGTGTCCATTCCCAAGCATGCTCTAAAAATTCTTCTCTGGTGAGATCAGACTTTTCAATTCCTTCATCTTTTAATTTTTTAACTACTTTTGCTTCTGTAGCAATGGAAGCATGATCTGTTCCTGGCACCCAGCATGCATTGTAGCCATTAAGACGCGCTTTTCGGATTAAAACATCTTGTATGGTGTTATTTAACATATGTCCCATATGCAGCACTCCAGTCACGTTTGGTGGTGGAATTACGATACTATAAGCCTCTCTTTCGTCCGGTTCTGAATGAAAATATCCATGTTCCATCCAATATGAATACCACTTGTTTTCTACGGCTACAGCATTATATTTTGAAGGAATTTGCATGTTTGGTCTGATTTTTGAATATAAGTTTGCAAAAGTAGCCATATCCCAAATAAATTAAAAGGAATATGGTTTATTTTGAATGTTAGACAAAAATTAGTTAATTTACAATTCATTTAAAATTAAAAACCATGAAAAAATTTGTTGCTTTAGTAATGTTTATTGCCTTAGGTACAGCCCTGAACGCCCAAGACAAAGTTGCTAAGATTGAGTTTAAGGAAAGTACTATAGATTATGGTGAGATTGCAAAAGGAAGTGATGGTGTAAGAGTTTTTGAATTCACAAACACTGGAAACACTCCTTTAGTTATTTCCAATGTAGCTTCTAGTTGCGGTTGTACGATTCCTAAAAGACCAGAAGAACCTATTCAACCTGGGCAAACTGGTGTCATTGAAGTAAAATATGACACGAACCGTGTAGGACCCATTCGTAAAACAGTTACGGTAACCTCAAATGCAGACACTCCTACTGTTGCTTTGAAAATTAAAGGCAAAGTTTTAGATCCTAATCAGGTAAGCAGTGTTCTTATGAAAAACAATTAATTTATTAAAAATGTATAAAAAATTACCCAGCAAATTGCTGGGTAATTTTTTTACAATACTTTTTTAAGTTTAAAATAAAACATTAGCTTCTTTCCATTTCGGTCTACCTGCAACTTAATGTTCTTCTCAGGTTTCTCATTTAACATTTCAACAATCTCCTGAAGAGAATATCTATGCGCTTGCTTACCATTTACACTGAGTACCACATCTCCAATTTTAAGTCCAGCTATTGCAGAGGGACTATTAGGTCTTATTTCTGCAATCTCAAAGGAAGGGAAAAGGGTTAATTTAAAATCCTGACTTAATAATACTTGTACGGTCCCTGTTGGATCATTGTCATTTTTTACAAAACCGTTTGCACTGGTAGAGGATCCTTGTACATAACGCATCCCATTGTGCTGTAACTCTATACCACTCATATTATATTTGAATGCATCCTTAAAATTGCCGTTTTTACTTAGCGTTATTTTTCCATCTTGATAATTTATAATAACATGAAACCGCCTTAAAATTTCTGAACCCACGCTCCCATTTCTTCTATTAAGATTTTTAATATGTTTTAAGGCTAAAGAATCAGGGAAGGCTACTTTTGCATTTGGCAAGGTAAATCTTCCTAAGCGCAGCTCTCTTACTCTGGAGCGTTTTCCATAAATACTTCCACTTAAACCTCTTCCTAAAAAATCATAAAAACTTTTTTCCGGAATATGAATTCCTAATTCTTGATTAGGAAAAAGCCACAAAGCATCACTACTACCAGAATCAATAAGCAAATTGACCTCTTTCTCTACATTTTCTGCAACAGTTACATGTAATTTTATATAAGGTTTGTTATTTATGAGTTCTATGGGATAGGTTTCACATTTCTTGCAAGGATCGTACTTGTATCTGGATTTTTCATAGAATCTAATTTTTTTAGTTATATAATTGATCTCTAACACAAAATCTTTTAGCAAATCAAAACCAATAATTCCATGTACTGCAAATCCTAATCTGGGAGAAAAATTAATTTCTTCATCCAAAACCACATACAAATCCTGCTTATTATTGAAGATTTTCCCCATTTTAAATTGATTCCCTTTAGAGTGGAAGGCTAATGCCGATTCTCCATCTCCAAGACCCCGTAAGTAAATCTCTTCTACGTTTTTCACTTGTAGAGAGTCATTTTCCGTAAGATTAAAAAGTATGGGTTTGTTTACCCCTGTATCTAAAACAAAAGATAATTCTACGCCATTTACCTCTACCGGAATTACAATAAGGTTATTAATAAACTTAAACCGAATACTTTCCTTGAATTGCCCTTGGGGCATTTTAAAAGCAGCCTGCGAAAAGACTAATAATGGAAACATTAAGATTAGCCAACGATATTTTAAAAATCCAGTCAAAAAAAGGTATGTTAGTTTGTTAAGGATGGTTACTTAAATATACTAAAAGCCTGCTATTGCAGGTCTACTATTTAACATTATTTAACTTCCAATATGACCTTACTGTTTTGGGTTTTTGTAAAATATATTTTGCAACTTTGCAACACTTAAATAAAAAATTGTTATGCCTGTAATATCACGAAAAGGAGCTCAAATGCCAGCATCTCCTATCCGTAAACTGGTACCCTATGCAGAAGCTGCTAAAAAAAGGGGTACACATGTCTATCATTTAAACATCGGGCAACCAGATATTGATACTCCTAAAGTAGCCTTAGATGCGATTAAAAATAATAAAATAGAAATTCTTGAGTACAGTCGTAGTGAAGGTTCTGAAGAATACCGGAAAAAGCTGGCCGGATATTATCATAGTAAAAATATAAACGTTGCTCATGATGCCATTGTAGTTACTACTGGAGGCTCTGAAGCGCTTTTATTTGCTATGGGTTCTATTGCTGATGCCGGTGATGAAGTTATCATTCCAGAGCCTTTTTATGCCAATTACAATGGATTTGCAACCGCATCAGGGGTGAAAGTTGTGCCGGTAGTATCTAAATTTGAAAACAATTTTGCCTTACCTCCTATTGAAGACTTTGAAAAACTCATTACTCCAAAGACAAAAGCCATTTTAATTTGTAATCCTGGAAATCCCACAGGCTACCTTTATTCAAAAGAGGAGATTAAAAAACTAGCCGCCATAGTTAAGAAACATGATCTGTTCTTATTGGCAGATGAAGTCTATAGAGAATTTGCTTACGATGGATTAAAACATTATTCCATTTTACAAGAAGAGGGTCTTGATGAGCATGCTATTATGATAGATTCTGTTTCTAAACGTTATAGTATGTGTGGTGCACGTATTGGTTGTCTTGTTTCCAGAAATCAAAAAGTCATCCAAACCGTTTTAAAATTTGCTCAGGCAAGGTTGTCGCCACCTACCTTTGCTCAAATTGCCAGCGAAGCTGCATTAGACACACCGCAGTCTTATTTTGATGATGTTATAGCAGAATATGTAGAGCGTAGAAATGTACTTGTTGCAGGTCTTGAAAAAATAGAAGGTGTTAAAGTTGCCAAACCAAATGGAGCTTTTTACTGTATTGTAGAACTTCCTATTAAAAATGCTGATAAGTTTGCACAATGGTTACTGGAAGATTTTAATTATGATGATGAAACCGTCATGGTAGCACCCGCAGCCGGATTTTATTCGAGTCCAGGGATGGGAGAAAATCAAGTAAGAATTGCCTATGTTCTAAAAAAAGAGCGACTTTTAAAAGCGATTCGTATTTTACAAGAGGCACTAAAAATATATCAGGATTAAATTTTTGAAAATTCAAGAACAAATATCTCTTAAACCTTACAATACCTTTGGCATTGATGTGAAAGCCAGCCATTTTGTTGCTGTCAAAACTATCAGTGAACTTAGGGAGACGCTCTCTAACTCTCTATTTGATAAAAAATTCATACTTGGAGGCGGTAGTAATATGTTACTCACTTCAGACGTTGATGCACTGGTGATTCATTTAGAACTACATGGAAAAGAGGTAGTGTGTCAAGACGATACTCATGTACTAATAAAGGCATACGCAGGAGAGAATTGGCATGAATTTGTGCTTTGGACTTTAGCGCAGGATTATGGCGGATTGGAAAATTTATCACTTATCCCAGGAAGTGTGGGTGCGGCTCCCATTCAGAACATTGGTGCTTATGGCGTAGAACTAAAAGATACTTTTGTGAGCTGTGAAGCGATGGAAATCGCTAATGGAAAAATACACACCTTCTCCAAAGAAGCCTGCCAATTCTCCTATAGAGATTCTATCTTTAAAAAGAGCCATAAAGGTGCTTTTGTGATTACTTCCGTTACTTTCAGGCTAAGTAATAAGAAGCATTTGGTAAACACTTCCTATGGGGCTATTGAAAAAGAACTCGATGATCAAAAGATAAAAAACCCCACTATAAAGCAAGTATCTGAAGCTGTAATCGCCATTAGAAGAAGTAAGTTACCAAACCCTTCAGAAATAGGCAATAGCGGTAGTTTTTTTAAAAACCCCGTCATCTCTCTCGCTGCTTTTGAGCAACTAAAAAACAAGTATCCTGAGATTCCTTCCTATAAGGTGTCAGAAGAGGCTATTAAAGTTCCAGCAGGATGGCTTATAGAACAATGTGGTTTTAAGGGCAAACGTTATGGAGATGCAGGTGTTCACCATAAACAGGCATTGGTATTGGTAAATTATGCAAATGCAAGTGGAAAAGAAATTCTAGCCTTGGCAAAACAGATTCAACAGAAAGTATTAGAAACTTTTCAAATTAATATAGAAACGGAAGTGAACATTATATAAATGAGCGCCAAATACTCCCGGAAAATAATCTTAGTATTCCTTATTCTGCTAAACATTGGCTGTGATCAATTCTCTAAAGAATGGGTGCGTTCTAATGTTGACACTCATGAATATATTGAATTGATGGGTAAAAGCTTTGTATTAACCAAGGTTGAAAATTCTGGAGCATTTCTTGGCTTTGGAAGTTCTTTTCACCCCGTTTTAAAAAGTATTTTATTGCTGGGGTTACCCGTGATTACACTGCTCGGGTTAATCATTTATCTATTTAGCTTCAAAAAATTAGAGAACACTTTTGCCATTGCAATGGCTTTTATTATTGGCGGAGGCATTGGTAATTTATTTGACCGTATGCTTTATGGATCGGTAACCGATTTCTTTTATATCCATATTGGAATTTTTAAAACCGGGATCTTCAATATGGCAGATGTATCTGTAACCACTGGCATCGTTTTTCTGCTTTTTTATCAAATCATGATAAACATGCCCAAAGCGGAAAATAAAAAAATGACTCCTCTTTAATTTTTTATATAAATCATTGATCTACAGTACATAAAAAATGTTTTTCTGTTTAGCCCTAGTATTATACCTAAGGAACCACAAATATGGTTAGACGGCTTGCTGTGAGCTCTAGTGAGCATTTACGAACTTAAAAGCATAAAAAAACAGGTTATGGGTCAAGTAAATTTTGTGAGGAGTACAACACAAATAACGTTTTTACCGAATAACATGATTTACTTTCATTTCTTTTGCTCCTACAAAAGAAACGAAACAAAGAAAAGTAGGCCTTCCTCTATGAATTTTTTGACCATTAAGTCAAAAACCAATTCCAAAGCTTTGCGTCACTACGTACCTCCGCTCCTGTTCTCAAAGCATTTGGAATCTATTCTACGCCTCAGGACTTCACTGCGTGGTGCTTAACGTTTGAATGTTTGCAGTATGCTTTCTTTCCCGACAATATAGTGCATGAATTTCGTTATAAAAAGTTGAAAGGCTGGAAAAGCAAAAAGATAAAAGATTGATTCAATTTTGAAACTTTTTGTGTTCCCATATTTATGAGGAATTCCGTAATGCTTTCAACCTAAATACCTCTATTTTTTGGATTGAAGACGAAGTCAATTATTAATGTATTTTCTGTAAACTATAAAAATGGTATTTTCTACTAAAAAGTATAGAAAAAATTCATTTTAAATAGATTTGATAACAGTTCCTTATTTATCCTCTAGAATAAATATACTTAGGTATAAAGGTAATGAGTGTTTTTGTTTGTTACCACCAATTAGAACAAAACGAACAATGAAAATTGAAACAGTATTTAATTTATTAAATGAATTCGAAAGGCTTCCAAAGAAAAATGTTGAACCTACATTTTTAGAAATATGTAGTTACCCAAATCGTAGATTCGAGGAAATTTGCAGTAGAATATTAAGCTTTTACTTCAACCCCCGAAAAGAACACAAGCTTCAAGATTTATTTATTAGTTCACTTTTTGAATTAATCGATTATCAAGATGTTCAGTATCAAGCAAATCAAATAAGAATTATAACTGAGGACAATGCAGATGGCAAAAGAATTGATTTGGTTATTTACAGTCCAGATTTTATAATTGGAATTGAAAATAAAATAATGGCGTCACTGCATAATCCGCTTGATATTTATAAAAAAAGACTGGAAGAATATAGTATTGAAAAAACCATAAAACTTGTCCTTTCGGTTAAAAAAATTACAAAGAAAGAAGAAATTGAGTTAATCCGAAAAAATGATTTTATCTCAATAACATATGCTGAATTCTTTAAGATTATAAAAAATAATATTGGACAATATATATCTAATTGTGACCAAAAATATTTAATACAATTGTATGACTTTATCCAAACAATAGAAAACATGAATTCATTAAATCCATTAGATAAAAAACTTTCAGAATTTTTCTTCGATAATAGGTCTCAAATTGATTCATTAATTGATTCATATGCTAATCACAATGAAATAATTCTTAAAATTCAAAAAGAAAAAATATCAGAATTAAAAGAAAAAATATCAAACCTCACGGGGAGCGAATGGTGGGCCTGGCAAGGTTGGGACTTAGGGTTCAATTCATATAATTCCAATAAGTCGAAAATTGGAATTGAATCTAGTTTCCAACAAACTAGAGATAGTGCCCTAGGAGAATTTAAAATTTATATAACCACTTGGAGTCTAAAAGATTGGGTTGAATATGAAGATCAATTGATTGAAATGTTACCCAATAAGTCCTTAAAAAAAATAAACAATCGTGTCTACTTACATATGGATACGATTATTGACCAAGATGAAGAACAGATTTTAAGAAAGTTAAAAGAGTATTTCGATATACTAAAGAAAATTACAGAATAAAATTAGTGGTAAACCTGTTACTATTCCTCAAGTCAATATTCTCAAAAAATCCATTCACTTTATCTAGCTAACATCAATTTTAGCCTAGTTTTCCTGGAGCAATTTCAAGATAAGTTGTTCTACGGTACTGTTTTCCCAATTGGTTTTAACATCCGGTAACTGCATCACTTGATCCATAATTGCCTGTTGTCTTTCACCCTCTTGTAAGGCTTCAGCGTAGGGTCTGTGTGTAAACGTAACTCTGCTGTACAAAGGCAACCATTTGTCTGGATGCTTCTCTGAAAACCATTTTTCTATTTTCTTTCTAAGAATAAAGTTTTCATCTGCCGTTTTACTGCTCATTTCAATAAAATTACGGTAGCTAAGCTCTGCAATGGCATCTGCATTTGGCTTGCGGGCTTGCTGGTATTCTTGAAAGATTTTTTCCCAGTCGTCTCCGTATTCTTCCAGAAATTCATTAAGGACACTAATATCTTCAAAACCAGCATTCATCCCCTGCCCGTAGAAAGGTACTATCGCATGCGCTGAGTCGCCCACCAATGCCACCTTATCCCAATACGTCCAAGGATAACACTTCATAGTAACCAATGCACTTGTAGGATTCGTAAAAAAGTCTTTGATTAAATTAGGAATATCTTCTATGATAGAAGGAAAATGCTTTTCAAAAAATGCTTGCACCTGTGTTTCGGTTTGTAAAGATTCAAAGGAGTTCTCTCCTTCGAATGGCATAAATAAAGTACAGGTAAAACTACCATCTAAATTTGGCAGGGCAATAAACATAAAACGACCTCTTGGCCAAATATGTAATGCATTTTTAGCTAATTTATGACTACCATCTATGTTAGGTGGAATGGTTAACTCTTTGTAACCCGTATCTAAAAAATGTTGTGAATAATCAAATCGGCTGCGGCGTTGCATCTTATGACGTACTCTGGAAAAAGCACCATCGGCTCCAAAAATAATATCGTGCTTGTGAGAAGTCCATTCACTTCTTTGTGTTTCTCCCGTAAATAAGGTAGCTTCTGGTAAATCTACATCCCATACTCTTTTTTCAAAAGCAAACTTTACCCCTGCATCTTCGGCTAAATCAATCATCTTTTTATTCAATAATCCCCTAGAAATAGAATAAATAGCCTCTCCTTCTTTTCCATAAGGTTGAAAATACATGGGTTTGTTCAAAACATGAATTGCCCTTTTATCCATAGGAATAGCAATTTCTTTGATAGTCTCGCTTATGCCAGCTACCTCTAACGCTTTCCATCCTCTAACAGACATGGCTAGATTTATAGATCTTCCTGAAAATTTGATTTTACGAATATCTGGTCTTCTATCATAAATAGTTACCTCGTGGCCTTTTTTCTTTAAATAAATTCCCAATAATGAGCCTACAAGCCCGCTTCCTACTATGGCAATGTTTTTAGGGTGTTGCATAAAAATATGTCTGTAATTTAATCTCTAAACTTGTGAAGTTTGACAAATGTAATAAATTAGAATTACTTCACTATTCTTCACATATTTTAATTTTGTTTAATTTTATGTTAGTTTTGTTAAACAAAAATAAATGTATGATTAAACATGTTACCGCATCTGATATCCAGGAAATGTCTAAAGTTAACCGACTCAATTTTGTAAATAGTTGCACTGGGTATAAATCTGCAAATCTTATTGGTACTCGGTCTGAAGAAGAACAAACCAATCTCGCTATTTTTAATAGCTTTGTACACCTAGGAAGCAGCCCTGCACTTATTGGTTTTATTTTGAGACCGCTAACAGTACCCAGACATACGTACGAGAATTTTAAAAAAACAGGGGTTTTTACGGTAAATCATGTGACTAAAAATATGATTGAAGATGCACATCACACCTCTGCCAGTTATGCAGAAACAGTTTCTGAGTTCTCTAAAACAACACTGACTGAGGAATATCTTGACGGTTTTCATGCTCCTTATGTAAAAGAAAGCCCCATAAAAATAGGGTGCTCTTATAAAAATGAGTATCCAATTATTGAAAATGACACTTTACTAATCGTAGCCGCTATTGAACATATTTACTATGATGAATCTTTACAAGCCAAGGATGGTTGGTTGCAATTAGACAAGGGCAATGTGGTAGCGGTAAATGGATTAGATGGCTATGCAGAAACCAAGTTATTAGATCGTTTTTTATATGCACGTCCAGATCAAGAAACCAAATCTTTTGAATGAAAGGCGTTAAAAAACAACATTTACCTCAAAAAATATGTATCACCTGCGGACTCCCCTTTACTTGGCGAAAAAAATGGGAGAAGAACTGGGAAAATATTAAATATTGTAGCGAAAAATGTCGAAAAAACAAGATAAAACAGCCTTAGTCTGGTTTAGAAATGATCTCCGAACTCAAGATCAGCAATCACTTTTAAAAGCATGCGACGGTTTTAAAAATGTGATTGCCGTTTATGTATTTGATGAAAGACATTTTCAGGATACCATATATGGGTTTAAAAAAACGGAAAAATTCCGTGCCCAATTTCTTTTGGAAACAATCACGGAATTAGAGACTTCACTGAAAGCGCTTAACATTTCTATTTTTATCTTTAAAGGGTTGCCGGAAATTCATATTGCAACTTTGGTAGACCAACATCAGGTTTCTGCTATTTTTCTTCAAAAAGAATGGACTTCTGAAGAGGTTGCGGTAACAGATGCTCTTAAACTTTCACTTCCGGCGGTTGAATTTTGTGAGTCTTATGATCAATTCTTATTTCATCCAGACGACATTCCCTATGAATCTGTAGATAGAATTCCCGATGTATTTACGCAATTTAGGAAGAAATGTGAAAAATACAGTTTGGTGCAACAAATACTTCCAGAAGCGGAAACCATGCCCGTTTCCAATTTAAAAGAAAACACTACAAAAATTCCTTCACTAGAAACGCTAGGTTTTGAAACTTTTCAAATGGATTCTCGTACTGCATTTCCCTTTAAAGGTGGTGAAAACCAAGCATTGCATCGTGTAAATGAGTACTTCTGGGAAACCAAAAAACTCCAAGTCTACAAAAAAACACGGAATGGGCTTATTGGGAAAAATTACAGTTCTAAGTTATCTGCTTGGTTGGCAAATGGAAGTATCTCTGCTCGTACTATTTACTGGGAAGTGAGAAGGTTTGAAAAAGAAATCGTTAAAAATCAAGATACTTATTGGCTCATTTTTGAATTGATCTGGCGTGATTACTTTAAATATATTTCTTTAAAATACGGAGATCAAATTTTCTTTTTAGGTGGTATTCTCCATAAAGAGTACCAATGGTATGAAAAAGAGACGAATTTTAAAAACTGGACTCAGGGAACCACTGCGGAACCCTTTGTGAATGCCAACATGAAAGAATTACTGAATACCGGATGGATGAGCAATCGCGGCAGACAAAATGTAGCTAGTTTTTGGTCTAAAGAACTTCAGGAAGACTGGCGCAAAGGAGCCGCTTGGTTTGAGAGTTTGCTTATTGATTATGACGTACATAGTAATTGGGGAAACTGGATGTATAACAGCGGGGTTGGAAACGATCCAAGAGACCGTAAATTCAATATCAAACGCCAAGCCGATATGTATGATGCACAAGGTAAATTTCAAAATTTATGGCTACAAGAACTTTTGTTCTAACAAAATGTTATTAAAATGAAGAAAAAATTACGATTAATACTAGGCGATCAGCTTAATCATAATCATCCTTGGTTTGATGATCAAAACGATTCCATTATTTATTTAATGGCTGAAATGAAACAAGAAACCAGCTATGTAAAGCATCATATCCAAAAAGTGGTTGCTTTCTTCTGTTCTATGCGAAACTTTGCAGCATGGCTTGAAGAAAGAGGTAATAAAGTATTGTATTTTAAAATTGATGATGAACAGAATCCGCATCAATTAGACAAACTCATCAAAAAGCAAGTAACAGCAACAAATGCCTCTATTTTTGAGTACCAGTTACCTGATGAATATCGCTTAGATGAACAGCTTAGAACCATCTGTTCCTCTTTAGAAATTGAAACTGCCTCCATAGATACCCATCATTTTTTTACTACACGTAATGAATTAAGCAACTTTTTTAAGGGCAAGAAGCAATTGTTAATGGAAAGTTTTTACCGAATGATGCGTAAGAAACATGAGGTGATGGTTATAGATGGCCAGCCTGAGGGTGGGAAATGGAACTTTGATCAAAGCAATCGAAAAAAATGGAAAGGAAGTCCGGAAATTCCTCATGAACGTGGGTTCAGGAAGGATGTGAGTACGATTGTAGAGGCAATAAAAAAAATGGAAATAACAACGTTTGGTTCTATTGATAAAACTAATTTTAGTTGGCCTACCAGCCGTGAAGATTGCCTATCTGTATTGAATTACTTTTGTAAAAATCTGCTTGTCCATTTTGGTGATTATCAAGATGCGATGCATACTCAGGAAAAATTCTTGTTTCACTCACGATTATCTTTTGCAATGAACAGCAAAATGTTAGCACCCAAAGAGGTCATTGATAAAGTAATTTCTTTTTATTACGAACATAAAGAGCAGGTTGATATTTCTCAGGTAGAAGGCTTTGTAAGGCAAATTCTAGGATGGCGTGAATATATGCGGGGAGTTTATTGGAAAGAAATGCCAGCCTATGCCAATTGCAATGAACTAGACAATCACAATCCATTACCAGACTTCTACTGGACGGGAGATACGAAAATGAACTGCCTCCATCATAGTATTCGTCAAAGTCTGGAAGAATCTTACGCACATCATATTCAGCGCCTTATGATTACTGGTAATTATGCGTTGCTTACACAAACCAACCCAGCAGAAGTAGATGTGTGGTATCTTGGTGTGTATATAGATGCAATTGAATGGGTAGAAATTACCAATACCAGAGGTATGAGTCAATATGCCGATGGCGGAATTGTAGCGACCAAACCTTATGTTTCAAGTGGTAGCTATATCAATAAAATGAGTAATTATTGTAGCTCTTGTCATTACAATGTAAAGGATAAAACAGGTGACAAAGCCTGCCCGTTTAATTCATTGTATTGGCATTTTTTAGATGACAAAAGAAAACAGCTTGAAAACAACCCGAGAATGGGAATGATGTACAGTCTGTTGAATAAAATGGATCCGCAAAAACTTGCGGATTTGAAGGAAAGAGCGAACGATGTTATTGAAAATCCACAAAATTTTTAATTTTTTTTAATCTGCGTGATCCAAATACAACTACTCCTTCGTATATATATTGAAGACTACAAAAAAATACGTATTTTCCGCTATAATGCGTCTATATATTTTCACTTGACACCCCCTCTTTCTTCGAGGGGGTTCTTTATTATGTAATGTTTCTCTTTTTAGTAAGACTATTACACCATGACACATGAATTTAAAGAGTTTTCTACCGGTGCGCTGCTAACGGTTGGAGATGAAAATCTCTTAAGCACCTTTAAAATACCTAAACAAACAGGATTATATATGTTTCTATGGGCTCGTATGAAGCCTGTATCTATAATTGTAGATAGCGTACCTATAACTTTAGATAAAGATGAAATTATGTCCCTTACTCCCATTCAGTATTTGCAATACCAAGAAGGAACAGACCTGTTGGTTTACCAATTTAATCGAGAATTTTATTGCATCAAAGATCACGACAAAGAAGTAAGCTGTGCTGGATTGCTGTTTTATGGAGATAATGCGCTTCCGGTCATGAAACTTTCAAAAAAAGAAGTGGAGAGCTTTAATCTATTACATCAAGTTTTTCTTGAAGAGTTACAAACAGAAGATACGATTCAAGCAGAAATGCTACGTATGTTGATGGCTCGTTTTATGATAAAGTCTACTCGCATTCTCAAACAACAGCATGAAAATAATAACAATACCATACTAGACACCAAAACAGAAACACTTCGCACCTATAATTTTTTAGTGGAGAATCACTTTAAAGAATCCCATAGTGTAGCATTTTATGCAGAAAAGATGTTTAAATCTCCCAAAACCTTATCAAATTCTTTTACCTCTACTGGAAAAACACCTATTCAAATAATTCATGACCGTATTGTATTAGAGGCAAAACGCCTTTTGTATTATACAGACAAGTCTTCAAAAGAAATTGCTTATGAACTAGGTTTTGAAGATGCATCGCACCTAAGCAGAATATTTAAAAAACAAACCGGAATCACCCCAGGCGCTTTCAAAAAACAACAACAAAGTGCCTAATCGGGAAAAATTGACAATTATTTAGGAACTATACTCCTTTTGAAAACCTAGCCAATGCCTCAACTTTGCATCAACAATACTAAAACAACTTAAAAACACATCATTATGAAAACTATAAAAAAACACCTTCCGCTAGTTCTAAGAATTGTAACTGCTATCATATTAATTCAAACTCTTAGGTTTAAGTTTACCGCACATCCAGACAGTGTCTATATTTTTACAGAGGTAGGTCTAGAACCTTTTGGAAGAATTGGTATTGGTGTATTAGAGCTTATTGCCTCTATTTTGTTATTAATCCCTAAAACTATTTGGGTAGGAGCGGGTCTCACTTTGGGAATTATTGGTGGTGCTATAATGATGCATTTAACTATTTTAGGAATTGAAGTGCGTGGTGATGGTGGCACCCTATTTGGGATGGCAGTACTTACATTTAGCCTTTCTGCTAGTATCCTATTTATGTATCGTGCACAAATCCCTTTTATTGGAAAACGATTTTTAAAAAGTGCTTAGTACAGTATATACTTGTTATAAAAATGCCTTTATTATATCTAAAGGCATTTTTTATGCGCTATTGGATAGTTTCACCTTAACAATTCTGCCTATCTTTAAATTCCTAAAATTTACAAATCATGTGGCATTTAAAACATAAAATCGCTCTGGTAACAGGAGGCACCAAAGGTATAGGAAAAGCAATTATTCAGGAATTTGTTGATTTGGGGGCTACGGTAATTTTTACTGCCCGAAATGAGGAGGAAGTCAAAAAAGTTGCTTCCGATTTTAAGTCTAAAGGCTATCCTGTATTTGGAAGAAAAGCAGATGTATCTGTTCTGGAAGATAGAAAAGAGTTACTGGAATTTATCCAAAAGCGTTTTAATCGTTTAGATGTATTGGTGAATAATGCAGGGATAAACATTCGTAAAAATGCGGTAGATTATACAGAAGAAGAATACCGAAAAGTGATGGATATTAATTTATTGGCTCCTTTTGAACTAAGTAGAGAAGCATTTTTATTACTTACTAAAAGTAAAGCGGCAGCCATTGTTAACATTGCTTCAACGGCTGCAAGTTTTGATGTTCGCTCTGGAACACCCTATGCAATGGCAAAATCAGGATTACTTCAACAAAGCAGGAGTCTTGCCGTAGAATGGGCAGAAAAAAATATACGCGTAAACAGTGTTTCTCCTTGGTATACTGAAACCCCTTTAACAGAAGCTGTTCTGAGTAAAACGGAGCGGTTGGCGCTTATAAAAGAGCGTACCCCTTTACATCGTGTGGCTCAACCTGAAGAAATAGCCGCCGCAGTTGCCTTCTTAGCAATGGAAAAGTCCTCATATATCACCGGACAAAATCTAAATGTAGATGGAGGTATTAGCGTGAGCGCTTTATGAAAAATATATTTTTAATGATTTCTTTGAATATATTCTAATTTAAACAAAAGCTTTGTGGATTCAACTAGATTAATCACTTCTCAAGAAAATATTCTATTCAAAGTCTTTACGGGTATATGATCTATATTTTCCGGCATTTATAGGCCTTTCTAACTCTAGAAATAGTAATTCTTCTTTAGCAATACTTAGCTTACAGAAGCTTTTTGCTATTGTTTTAAACATTCGCTTTTCAGGAGGCAAAGGCACATTTAATTCACTCATACACCAGGTATAAAAGTCTATTAGTTTGGCTCTTTGTAAATCTGGCGTAGGCATATAGGCATTTGCAAAGTTGTACTCTAATTTATTTGCTTGTCTTCAACAAACATTTGGAAGACTACACTTTTTCCTGAAAAAAGATTAAAAGACAAATAGTAATCCCATTTCCCCCAAATACCGAGTATGGGTAATGTTAAAAATAATAGCAGCACCAAACGTTTTACAGTATTTGCATTACTGTTCCAAAGATACCTTAATGATAATTTAGTATCTGATTTAAAGAAACAGCTATACAAAAATATGATTAACGCAAGATTCCAAGGAATAATTATAGAATTAAAATCACCTCCTAACGGACTTAAATACAATATAATGAGTGAGTGCATTAAGAATCCTATGATTACTGCACTCTTTTGTGTTTTTTGAAATAATAGACCAAAGGCAATAAAAATTTCTGTAATAGGAACAATGTATCCTATTTCCTTAAAGCTAGTTAACTGCCAGTTTGTAAGGTTCAAAACAAAATGTGGAAAAACCTGATCTATAAAGTAAAAATTAAATTTATTGAGTCCGCCCCAAAAATAAATCCCAACAAGTATCCACTGAAAATAGGCGATACTAGTTTCTCTACTTTTAAAACAAAAAGTAGTGATAAGACCATGGTTGCCAACGCGTTTGATCTTGAATGGCTAATAAAATTAAAAGACCAAATAATAAGATCACTAAAACCTGGCGGTATAAAAAAAGGTTTATAACTAACAAGGATAGTGTGATTCCAATAATAAGATACCCCATTGTAGAAGATAATTCTGGCAAATCAAAAAGAGGTAATAAAGGAAAATTACGATTGTTAATCCATAATTTAAAAAGATATTAGAATTCCAATAATAAGAAATGCATTAGTTATCCTAAAAATTATTTTATGCTTTGCAGTCATTTGTATGCTGGTACAGAAGCGTTAGAGATTGCTAAAGAAACCAACTAATAACATCTTAGTACCATTGATGTCTTATGCAAGATGTTTTCTTTTTATTTAGCAACCAATTTACTAAAAATTTAAATGCCTACTGTTTTCAGGATGGTAATCTGGTTTTAAAGGCAACTATTTTTTTCAAAGAATGTGTAACTTCTCTACTTTGTTTGTGAATATCAATTGCTATAACTAGCTTTGGTAGGTATTGCTTATTTATGACAAATCATTACGACATTCTTGAAATTGAATCCTCCGCTACGGAAGCTGAAATCAAAAAGGCATTTAGAAGTTTAGCTGTTAAATACCACCCTGACAAACATATGGGGGATAATTTCTTTGTTCAAAAATTCATTGAAGTAAAAGAAGCCTATGATGTACTTATAGACGCTGATTCCCGAAAAAGCTACGATTTTAACTTAAAGCAGTATCAATATAGAAAAGTACAGGAAAAACAAAATCCACAAAAAACTCAGGCGCAAGATGCTCCAGATGAGAGTTCGTACTATGAACCCTATAGACCATTTTATTCATCTAAAGACAGGGAACAACAAGAAACACCAAAAACGTATCCTAAGTATGATCTTTGGGGCGAAGCTTTAAGCGGAGGGTGGGAATTCTTTAGGTTTCCAGAGAATATAGGCAAAATAATTGGCGCCTATTCAGATTTAAAAGAAGGGGAACAACCAATTACTTTTATGCAAAGAGCCTTTTATGTTTTAAAAAGACTGGGGATTGGTTTTCTTATCGGGTTGCTTATACTGTTCATTGCAAATCCAAGTTGGGTATTGGCAATACTAGGTTTTGCTGTTCCATTGGCTATAGCTATTATATCTATGAAGCCTATTAAAAGATTTGAGCACGCCAACTATTTTGTAGCAGTAAATGGTTTTGCAGAATATAAATGTAAAGGTCAAAGATCTCAAATCACTGCATATAAAGAAGTTAATTTTAACGAAATTACAGATGTCTACCTATATCAGGTAGAAATGATGTTAAACTCAAAATATCAATACACAGAATATTTCTATTTTTTCTTTCATAATGAAAGTGGGCAGCACATTTATGTGAAGAAGGGGCGTTTCAATAAAAAGAAACCTAAAAAAATCCCTTTAGATTTTCAATTTTGCCAGAAAGCAGAACATTACTGGACGGTGTATCTACTTGACAATCTTGAGAAAAAACTAGAAGAAGATGGGCATTTATTATTCAATTTATACGATCTGGAGAAAAAAACAATTACGCCCTATATTCAATTAAGCTTAGGGCAAATTACATTTCTTAGAAATGGAATTCCTGTATTTACGTATCAATTTGATGAAATAAAAAGAATTTATGCAAAGGGTAATGATTTATTTATAGAACATACTAATTTTCATAAAACCATGTTTTTCTTTAAATCTGGAAATGCAGATAAAATTCCCGTTCTCAACTTATGTAATCGGCCTTTCTTCTATAATGCGATGGAGTTATTGCTAGGGTATAGTTTGTATTAGCCAGTATCTCTTTAATGGTATGTTGCAAGTTTAATATTAGATAGTCTAAAAAAATGTCTGGAGAAAAAGATCTTGATGAATTAATAAAAAACATAAATCCTAAGCTAAACCATGGTGAATATGTATTTTGCACGGTATCCGATCTTACTATGGTTGACCGAAAAGCAACGCTCTGCGAATTCAAAGAAAAAGAAGGAATCACTATTGTTTTAGAGAAGAAAAAGGCAGATCAATTAAATTTAGACTATACCTATATTGCCTCTTGGATTACACTACAGATTCATTCATCTTTAGAAGCGGTAGGTTTAACCGCCGTATTTTCACATGAATTGGCCAAAAATAATATTAGTTGTAATGTGATTGCCGGATATTACCATGACCATATCTTTGTAGATCAAAAAGATGCACAAAAGGCTATTCAAGTGTTGAACAAACTCTCCATAAAAAGATGACTCATAACAATCAGAAATTCTATATTTACCATACACTTCAAAAACGATCGTATATTTTTTAAATCACCACTTATTACAAAGTTTTGTAGCCCATTATTTTTTTTTCATAACTTGCGTTTATGATGCGAAACATAAGATTGCCGGAAGAATTAACTACGGTTTTAAGCGGAGAAACTCGGGACTTCACAGTAAAAGCAGGTAGGGAAAAACCCCTTGCAAAATCATTTTCATTAATTGTGTTTGGAGTTATCTGGACAGCTTTTACAAGTGTTTTTGTATTTGCATTCTTAGGACCTCTTTTCTTTGGAAATGAAGTTCATTTTTCAACTAACGGAAAGCCTACTGTTGCGAGTCCGGATAATTTGGAACCTATCATTTTTCCTGCTGTCTTTATTGGTGTTTTTGTATTAATTGGTATCGCTATACTCTCCTCAGGTATTTACTCTATGTTTAAAAAAGGAGGATATTTTGTAGGTACTCCCACTAGATTAGTGAACTACCGTAAAGGTAAAATAAGATCTATTGATTGGGAACAATTTTCTGGTGATATTCGGGTTAGTGGTAATGATCAAAAAGGGAATATTACTCTTGGAATGAGGACTGGTAAAATGGTAAGCCGAAAAAACCGTTCCAGTCAATACGTCCCAGACATGATTTATATTTCTGAGGTGAGAAATGTATTCAATATTGAGAAACTATGCAGACAAAGAATTAAAGAGAATGATCCTACCCCTGCTGTCACCTCAAGTAACTAGAATAGGTTTTAGAAGGGCATTTACTTTTATCAAACAAAACATTGCCTTAATAGTTTCAAAATTTTGTACCCATTCTTGATATTATAATACATTCCATATTTAAATATTCTTATTGAACCTCAGCTATTCTTAACATTTATAAAGACACCAAAAAAACCTTTAAAAAAAGGAGGCTATTTTGTTAACACTCCAAATAGACTTATAAATTTTCGTAACGGAAAGATAAATTCCATAGCCTAAAAAAATCGTCTCATCCAATTTTCCACCGACATGATTTATATTTCTAATTTAAGGAAGGTTTTACTATTGAAAAAATCTTAAAAAAAACACTTCCTTTTAATCCTAGAACTCCAGTTATTCTTTAGAGAAACAAATTTATATCATTTAAACTTCGTAAAAAAAACACCTGTTTTTTCTATGGTAAAACCGTAAGTTAAAATTTATATTATTTAGTAATTTGTAAGTATTTACGTTCTTTAGAGTATCCTTCTTATTTAATGCTTTTATATATAATTCAAATAGTATTAAAAGTATTATTTAGGCTCTTTATAGTACCTAGAATACTTAATGAACTTTAATTAAAACTAAGATTATGAAATTAAAAATTGGAGTTTACAATGTAGAATGGATGAGAGCTTTGTTTAACAAAGATGGCTCCCCCATAATTTCTGGTGAAAAATTTGAGAGAAGTCAAAAGCTTGCTTCCATACTAAAAAAAATGAACCTTGATTTCTTAGGCATCGTGGAAGGTCCAGACACTTTAGCAGATGGTTCAAAGACAGCAGCTATACAACTTGAAAATTGGGTAGAAGAATTTGGATTGAACCTTAATTATAAAGGTGTGAATGGTACTCATTCTCGTGGTCAACAAGAACTATGTGCCCTTTATGATTCAAGCAAAATAAGTGTTGATTTTACGCCAACTTTAAGTTCTAAAAATCAATTTGATCAGCCATTTCTGGTAGACACTACAAATAAATTAATAAAAGAACAGTATAAACATTTTAGACCTCCCCTAGAATTAAGCATCAAAAGCAATACTTCTAACCTTGAATTCGCTAAAGTTATCATTGCTCACACAAAGTCAAAAGGAATATTCTCAGCCGTTGACTATGCTAAATTTGAACAAATATCGGCTAGAGATAGAATGAGGCTCTATGCAGAATGCATGTCAATAAGGCTTAAATGTGACGAGTATATAGAAAATGGTTCTGAAGTAATTGTCATGGGAGATATTAATGACGGTATTGGAATGGATTTCTACGAAAATAAATTCAGTAAAAGTGCGGTAGAAATTTTACTAGGTGATGTATGGGAAACCGATAAAATTTTAAAATCTGTAATCGTAAAACCTAAATGGACAAGTTATGGCTGGAAACCATCCTCAAGTCGGTTTACAGATAGAATAACTGAAGATAAAGTAAATGTATTAATTGACCATATCATGGTAAGCAAAGGAATTTCTTTTGAAAATGGAAAAGTTTGGAATCCCTATGAGCTAAAAAACGATCTAGAAGTGCAAGAGTTAAAAACCGACTTGAAAAAAGCATCAGATCATTTTCCAATCTCAGTAGCTGTAGAAAATAGCAAAATAAATTAGCGCCTCTAAAATTTCTAATGTTCGCGCTACCCTATAACATTCCTTTCAATAGATAGAGGCCCCCGCAACAGTGGAGTCTAGTTTCAACTAGCGCTCGTAATGTCTATTATCTAAACCCTATTCTACAGACTAAAAAGAATACCTTCCATCATTCTTAAAATGAATCTTTTTTCAAAAACAGGTGAAAAAGGAAAAATTGACATCTTAGCGGGAAAAACACGCCTGTTTCTGCCCTCTTATGTGCCGCATCTTTGTACTATGAATTTGAAACCACAAGAAATTCAAATTATAAAACAAAGTATAATCGTATAAAAATTAAAATTATGAACACCTTTAATGTACCTAACAGAACAGAAGTGAACGAAACGAATCAGGCTATCTTTGATCAGCTGGAAAAAGGAATTGGATTTGTACCCAACCTTTACGCTACCTATGCACATTCTGAAACTGCTTTAAAAACCTATTTAGCTCTTTCTGGAGCCAAAACTTCTTTAAGCGCTAAAGAAAAAGAAATAGTCAATCTTGCCGTTAGTGAGGTAAATGAATGTATTTATTGTTTATCTGCACACACTGCTATTGGTAAAATGAATGGTTTTACTGAAGAACAAATACTTGAATTAAGAGCTGGGTATGCTTCCTTTAATGAGAAATACAATGCTTTGGCTGCATTGGCAAAAAATTTAACTAAAAACAGAGGTAGCGCAAACGCTGAAATTTTAGAAAACTTTTTTAACGCGGGCTATACTAAAGGAAGCTTGGTAGATGTAATTGTATTAGTGGGCGATAAAACTATTAGTAATTACCTACACAAAGCTACACAGGTTCCTGTAGATTTTCCAGTAGCCCAACCTTTAGAATCCATAAACGCTTAAACTAATCCACAGAAGAAAATATTATGAAAAATCTTTTAATTGTATTTACACTAACACTGGTCTTCTTTACGAATAGTGTTGCACAAGAAGTACAAACCGTTCAATTAGAACAAACTAAAGGGCAATTTACGCAACAAGAAGTTACCCTAAAAGCTGGCACTTATATTTTTGAAATAAGTAATCACAACGTAGATCATAAAGTGGGGTTTGTTTTGGCTCCTAAGGGAAAAACAAGCCAGAAAGATCATATCAAAGAAGCGTATGTTACTAAAACCATAGACATCGGAGAAAAATCAAGCTCTCAAGAAGTTACCTTAGAAAAAGGTGAATATGTTTACTTCTGCCCTCTTAACCCTACCCCCCAGTATAGATTAAGAGTTGAATAATTTAAATAATGAGTGTGAATTTCAAGGCTTCCTTTTTCAGGAAGTCTTTTTTATGATTAAAAAAGTTACTTATAAAGTTAGCACTCATAAACAGGTATAAATACCTGTAAATATTTCAGTGATTATGCATACCTTTAAAGTATTCTTTACAATTTACGACCTTATAATAGGATATTCTTTGTTCTCATTAAGCGCTCAGAATATTTATTTATAGCACACACTTCCCCCCTTAGTGTATTGCACGATTATTCTCTAAGGAAGACCTTTATTTTTTTATAAAACTGCCTTTACCAAAAAAATGATAAACACCTAAACCCACAAATTATGGAAGTACTTGAATTTAAAACATCTCAAGATGTTATTGACTACCTTTCTAAAGAAGCACATAACGAAAGTTTCATAGCTCTTTTAAAAGAGTCTTTAAAAACTGCCAAAGCCACAGCTCAAAAAAATCTAGACAAAGCACTTTTTAATGCGTTAGACTGGCCGCTAGATTTGACAAGCTATATAGAATTTCTAGTAGAATTTTCTATGTGGACACCACAACAAAGTGATCTGCCTGCATGGAAAAAACCGGGAACTGGAAACAGCCAAGAGGTATATGACCGTTTATGTCATTTCTATTTTTTAATAGATCAAAAAGTAGGATCCAATAAAACTACGATTGTACAAGATATTCCCTGGTTTAGCCAGTTCTTAGTAGATTATGCAAAACTTTGGGGTAGTTTTCTTAATACTACTGCTTCTTTTAATGAAAAAATATTACAATCATTTATTAAAAATTCACCCCAGTATCGCATACAGGATTCAATGATAAACGGGAAGCCAAACAACCCTAGCGGATGGCTTACGTTTAATCAATTTTTTGCAAGAGAACTCAATCCGGGCTTAAGACCTATTGCACATCCTATGAATAATAAGGTAGTGACCTCTCCTGCTGATTGTACTTTTAGAAAAAAGTATCAAATTGATTCGGATTCAAACATTCCTGAAATTGTTATTAAGCAAACTCATACAGTAGCAAACATTGCTGAATTACTCAAAGGAAGTAAATATGCTAATGACTTTGCAGACGGTCTTTTTGTACACTATTTTCTAGGCCCGTACTCCTACCATAGGTTTCATACGCCTGTATCAGGTACTATCAAGGAATGCTATCCTGTAAAAGGTTTGGTTTCATTAGATGTAAATCTTGATACTATGCAATTTGATGCGCCCGATAATTCAGAAGATGGTTATGAATTTATTCAGGCAAGAGGTATTATTACTATTGACACTACCAATTCACCCTACGGAAATATGGGTATTGTAGCCGTTATTCCTATAGGAATGTGTCAGGTTTCCTCTGTAAACATGATTGCACAAGCAGGAAGCAAAACCTTAAAAGGAGATGAATTTGGTTATTTCCTCTTTGGAGGGTCAGACATCATTCTGTTATTCCAGAAAGATCATATTCCCATAATTGATGAATGTAGTAATTACAGGCATTACGGCACTTCTATTAGTCAGTGTCCGCCTAAAGTAAATCACTAACCACATTGAAAAGCGCAGGAGACTAGTCGAGTTTTTTTACTTACTAAGACTTCAACGCTTACCATATTATTTGACTATACTATATTACAGATATATATTTTCAGTATAGAAAAAGTAGCCATAAAACTAGTACACATTTGGAGATTTGGGTTCTATAGACATTTTTTTGTTTGTAGAACTCTAAAAATCACGTATAAATACGCATAGTTAAGAGGCTATTTCTACATATTTTTAGATCAACCAAAAACTTATTAAATATGCAAGCCTCAGTAAGCTTAAAAATTCACAATACTTCAGGTATGAATCTTGTTATTGCTTTTTTACAAGGAAGCACTTCTACCCAATCTGCAGATCAACTCGCCTGGTTAAAATTTGGAAAAACACCTACATGGGACATTCCTAACAAACCAAAAACCAATGCTGATCTTGCACCTTACATAATGGATATTGCAGACCAATCTATCGCTACCGTTGTAATTCCTGCCTATATTGCCAAAGTAGGTTTTAGATGTTTGGTGGCTGATACGAATTACAAAACCAATGCATTACAAAAATTAGGATCTGTAAATTACATGGCGTTTCCTGATTTGATGACAGCCGATTACTATTTTGATAAATTTGAGGCCGGACTTACTATAGGAGTTCCTGGAATCTGGAATATTACCTCTGTAGACTTTGTGGGTATTCCTATGCAATTAACAAAAGGGTCTGAAGTAGTAGGCTATAAAAATGGGGTTACTGCAGAAGGTTTACATCAACTACTCAATAAATTATCCAAACCTTATAATGAAGGTGGCACAATAGCTCCTAATAAAACGAATACTATTTATCGCTTTTTTGCACCTTCTCATATAGATAGTTCTATTGATTATTTAGATCAGCAAATTAAAGACGGTCTCACCAATCTACAAACCAATACGACCACCGTAAATTACGGCCAAGATGTGTTTTCCAATTTTACCACTTCTAGTAAAAAGGTAACCAATGCAAATGGAGTTTCTCATAGAGTGGGCACTGTTACCTGTAATTCCAAAGCAAATGGTGCTATTACCATAGCGGATGTGACAACCGTAAAAGCTGTAGCAGGCACTATCGCTATTAATGGAAATAGTTCTCAGGTATTGTTGGGTGCCTTACTAGCTTCCGCTATTTGCCGAGGTGTTTTAGGCAATCCAAAGCATTGGGGAGATATTGTCTATACAAATACCCAATGCGCTACCCCATGGAATTATTATCCGTCTAACGTAGAGTATGATGAATATTCAAAACTCATTCATGAATATTCAATTAACGGGAAAAACTATGGTTTTTCTTATGATGATTATTTTGGTGATGAGGCAGGCTTCAATGTAGTACCGGGCGAACAAGTCACCTTAGATATCCTTCCAATTAGTGGTAATATGACTGCCACTCCAAACCCAAAACCACAAATAAAAAAAGGATGCCTCGCCATTACTATTCCGCAGGGTACCACCGCAAATTTAGGTGAAATGTATTGCGACAATCATCTATTAGATGCTATTACCAATAAGCTTTGCTTTGTTGATGACACCGTAGTAGTTACTTTTCACAACTATCCTTCCCATCTTAAAAACCCGGAAATACATATAGATTTAACCCAGAAAACAGCAAGTGCAGCCATTTCATATTACAATAATGGCACTAAAAGCACTACTTTATCTGTTACCGGACTTTATTACAGTCCGGATGACCGTCAACTTTCTTTTGGATTAACTTCTAAATGGACATGATTATAAAATGATCTCTAAAAATCAATTTAAAACAAAGTAAGATGAAAATATACTCCTATTATATGATATTTCTATTCTTGGCTTTACTGGTAATTTCCTGTGATCCAAAATTAGAACCCGTTATACAAAAACCTGCAATAGAAACAACAACTCCTAAAACCATTGTTTTAGCCATTGATGGTGGAGGTATTAAAGGTATTATTCCTGCTATTTTTGTAAAAGCTATTGAAGACAGTCTTAATAATACACAGAGTTATAAACTATATGACCTTATTGGTGGTACTTCCACCGGAGGTATTATCTCTGTAGCACTCACTTCGCCTAATATGGTGGTACAAAATGGTAAATATCCTTTTACAGGGAGTGCCGTGGTAGATATTTATAAAAAGAACGGAAAAAAGATTTTTGTAGCACAATGCAGCCCGTTTAATCCTGTATGCAGAAGTGAGTATGCAGCGTATGTAGCGCATGGTACCGGAAGCCATTCTCATGATGGTATTGAGCCCTATATGCAATCACTTCTGGGTGCGACTACCAAACTTTCAGATACTAAAAAATTTATTGCTGGTCTTAACGGACGCGTAAAACAGATGTTCACCACCTCTTATACCGTAAATAGCACAGGTTCTGTTGTGAAAAATCCGCAACTTGGAACGGATTATGGCCCGTATCTTTTTAATTGGTATGATGCAGAAAAGGCAACAAAAGACAACTATTATGTATGGGAAGCGGGTAGAGGGACCAGTGCTGCACCCACCTATTTCCCTATTGCCAGAGCAGGTGGTAATGCTAACGGACACTCACCAGCAGCAGAACGTTGGGTAGTAGATGGCGGTATGATGTCTAATGACCCTTCCTTATGGGGAGTTACAGAAGCGCTTAGAACCGGTCTCGCTAAAAAGCTTGAAGACATTGTAGTGATCTCATTAGGTACAGGACTCTATCCTGGTGGTGCTGGTATTGGCGTGAATAATAATACCGGTTTTGGAGCACCCGCTTTTGGGAATTGGGGTACGGCTCCATGGCTAGGAGAACGCCTCTATAATCTGGAAGGCAAAAAGAATGACAGAGGTACCATGGTAGAAATTATTCTAGACGCTGTACAATTGGTGACCGATAAACAGATGAATATGCTAAGAGCGGGTGGTTTAACTTATCACCATTTGGAGCCTACCCTTACTGCCGGACAGTCTCAAATGGATAATATTGACCCCGCTAATATTACTTCTCTTGAAAATACAGCTAACGCCTATATAAAATCTGGAGAAGGTAAAAAAATAATGAATGAGATAGTGACGCTTTTAAGAAATAACTAAACAAAAGTGGTTAAGTAAAAAATCCTTCCTTGTATTTTATATTAGGAGGGATTTTTTTATGTTTTAGATTCTTAAAAAAATAATATCTTTATAGAACAACCAACCAATACACTTTTTAGAATGGAATCCGCACTGCAAACCATGATTAACAATATGCCGGAAAAAACCGGAAAATCTTTAGACGAATGGAAAAAAATTCTCAAAACCAAATCCTTTACTAAACATTCAGAAGCTGTTAAATTTCTTAAAGAAACGCATCAAGTAACCCATGGCTTTGCCAATACTATTGTCACACTTTCAAAAGAAGAAACGGCTGCACCAGCAGATTTAGTCACAGAACAGTACAAAGGCAAAGAAATGCTGTTTCCGGTTTATGAAAAGTTACTCCAAGTGATACAAAGCTTTGGAAGCGATGTAGTGATTACTCCAAAGAAAACCTCCGTAAGCATCATACGCAAAAGGCAGTTTGCTCTTATTAAACCTGCCACTAAAACTCGCATAGACTTAGGGCTTAAACTCCCGGGGAAAGAACTAACTGGAAGACTTGAGAACTCGGGTCCCTTTGGAACCATGTGCACACACCGTGTAAAACTCACCTCTGTTGAAGAAGTAGATGATGAACTGACAAGCTGGTTACGGGAAGCGTATGAGCTAGCCTCTTAGCTCTTTTCAACATATTGATGCCTTGCTCTATTTAAAAAAATACACGTCCATTTATCGGTTGCTGATGTTTTAAGAAGTCACGTGCTTTGTATAAAGACGTAAAACATGCAATTCAAAGAATTACATCTACAATCCACCCCCTTACTGCTTGCCAATGTATGGGATGTGCCTAGTGCTCAGGCAGCAAAAAAACTAAACTACGGTGCTATTGGCACTTCCAGTGCTGCTATTGCAGCGCTATTAGGCTATAAAGATGGAGAGGAAATACCCTTTTCTGAATTGGCATTTATGGTAAAACGTATTGCTGCCAACACCAAACTTCCCTTAAGTGTAGATATAGAAGCCGGCTACAGTAGTGAACCACACCAAATAGTTAATCATATTAAAGAGCTGGTTGATCTGGGGGTACAAGGGATTAATATAGAAGATAGTTTAGTTGGCAAAGAACGTTCTTTGCAAAATGCAAGTGCTTTTTCAAAAACTCTTGAGACCATTGCTAATGAATTACAAAAAGACAACACAGAAGTTTTTCTAAATGTAAGAACCGATACTTTTCTGTTGGAATTAGAAAACGCCCTATCTGAAACTCTTAGAAGAAGTAAATTATATGCAAATGCTGGAGCATCCGGTATTTTCGTGCCTTGTATTACAAGAGAGAATGATATTAGTGCCGTGGTAAAAAACACTGCTTTACCTGTAAATGTGATGTGTATGCCCGTACTCCCCCATTTTGATACACTTACCCAATTAGGTGTTAAAAGAATAAGTATGGGTAACTTTGTTTTTAGTGAACTTTACATCCATTTTGAAAATGTAATGCAATCTATTCGTCATCAAAATTCATTCAAATCATTGTTTTAATATGATCATTACCGATAAGAAAACCATCGCCACTTATTACAATGCATTGCTCCATAGGCAAGAGGACTTTATTGGAATTTTCTTTGTAGGTGTTAAAACTACCTCTGTATTCTGTATTGCTACTTGCCGTGCCCGAAAACCTAAATTAAAGAATGTAATATTCTACACTACTTTTAAGGAAGCATTAGACAATGGCTATAGACCCTGTAAGATTTGTAAGCCCACCGAAAATGCCAACAAGGCGCCTCGGCCTGTAGCTCAGGCAATAGAATTATTTAAACAAAACCCCAAAGAAAAACTTACAGATGCGATGCTTAGGGAAGTATCTATAAGCCCCGAAATGGTGCGCAGATGGTTTAAAAAACATTATGGGATCACATTTCAGGCTTTTCAACGAATGTATCGGATCAATGAAGCTTTTCAGGAATTAAAACACGGAAAGAAAACGACGGCAACGGCATTTGATAGTGGTTATGAATCCCTCAGCGGATTTGGATATACCTTTAAAAAAGTAATTGGAAAATCACCTCAGCAGAGTAAAGAAAAAAATGTTTTATTGCTCCATCGCTTTACTACAACCTTAGGGCCTATGTTTGCTTGTGCTTCTGAGAAAGGTATTTGTCTTTTAGAATTTGTAGACCGAAAAATGTTGGAAACGGAATTTAGAGACCTACAAAGACTACACAAAGCAACTATTATTCCTGGGGAAAATGAGCATACCCAACAAGCTCAAAAAGAACTCACTGCCTATTTTGAAGGTAAGAGAAAAGTCTTTAATGTGGCGTTGGATATGGAAGGAACTTTATTTCAAAAAGCAGCTTGGGAAGCATTACAGCAAATTCCGTATGGCAAAACCATTTCTTATCAAGAGCAAGCCCAGAAAATAAAGCAACCTACAGCTATAAGAGCTGTAGCTTCCGCCAATGGTTCCAATAGAATTGCCATTATAGTACCTTGCCACAGGGTGATTGGTAAAAACGGAAAACTAACAGGCTATGGCGGTGGTATTGAACGAAAACGCTGGTTGATTGCTCATGAAGTAGCACATACTGAGCTTATTTAACGTGAGTACGATCTAATTTCAGTTTTATATTTTAATCTTAAATAGAGTATTTGAATTATTAAAAATAGTGTATATAAGTTACTTACGTTCATTTTCTTTGCTTCTTCACCCATCTACTCCGCTAGGGTTCAGATAACGAAACAAAAGAAAAGACAATTTCGAACTCGATTTTTAATTCTTAATTACGTCGAACTGACGTCATAAGGCTGCTACAACCATTCAAACCTATTTTAAACAAAATTAAAGCACGAGCCTATTGCGCAGTGCTTCAATATCTGTTTTATAGACTTCATTTAAATACTCTTTGTAATAATCGTCTCTTTTGTAAGGCAATGTTTTGGTGGCTTGTTCCAGATGAAACCTTGCCTTTTCCAAATTTCCTTCCCTTACGTAGATCCGTCCCAATGCAACGTGTGCTTCGCAGGTGGTTTGCGCATACTTAAGGGCTGTTTCAAATGCGGTAACCGCCTCTGCTGTTTTATCTAGTTGGTCTTTACATAGGCCTATGAATACAAAGGTTTGTACGTCTGCCCAATCTTCTTTTTGATTTTGAAGACTTTGCTGAAAAGCAGTTATTGCAAGCTCGTATTGCTTTAGTCCGTAATAGCATTCTCCTCGTAAAAAATCAATATCCTCGCCCCAAGGTGCATCTACAAAATTAGGGGTAAGTGAGTCTAATTTTGAAAAGTCGGTTAAAGCTCCTTCATAATCTCTTAAAAACCGAAGCTTCATATAACCTCTATATCCATGATGTGCTTTAGGGTTTAGAGCAACCGCCTTATTTAACAATGAAAAACCCGTAGTAAAATCGCCTCTTTTGTTATGAGGTACAGACATCTCAAAGTAATTGCGAGCGTCTTCCGGATACTCTTTTATGAGTATTTGAAAAACCGCTTGGGAGAGTCCGTTGCCTTGCATATGTGCTGCAAAATTATAGCGTTCTTCCTTGGGTGCCATAAAAAGAAAATATACAATATATCCTGTATAGGCGAGTAACAGCACACTAAAAATAATCTTGCTAAGGTTTATGATTCGTTTCATGGTATCTAAAATATATCTGTAATTATACCCTCTTCAACTTTTACGGTGAGTTGGCAATAACTATCATAAGCCACTTGATTACGCATACCGGGCTCCCAATTTTTCAGTTTTCTTAGGTGTTGCAAGATTTGCTGCACTTTTTCTTGATCAAAATCAGTAGGTTGTAGCTCTTTATTTGTCATTTTCACCTGAAAACGACCAGATTCTCCTTTGCAGTTCACTACAAATCTAAAAACCAGATAACCAGAATTTTCAAACCTAAGATCTTTTGGTAATTGATTCTCCAGAGCATGTTTGATGGCACGTTTTCCACCTTCATAAGTGGTTCCTATTCCATAGTATTGCAAAATTTTCTTCTCATTACAGATCTTAAAACTAGTATTGGTCTGTAATTCTTTAGGAATATCACCTACTCTGGTATTTAGTTTTAGGTACAACCAAGCGGTTAGGCTCGCAGCTATTAAAAAACATATCAGCAGAAGAATGGTTAAAAAGCGTCTCAAGAGCGGTATCCGGTTTAATTCTTATTTAATTATCAATATAAAATAAAGATCGTATTAAAACCTAAATTTAGAAAATGGTAAGCACCACATTTTAGGATATTGTTTATAAAAACTTGCAATAGGTTTAAGCTTTTGAAGTTGTCTTAGCTACAAAATCATTGTAATCATCATAATATTTATCTTGAGGTATGGGTTTTGTCTTTTTGAGATTGTCGCGGTGTGCATGTCCCATAACGGCAATAGAGGGTGCTCCCATGGCACGTAGCCTTAATGTCATAAAATGTTCACGCAGCGGTGAAGCACTATCCAGTACATCATGGTCTGAGGTATTAGCACCAATAGCACCAATTCTTTTCCGCTGCTCTGTTAGCGCTAGGTTCATTCCATACGCATCGCCAGGTTTTGTTTCTTCTTCAATGAGTGCATGCAACAATTCAATAACCATTTCTATGTTTTTAGTTAGTGTAGCCGCGTAATTGATCCAAGTTTCTAACTCATTAATTTTAGTGGGTGTTTTAAAAGTGAAAAGACCTATTGGATTTGCCTTTAATTTCTTAAGGTCTTTAGTAATAGCTGCGCCTTTATCACTCATTAGATGAACGAGTATTTTTTCTGCATGAGTTCTGGTGTCTTCTGCTTTTTGGCTGGCAGTTTTACCTGCTTTTACATAATCCATATTCCAATAAAAATCAAAATCGGATAATTGACTGCTTACCGTTTTTCTTGTCTGCTCTCCCATAGCTTTCATCTTGGTAGCTTCCACATCATTGTCTGATTCCAGATATAGTTTCATGTTGCTATAGATACTTTTTAAACGCTTAGACCCATACAATGCCACTACTAAGTCCGTAATATTTTTAGCATGCAAATTTTCTAAAATATTTTCCCGCTTAACATCAGCATCGGTTGCTAAATGGTGGGCTGTCTCCGAGCTTTTTACAGTAGCACTGTCACTAAGTTCCTCATAGGTGATTTTCCCTGTATACCCCCACTTCTTTTTAATAAGTGCCCATTTAGAGGCACTGTGATTCTCTCCTATTATATGCACATAAGGACCTACTAATTGAGCTCCTTTTGAAGAGCCTATCGCTTGAATATCCTTATTATTTTCAACAAAATAGGTTTGTTGATTGTTGCTAGCTGCTGTTAATGCCAAATTTACACTTTGGGTTGGAGGCAAACTATGGGTATGATCATACATGCCATCTTTAGTTAAAATTTTAGCTTGAACCACCAAAGAAGTAGGTTTTACCAAAACCTTAGAAGGGACAAAGGAGTTTAATGATTTCATTTGCAACGCCTTGGCTCCCATAATATCGGCTTCTTTTTCCAAACCCATATCATCATTAATAGCCACTTTCGCTTGTAATTGTCTGGTGGGTTTTACTCTGCCCTGCTTTTGTTGTACTACATGCCAGGCTTCGTGCGGCAGGTGTTTTTCCTGACCAGATGCCAGATGGATCTGATTTCCTTGTGCATAGGCATGCGCTTGTAATTGGGCAGGTTTTGGAGAGTTGTAATGTACCTTTACATCATCCATAGAATGACCTGATAAATTTTCTATACCAGATTTCAAGGTATCAGGTAAGCCTGTAGAATTTGCTTTGGCTTGTATTGGGTTTGAAGTTGTGGCGGTATAGACATTTGCCTTTTGTTGCATTATAGCAACCCCATTATTGACCGTACTTTGGTTTGCCATATGCTGTAACTTAAGCTGTTTTACTTGAGCAGGACGTTGATTTTTAAATGATTGCGTCCCTAACTTACCAGAAGTATTGTTTACAGTTTTTGGGGCTTGCTTAACATGTTGGCGCATAAAAGAAGAAATAGGTTATGTACTACTTTTCTCAAATATATGCATTTTAAAGACTTTATTTATAGGTACTAATACGGCTTTTTCCAAATAACGGCTTTTAAAAAATATTAAAACAAAAAAAAGCTTCTCTTTTTAGAGAAGCTTTAAGACGTTATTTTACTAATACTTATTCGCCAATAATACCATCTACAATACCATATTCAACAGATTCTTTAGCATCCATCCAATAATCTCTATCAAAATCTTTCATCACCTTATCAAAAGGCTGTCCACAATTCTCTGCAAGAATTTTTGCTCCAATTTCTCTAGTTTTAATGATTTCTCTTGCCTGAATTTCTATATTGGAAGCTTGTCCGCTTGCACCTCCACTCGGCTGGTGTATCATTACTCGTGCATGTGGATAAATAAAACGTTTTCCTTTTTCCCCTACAGATAGAAGAATAGACCCCATAGAAGCTGCCAAACCAGAACAAACTGTTGAAACAGGACTTTTTATGGCTTTAATCGTATCATAAATAGCAAATCCAGAAGTTACATAACCTCCAGGACTATTTATAATGAGTTGAATCTCTTTAGTTTCTAAAGAATCCAGATAAAGCAAACGATCTATTACATGTTTGGCAGAATCATCATCTACCTGCCCCCACATAAAGACTTTTCGCTGTTCCAGAATATTTGCATCAATCGTATCTTGTATCTTGCTTTTGTCAGATTTCATGTTCAATTTAATTTCGGACTAAAATATGAAAATTAATCCTTTTACCATATCAAATAAAAACCAAAATAAGAACAACTGTTAATTTTCATTCTAAAGAGATCAACAAAGAAACAAGTGTAAGACCGTTGGTATATTTTTGTATTTTTGTAAAAATTACTACTTATGAGAATTTTTGTGTACTGCGCCCTAATAGTTATGTTGTTTTCATGTAAAAATAACAAAAGTGATTTTGAAAATCTCCCTGTTTCAGAAAGGATAGCTAAAGCACATGGGTTTGACTCTTGGGAGGACATCGCTCAAATAGATTTCACCTTTAATGTAGATAAAGATGATTCTCATTTTGAAAGGAGTTGGTCATGGCAACCAGATTCCAGAAAAGTAGTACTAACAGTTGGTGAAAATAAAATTTCATACAATAGAAGTAAGATTGATAGCGTCATGGTAAACGCTGATAAAAGTTTTGTTAATGATAAATATTGGTTACTTGCTCCCTTTAATTTGATTTGGGATAAAGAAATTAAACAAACGTATACCGAAGAAACAAAGGCGCCTATTAGTAAAGTCACCATGCAAAAGCTTACTATTGTTTATGAAGGTGATGGAGGTTATACCCCTGGAGATGCGTATGATTTTTATTTTGGTGAAGATTATTTGATTAAGGAATGGGCGTTTAGAAAAGAAAATTCAGCTGGCCCTGGATTAATCACCACTTGGGAAGATTATGAAGAATTTGATGGCTTACAAATAGCCACTACTCATAATAAAAAAGAAGGAAATTGGAAACTCTATTTTACCGATATTGAAACAATCACCAAGGATTAACTTGAAATTTTTTATCTGCTTTTAGTAGTAACTTTAAGCGATGAAGCCAATGCAATTATAGTAAAACAAAGTAATGCTATAAAACTAAGTTTCAAACTACTTAAGTCTGCTAGTAAACCTAGAAAAACAGGACCCAGTAAAAATCCTGCAAAACCAGAGCCTGCTATAAACGATACCCCTTGGGCACTATCTACACCCTTAGTTTTACCTCCCAGACGAAAAAGTTCAGGTACAATGGTAGAAAAACCTAGACCTACAAGACCAAATCCAAGAATAGCTAGCATGGTTGACTCCATCAAAATAAAAACAAAACCTACTACACCAAGCATATTACCTACTATCATTATTGACCTAGCACCAAAACGTGAACTTATACCATCGCCTGCAAATCTTCCCAAGGCCATTGTTAAGGAAAATGCTGTTAGACCAAGACCTATATAAACCTCCGGAGCATTAGACACATTCTCCAAATACAATGCGCTCCAGTCTACAATAGCACCCTCACTTGCCATCACAAAAAAACCAATAATACCTAACCATATTAAAGGCCTGAATTGTTTAAAACTAAATTGCATTTTCTCTATTGCATCAGCAACTACACTCCAATAGTTATGCATTAGAAAAAGATGTACTATTAAACATAGTCCTACCACCACCAGCGCGTGATATATAGGTATTTCCACATAAGGTAAAAACAATGTACCCACACCAGCTCCTATCATCCCGCCTAAACTAAAAAAACCATGTTTAGCAGACATCACATGAACGTCATCTCTTTTTTCTAGTTCTGTTACCAATGTATTCATGGCAATATCAGTGAAGCCCAAAGCGGTCCCTACAAAAAGTAAACCTAAACATAAAATAAAATAATTGGGGGCTAAAAATGGAATTAAGATCATAATAAACATGACAATTCCACCATACGCTGTAGCCTTGCCTACTCCCAATTTACTAATTAACAAAGGAGCTGTAAATAACATAATGAAGGTACCTAAAGCCATAAAAAAGATGGCGAAGCCTATTTCTCCTTCATTAATACTCAACTTTTCCTTGATAGTTGGAATGTAAATAGCCCAAGTACTAAATATTACATTCATAGAAAAAAACACCAAGGCAGTAGCCAAATATCTTTTATTTCTTAAAATCGTAACAAGAGCATTACTTGAGGTTATCCTTGATTCCACACTCTAAAATTTTTAAGATACGAAAATACTCATTTAATCAATCCTAGGGATCTTCTACTTTATTTATTCGCTATTTTTATAGATAAATAAATGATTCTCTTTATTGAAGATTCCAAAAAGGTATCTGGAAATGAGAAGTACAGTAAAATGGCATCGAAATAAAACCAACGTATTAAAAATTCCTCAGGAAATTTATCTATTAAAAACGAGTATCGTTTGTATTTTGGCTTAAGAGATATGAAAAGTGGTATTATGAATAGCGCATTGAATGGCTTTAAATTTTGTAAATAAGTATGAGGCAGACCATTAAAGTATGAAGCATTTTCAGTTTAAAGAAACCTATTCAAAAGATGCCTTTTTTAATATAGAAGCCATCCAGCAAAAACCTGCTGAAGCATATCCAGTAAAACATGAAGCTCATGCCCATGATTATTATGTAATTGTTCTTACTACAAACGGCAAAGGCACTCATACTATTGATTATCATACATATGCTATTGAAGCTAATAGTGTATTCTTTATTAGCCCTCATCAAGTTCATAAGGTGGTTGAAACTATTCCTAATGAAGGATATGTAATTTCATTTAATGATGATTTTCTTGTTCGTGCCAATATAAGCAATCAGTTCTTTACCAATATAAATTTGTTTCAACCGCTAGGAGAAGCACCTCCTCTTATTCCAGAGAAAGAAACTTTTTTAAAACTACTCGCTTATTGCAAAGAATTACATGAATGTTTCCAAACCGTTTCTGATTTTAGGTATGAAGCATTGGGGGCTATATTGAGGCTCTTTTTTATTCAAAGCAATGCCGTATGCGATTTATTTAAGAAACCCATACTGCAAATGGACAACGCATTGATAACACTGCGAAAGTTTATAAATTTGGTAGAAACTCATTACAAACTGGAACATAAAACTTCTTTTTATGCAGAAAAACTCTTTATTTCTGCCAACTACCTTAACAAGCTTACTACCACTTACCTTCACACAAGTGCGAAAGAGTATATTATGAATAGAGTTATACTGGAAACCAAAAGAATGCTGGGTCATACTTCAAAAACAGTAAAGGAAATTACTTTTGAACTGGGTTTTCAGGAGTCTTCGCATCTCAGTCATGCTTTTAAAAACTATACGGGTGAAAGTATTAGTACCTTTAAAACCAGTATTGAGAACTGATTTTTACATCGCTATTCCCGTTTTTCGTATCGTTTTTTCTATTGATTTTCTGGAACTTTGTACTAACAAAAAAGGATATAATCATGAAAACAGTAATTCATAAAGCTAGTACAAGAGGTCATGCAAATCATGGCTGGTTAAATAGTTATCACACTTTTAGTTTCGCCAATTATCACAATACGGAGCGAATGAACTTTGGTGCGCTTCGCGTTTTAAATGATGATACCGTAGCGGCAGGAATGGGGTTTGGAAAACATGCACATGATAATATGGAAATTATCTCTATTCCATTAAAAGGAGATCTAGAGCATGAAGATAGTATGGGTAACAAAGAAATAATCAAAGAAGGAGATATTCAATCTATGACTGCTGGTACCGGAATATTTCACAGTGAATACAATAAGAACAAAGACAGAGAAGTGAAGTTTTTACAAATTTGGGTGATTCCACAGGAACGAAATGTCACTCCTTCTTATAGTCAGATTACACTAGAGCCTGAGAATATTCATAATAATTTATATCAAATTGTATCTCCTAATGCCAATGATGATGGGGTACAGATTAATCAGCAAGCTTGGTTTCACCTTGGTGATCTGGAAGAAGGCACTAAAATTGAACATGCTTTAAAAGCCAAAAATACGGGTGTTTATGCTTTTGTTATTGAAGGTTCCGTGAATATTAATGGGAAATTATTAAACCAACGGGACGGTTTGGGCGTTACCGAAACAGATTTACTTCAGATTCAAGCACTAACAACAGCCAAACTGCTTTTAATGGAAGTACCAATGCAGTTCTAAATTCACTAAGTTGAGAGCTATCTGCCCTGTGTTATTATAATGTACACAGGGTTTTTAATTTATTAGCTTAGACCTTCTTTTAAAATCTGTCCAAACTTATACATATCTTCAAAACTACAATAAAAAGGTGCTGGAGCCAACCTTATTACATTGGGTTCTCGCCAGTCTGTAATTACCCCTTGCTCCATTAAGTAATTAAAAATAGCCTTGCCTTCTCCATGTAAAAAAACTGAAAGTTGGCAACCTCTTTCTTCTGGTGTTATAATTTCAAAGGAAGCTTTTACCTCTTTGTCTACTTCATGGAGTATAAACTCTAAATAAGATGTGAGTAATTTACTTTTAGCAATGAGTGCTGGCATCCCTACTTCCTCAAATAATTCTAAAGATGCAAGATATGGTGCAGTTGCCAAAATAGGGGCATTGCTCAACTGCCAAGCTTCTGCTCCATCCATAGGATCAAATTCCGATTCCATTAAAAACCTTCTTTCCTTATTATGACCCCACCAACCTTCAAATCTGGGAATTTCTTTTTTATTGTGATAACGCTCATGTACATAAACACCAGAAGCATTACCAGGACCACTGTTCATATATTTATAACTACACCATGCTGCAAAATCTACATTCCAATCGTGCAGCTGCAATTCTACATTTCCAGCAGCATGTGCTAAGTCCCATCCTACCATAGCACCTGCCTGTTGCCCGGCCGCTGTAATGGTTTTCATATCAAATACTTGACCGTTATAATAGTTTAATCCCCCAATAAGAACCAAAGCAAGCTCATCTCCTACTTCATTTATTTTTGCAACTACATCTTCTGTTCGCCAAAAATGTTCACCTTCTCGTTTTTTAACCTCAACAATAGTTTCTTGAGGATTATATCCATGAAAACGCACCTGACTCGCTAACATATATTGATCTGACGGAAATGCTTTTTCTTCACATAAAATTTTAATACGTTTTCCTTGAGGCCGATAAAAAGAAACTAGTAATAAATGTAAATTTACCGTTAGAGTATTCATTACGGTTACCTCTTTAGGCTTAGCTCCTACTACCTTTGATAAAGGAGCAGCCAAACGTTCATGGTAATCCCACCAAGGTTTAGCAGCTTTAAAATGACCTTCTACTGCGAGTTCTGCCCAATCTGTCATGATTTCATTAACAAAAGCTGCACTTCTCTTGGGTTGAAGCCCCAATGAGTTTCCAGTAAAATAAATCACATTTTTAGTATTCACCTTAGGAAAAATAAAAGCATCCCGATAGGAATACAGTGCATCTTTCTTATCTAATACTCTGGCGAAATTTTGTGTATTCTGAAATTGCATTCTTTTTCAATTTTCCTCAAAAATAAGCATTCAATTTAAGTAATTTTGCAAAAAACATTAGCCATGCACTTTTTATCTGAAGATCTTGAAAATTATGTAGCAAAGCATTCACAAGATGAACCCGATTTATTGAAAGAACTAGAAAGAGAAACTTATAAAAAAATAATTCACCCTAGAATGCTGAGCGGTCACTTTCAAGGGCGAGTATTGAGTATGCTTTCCAAAATAATTTACCCTAAAACCATTCTGGAAATAGGCACTTATACTGGGTATTCTGCTATTTGTCTGGCAGAAGGGCTTCAAGCAGATGGCACTATTGATACTATAGATATCAACGAAGAATTGCAAGACCTACAACGTGATTTTTTTGATCGGAGTGGTCATGGAAACCAAATTAAGCAACATGTGGGTAATGCTTTGGAGGTAATACCAACCTTAGATAAGGTATTTGATCTTGTTTTTATTGATGCAGATAAGGATAATTACAGTGCTTATTTTGACTTGGTTATTGAAAAAATGCGTCCGGGTGGTATTATTTTATCTGATAATGTTTTATGGAGCGGGCAGGTTCTTGAACCTAAAAAATTTAATGATAAAAGTACCCATGCATTAGTAGCATACAATGCTAAGCTAAAAAATGATAACAGGATTGAGACTGTTTTGTTGCCTATAAGGGATGGTTTAACGGTTTCCCGTGTAAAGTAAAAGACCTACATCTTGACGAAGCAGGTCTTTATTGCATTGATTATGAACTTAAATCGATGACTAAATTATTGTACGGCGGCTTGAGCATTAATATTACCCCAACCATAACTTCCGCTTTTGTTTGGATACAGTTCTGCTGATTGTATAAGTTTATTAAGCACTTGTGTACGACTCCAGTTTGGATATCTTGCCCATACTAATGCTGCGATACCCGCTGTGGTTGCAGTTGCTACGGAAGAACCTCCTACATAATCTGATTGTCCATTATAATAACCTAAGATAGGTATGTGATTATTATTACTCCGTTCCATGGCTATGGTAAAATCTACTTTACTCCCTTTATGGCAAGTGTCACATTCTTTGTAACGCCCTTCTTCAACTCCTGTTACAGCTACAGTTTCACTCATTGAAGCAGGAAATATTACCCCTACAAAATTGGTAAATGAAGTAGATGTTCCCGCGGCACAAAAGATAAGTTTTCCTCTGTTATTTGCATAACGAATAGCGTCTTTGATACGACCTACAGAAAACACATGCCCCATAGACATAGAAATAATTTTTACATCACTTCTGTTTCCTAGTGCTGTAAATGCATTAGCAACTCCTTTTTGCTCATGGTATCCATCAAGCACCACATTTTTTGCAGCTCTATAGCTTATAAGGTTTGCATTATAAGCAACCCCTACTGGAAGTCCGTTATCATTTCTTGGTGCAGTAGCAACTGAGGTCATACTAGTACCATGACCACATTTATCATTAGGCCCATCCGTTTTACTACTCCATGGCCAGAAACTATCTACATAGGTGCCATATTTTTGAACGAATCTTCCGGAAGAATACCCATCATTAAAGCTCCCATTCATTAAAGACTGATTGGCAGACAAACCGGTATCTACAACTCCTATAGTAACTCCCCTACCTGTACTGTAAGACCATGCTTGTGGTATTTTATGAACATCAAAAGCCCATGGAACTTTTGCATTTGGTGTAATAGTTCTGTAATCTGAACTACTAAGGCTCTCTCCTCCTAAATCACATCCTGAACTTGATCCTTGTGCTTGTTCTACTTTCATGTACTCGTAGCCACCTGGCTCTAAATAACGTAAACCTTCGCTTTTTCTCAATTCTTTAATAGTTTCTATTTTTTCTACTCTAAGATCAAAAACAGTTAAAATTTCATCATCATAGATAAGCATCGTTTCATTTCTATTGGTAGATACATCTTCCAAATTTCTGGCTATATCCAGTAAATTATTTTTAATGTTTTCTTGACTTCCATCTAGATCTTTTTGAAATGCCTGATCTGAATTGCCATACCCAACGGTTAGAATATTGCTTCCCTGCAATACTGCACTCCATAGTAAATGGTCTGAAGCATCTTTCCATTCAAAAGATCCATTCAAACGAATTTCATTATTAATTACTTGATTAATCTGCTCAGGTGTTAGAGGGTCTTCTTGTAATTGTTCTTGACTAACTTCTTGATTAATAGCCTCTTTTTCTTCATTGCTACAAGATATTGTGAACAACATAGAGAGCAATGACATGCTAATAAATAGTTTTTTCATTTTGATATAAATTGGTTTATTTTAACTAAATGTAGTAAAAAACCTTCGACTACTTTAACGTATTAACCAAAAATCGATGAAATACAATTCCAATAAATATTCCTACAAAAGTGCCTGCTATAATATCGCTAGGATAATGAACGCCTACAAAGATTCTACTAAGACAAAACAGCACCGGCCAGATAAAAAGAAGTTTAATGTAGCGTACTTGCTTTCTAAGCACTAGAAATAAAATGGTAACTATCGCAAAAGAGTTGGAAGCATGGCCTGAGAAAAAACTAAAATCATGGGGAGATTGTAATACTTTGATTAAAGTACTAAGCGCAGTGTCATTATTAGGACGTAAACGCCCTATCCATTCTTTTACAAATTCTGTAAATAATAAGGTAAATAGCAACGTAATTAGAACAGTGATGGTAATAATAACCGCCTGTTTTTTATCATAGTGTTTAAAAACCAGTACAATCATGAAGATAAAAAGTGGAATCCAAGTGTAAATTTGGGTAACCACTATCCAAAAAGGATCAAGAAAATCACTACTCAACTGATTGAGAAATAAAAACAAAGACTTATCATATTGATGCAATTGCTCTAACATTAAAGTTTTCGTTTAATAGAGCCCGTAAAATCTTCTATATCGTCTTTGACTTTATTAATCTCTTCCTTGATATCTTTAGTGACGCTTGTATCAATTCCCTGTTTTTCTGCACTTTTTTGAATTTCATGTTTAATATCGTTGGTGGCATCTTTTAATTGCCGCATACCTTTGCCTAAACCACGCGCAATTTCTGGAAGCTTATCTGCCCCAAAGACCATGATTACTATAAATAGTATGAATATTATTTCTGTACCGCTTATGAATAAAAACATATAACAAGATAAAAGTGGTAATACAAATATAAGGAAGTTTGGTATGGGTGCATAAAAAAAGCCGACTTACAAGTCGGCTTTTTTAGAGAGCATTATTTCTTTCCCTTTATCTTCTCTTTGAATTTATCAAAATCAGATTTTGATGTTTTTAAAGGCCATGAATTATTAGAAGTGTCTACATCTGCTGTCTTTTCTTCTGGATCAACTGTAATACCAGTTAGCTTCTTATCAGAAGCTATTACCTTGGTAACTTCTTTATCGTTTAGTCTCCATACCTGTGGTGGGTAGGTAACTTGCTCTTTAGTGCCATCTTCATACACATATTCTACAATTAATGGCATTGGTAAACCTCCTGGTTTTTCAAATTTAATCTCGTATAAATATTTAGGCACTTCCATATTTGCACGTTCTTCTGGCGTAAAGTTATCTTGAAGATATGCATTGAAAGATACCGGAACTTTAAGATTATTATTTTTTAACGCTTTGTTGTAGTCTTCTGTACCCTCTTCAACATAATAAATTACTGGGTTTAACTCTGACTCCTTCATATTACGCCTTTTCATTTCTTCTAACGTTGGCTCATTAGGCTCTGCAGAAACATAAAGTGTTTTTACATCTTTTACTCCGATATCTGTATAATCAGTTGAGTAAAACCAGCCTCTCCAGAACCAATCTAAATCTATAGCAGATGCATCTTCCATAGTTCTAAAAAAATCTTCTGGTGTAGGATGTTTAAATTTCCATCTTTCAGCATAGGTTCTAAATGCGTAATCAAACAATTCTGGCCCCATCACCGTTTCCCTTAAAATATTGAGTCCGGTAGCAGGTTTACCGTAAGCATTATTACCAAACTGATAAATATTTTCTGAATTTGACATAATGGGAGATATTCTACTTTGATTACCACCCATATAAGGCACTATCTTTTTCGCAGGACCTCTTCTTGAAGGGTATTCCTTTAGTTCTGGCAAATACGCCTTTTGAAAATCTTGTTCTGCCAAATATTGCATAAAGGTATTTAAACCTTCATCCATCCATGTCCATTGCCGCTCATCTGAATTCACAATCATAGGAAAGAAGTTATGACCTACCTCATGAATAATTACGCTAATCATTCCAAACTTAACACGGTCTGAGTACTTTCCATTTTCATCTGGTCTTCCATAATTCCAACAAATCATAGGATATTCCATTCCTTGTCTTTTAGAATGCACTGAAATCGCTTTGTGATAAGGATAATCAAATGTATATTTTGAATAACTTTTTAATGTACTGGCAACCGCCCTGGTAGAATATTGTTCCCATAAAGGGTTTCCTTCTTTGGGATACATAGAAACCGCCATTACATCACGCCCGTTGATATCTACAGCCATCATATCATAAACGAATTTTCTAGAAGAAGAAAATGCAAAATCCCGAACGTTTTTTGCTTTAAAAATCCAAGTGCTTTTTTTACTAGAAAAAGATTTCTCTTTTGCCTCCGCTTCTTCTTGCGTTACAATAAGAACAGGTTTATCATAAGATTTTTTAGCCTGCTTATAACGCTTCATCATGTCTTTAGTAAAAACCTTCTCTCTATTCTGGAGTTCGCCAGTTGCATCTAGAACATGGTCTGATGGCACTGTTATGCTTACCTCATAGTCTCCAAAGGGTAAAGCAAATTCTCCCCTTCCCCAAAATTGATTATTTTGCCAACCTTCTACATCATTGTAAACACACATTCTTGGGAAAAACTGTGCTATTATATACAAGTTATTCCCGTCTTTCTCAAAATGTTCAAATCCACTACGAGCTCTGTCCGTGACATGATTATTTACTTGATACCACCATTTGATACTGAAAGTAACACTTTCACCAGGCCCTAAGGGTTTTGGTATATCTACCCGCATCATGGTTTGATTAATAGCGTATTTTAAAGGTTTGCCATTAGCGTCTTTTACATGCTCAATATTAAATCCTCCATCAAAATTACCTTTCAGATAATCTTTGTAAAACTTATCAAAACTCGCGGAAGAATTTCTCTCCTTTTGCTGACCTATCAGTGGAGTTTTTGAATCCTTTTTGCGAACATTTTGATCTAATTGCACCCAAAGAAATTCTAAGGTATCTGGTGAATTATTAATATATGTAATCGTTTCATCACCATAAAGTTTTTGATCTTGATCATCTAACTCAATGTTCATTTTGTAATTAGCCTGTTGCTGATAGTAGGCAGGTCCAGGTGCACCAGAACCCGTTCTAAACATATTTGGGGTAGAAAACTCTTGATATAACTGCCTGAACCTGTTACTGTTTATGTGACCAGGTTCTTTTTCAGTCCCCCCATTTTCTTGAGAAAACACCAGTCCTCCCGTCATTATTAGCAGGGATAAGATGTAATACTTTATTGAATTCATAATGTGCTAGCTTGAAAATTTTGAGTGGTAAATTAGGTAATTTTAGAAACCTTTGAATGAATTCTTAAAAGTTTAACAATCCTTTATAATTTTCTTTCAGCAGCAAAAGGCTTTTGATTTTTCCTGGTAGCCTAAAATGAACTATATTTTGCTGTTCTTCAAATTGTTCAAAAAGAATTTCATTGGAGACTTCTATACTTTTTAAATCCTTATATACAATTTCCTGTATTTCTATGTAGCATTTAACAACATCTGTATCATATTCTTTACCTATAAAACTAAGATTCATTCTGGTGCCGTTCACTTTAACTTTAAACTTCGTATTTAGATATTGTTCCAGATAGGCATCCAGTTGCTTATGTTCCTTTTGTGAAGCCATCTCAGGTTTTATACCATAACGTTCTTCCAGTGTTCTTTCCAAATCGTCTATAAAAATTCTTAATACAATTTGTATTGTCTCATCCTTATCAGAATATCGCACCTCTGTTACACTTACATAAAACTTATGAATTGCTACAAATGAAAACAAAGGAATAATGAAAATGAGAAATAGTTTTTTTAAATTTTGCATCGTAATCGCTTATTTTTGAATCAAATTTCTAAGTATATGAGACCGTTAGCTTTGCAGATTCTTATTCTTATCATGCTTTTTTTAGCGGGTTGTGAAACTACAAAAAGTCCAATAGAAAATAAGCAAAAAGCATTCCAAAGTAAAAAAGCTAAAAATATTAAAATTTTTGAAGCTTCTGTAGGATTAGGTCCTTGTGAACCTAGCATTTACATAAATCCTCTAGATACTAATAATATGGTAGTAGGTTCTGTAATAAACTATGCACATACTTCTTTTGATGGCGGGCTCACATGGGAAACTAAAGCCCTTAAATCTTCCCTTGGTGTTTGGGGAGATCCGTGTGTTATTGCAGATAAAGACGGGATTTTTTACTATCTACATCTTTCTGATCCAGAGGGCACTAGTTGGCAAAGTGATAAAATATTAGATAGAATAGTCATACAACGTTCTGAAGATGGGGGTAAATCTTGGAGTGATGGAAACAGTATTGGACTTAATCCTCCAAAGCAACAAGATAAAGAATGGGCAGCCACAAATCCAAAAACAGGAGAAATTTACGTTACTTGGACAGAGTTTGACAAATACGATAGTGAAAACCCTAAAGACAAAAGCCGTATTCTTTTTTCAAAATCTAATGATAAAGGCACTACCTGGAGCAAACCTATAGCTATTAATGAATTTGATGGTAATACTTTAGACAACGATCTAACCGTAGAGGGAGCGGTTCCGGCGGTTGCTAATAATGGAAATATTTATGTTGCCTGGGCTTTTAATGATAAAATCTATTTTGATAAAAGTATCGATAATGGAAATACTTGGCTTGAAAAAGACATTGTTGTTACTGAACAAATTGGAGGATGGACTCAAAAAATTCCAGGTATTGGCCGAAGTAATGGAATGCCCGTAACTTGTGTAGATAATAGCAAGGGTACTCATTCAGGTACTATTTATGTGAATTTTACAGACCAGCGAAACGGCCCCAATAATACAGATGTTTTTATTACCAAATCAATCGATAGTGGAAATTCATGGAGTACCCCCGTAAAAGTGAACTCAGATAGTACTAATACACATCAATTTCTTACTTGGATGAGTGTAGATCCAGCAACTGGTTTTCTTTATGTAATTTATTATGATCGCAGTGCTTATAACAATACCAAAACAGATGTTAGTATGGCAGTATCTTATGATGGAGGACACACATTTGAGTCAAAGGTAATTTCTGAGTCTCCATTTACTCCAAATGATGCTGTTTTTTTTGGTGATTACAATAATATCAATGCATTTCAAGGAGTCGTAAGACCCGTATGGACTAGCGTAGATAATTATACATTAAGTATTTGGACTGCCATTATTGATCTGGAAAAAAATTAGTTTAACTATTCTGGTATAAAAACACCAAGACTATTATACTCCTTACTCTTCTTTTCCAGATACTCAAGCATTACCAGTAAATCTGAAGTTTGACGGATGGATTCAAAATTTGCATCTTGCGCACAATAGATAATAAAACCTTCTATATATTCATCTGGAATATTAAATGTTTCACTGTAAACTCTACGATCATAGGCGTTCATTACAGTTAAACTCTTGGCGGTTTGACGTTCTAATTTTAATTGTTGCTTAAGTCGTTTTGTTCTTCCACTTATAGCATTTAAAATAGGATTTAGAGGAATGATACCTCCTCCTGTGGTAGCTTCATATATTCTGCGCTCTGATTGAGTTTTTGATTTAACATATTGATTGGGAAGCCCAAGTCTTACCCCTGTAATTATCTTGTCTTGATCTACCTGATTGAGGTCTTTTGAAAGGTCACCAGTTAAATTATGCGGCCTAAGGGTAATCTCATCTAGTTCATTTACCTTAACTTCTAATGTTACTTCTATAAAGCCAGATTTAAAAACAGTAGGTGTAATCTGGAATTCTTCCCTTTGAAACTGCACCGAAGAAAATACGAGTGTATCCTTTAATCGTACTCTAATAGAGAAAGCTCCGTTTTCATCAGTTATGGTAAATCTACCCAACGTTTTGTTAAGTACATGTATAGAAGACAAATCTGTAGAGTCTGCCAACAGCCTTCCTCTAATTACTTTCGTTTCTTGTCCTAAACTATAAAATAAGCCAAAAAAGAAGAAAACACTATATATTAAAAATCTGGTCTTCAGTTTTGGGTAGTCTTTAAAAAGTCTTTACTCTGGTTGACCAAAAAATCTATAAGTTCAAATTCATTGTCCTTCTTCAAAAGAGAAGAAGCTGGCATTTTTGTGTCTAAGTAATAAAGAAAATCTTCAATTTTATCAGAAGGAATTTTTAAATCAGTTACGAAAAAATCATCTTCATAAACCTGACGTAATACTTCGCTCATTTTTATTTGTCGTTCTGCCGGTACGTCTTTTTCTTTATTTGATTTAAAAATTGCTTTAAAGATGTTCACAAAATTTAATCCATTTTGAAGTCCCGTAACAGATTGTGGTAAAGCAACATTTGTAACTTGTGTGGAGGCATCCTGTTCATAGTCTACCTTTTTAAATTTTTCCTCTTGTAATTTAAGAAATGCCTCTTCACTATCTGGACTAACGGTAACCTCATCAAGCTCTGTGACTTTCTCTATGACTTCAACCACCAAACGTTTGTTCTTTAGAATATTCTGATCAATAATAACAGATTCTATACGATAGTTGACTGCTGAAAAAACAAGTTCATCTCCTTCTTTAACGTAAATTTGAAATTCTCCATTTTCATTAGTAACCGTTGCTTTTTCTGTGGTTATATTAACCACATTTTCATTTGGCACATTATTACTGCGATACAATACAGTACCTCTTAATAATACTCTATCGTTATCTTGCGAAAACATAGAAAAAGTAGTTGATAATATGAGAAGGAGACAATAGATTTTTTTCATTTATATAATTTTGAACAATATGTTAAGTTACTAAAGAAATGACAAGTTTGTCACATAAAAAAATAAGAAGGCTTTAAACTTTTGTTAAAACAGCTTTATCTATAAATTTACGAAAAATCCTATGTATGAAAACTATGATTCTTGCGAGTACTTCTACCATCTATGGTAGTAGCTACCTCGAATATCTTTTAGAATCTCTAGAAATACTATATCAAAACAGTAATGAAATAGTATTCATTCCATTTGCTAGACCAAGTGGCATCACCTTTGAGGAGTATACAGGAATTGTATCTAAAGCCTTTAAAAGATTAGGTAAAAACGTTAAAGGCATCACTAAACTAGAAAATACTCAAAAGCAAATAAATGATGCTGAAGGTATTTTTGTTGGTGGAGGTAACACCTTTTTATTGGTTAATACACTTTACCAAACCAACAGTATGGGACTTTTGCGAAACAGGGTGGTAAACGGAATCCCATATTTAGGAACAAGTGCAGGATCTAATATCGCAGGACTAACTATGAAAACTACCAATGATATGCCTATTATTCATCCGCCATCTTTTAAGACTATGGGGCTGATTCCTTTTAACATAAATGCACATTATATAGATCCTGAACCCAACAGTAAACATATGGGTGAAACTAGGGAAACTCGAATTAAGGAATTTCATCAATTTAATACACCTCCAGTGCTAGGTCTTCGTGAAGGTAGTTGGTTAGAAATAAAAAAAGATAAAATAACGCTAAGAGGCAATTTAAGTGCAAGAGTCTTTGAGAAAGATAAATTACCCTATGAAATAGCCACAAATCAACCCGTTATTATAAAATAAGAAACCTCATACAATTAGGTATGAGGCTTTTGAGCGGGAGACGAGGTTCGAACTCGCGACATTCAGCTTGGAAGGCTGACGCTCTACCAACTGAGCTACTCCCGCTTTTGCGGGTGTAAAGATAGAAAATGTTTAAAAAGCTATCAAGAAAAAATGAAGCTTCTTCTATTTAATGAATCTATGGGCATTTTATTTTTTAACACCAAGACAAGAGTATAAAAAATATTCTAATTTTATAGGGTTCATAAAACGATGCCATTGGAAATTAAAATCAAACATCAAGATAAGGAGACAAAAGGAATCTTTTTTGTTCAACACAGAGGCAAAATATTTGCCGAAGTTACTTATTGTAAGGCAGGAATGGATAAAATCATTATAGACCACACTCGTAATGAAAAATCTCTTTCTGGGCAAGATTTAGTAGGTAAGTTAGTGAAAGTAGCTGTAGATTATACCCTAAAAGGTTTATTAAAAACGCTTCCTTTTGTAAATGCAGAATTTAAGAAACATTCAGCATATGAGAATGTAAAAGCATGAAAATTAAACTAGAAACTACAAGACTTCTGTTAAGACCCTTTGCTGTTGAAGACAGTAGAGATCTTTATGAAATGAATACAGATTTAGAAGTAGTAAAATACACTGGAGATAGCCCATTCTCGTCTATTGAAAAGGCAACAGAATTAATTGAATTCTATGATCAATATGAAAAATATAAAATGGGTAGACTTTCTGTAATTAGAAAATCGGATAATAAATTTCTAGGCTGGTGCGGTTTAAAATATCATCCTAAAGAAAAAATAGTTGATCTGGGATATAGATTTTATCGCAAATATTGGGGGCATGGTTACGCCACTGAAGCCGCAGAAATGTGTTTGCAATACGGTTTTAATAAATTGGCACTTACTACTATTCATGCACATGTACATGAGCAAAATAATGCATCTCAAAAGGTATTAGAAAAATGTAGATTTAAGTTTCTGAAAAAAATACTTTATGATAAACAACCTGCAAAATTGTATATTTTACACAAAAAAGATTTTATTAAAAAAAACGCTAATGAATCATCACAGCTTAAAAAATAATTTTCTCATACTCATTTTTGTTTTCTTTTCTTTTCAGATGGGTAACTCACAAAATAAATTCTCTAATGAAGAATTGATAGGTAAAGGAAATCCTGAGCTATTTGGAGAAGGCAAGCTTCGTAAAGAAGCCTATACATCATTTGAAAAAATGAAGGTGGCCGCAGCTAAAGATGGATTTAAAATTAAAATAGTCTCTGGTTATCGCAATTTTGAACGACAAAAAGGAATCTTTGAACGTAAATTTACCCGTTTTACTAAACAGGGTATGACCGGTATGGAAGCTATTAGAAAAATTATAGAGTATTCTACTATACCTGGAACATCTCGTCATCATTGGGGAACAGACATTGATATTATTGATGATAATGCTACGTATTCTGGTGATGTATTGGTTCCAGAAAAATTTCATGGAGATGGCCCTTTTTGTAAGTTTAGAGAATGGTTAGAAAAACACGCAAATTCATTTGGCTTTTATATTGTTTACACCCCAGAAAGCAATCGTAAAGGATTTAAGTATGAACCCTGGCACTATAGTTATGCCCCTATTTCTAAGCCAATGTTAAAAGTATACCAAAAAATAGATCTTATAAAAGTACTTCATCAAGAAGAGTTAAAGGGTGCCTCTTATTTTACAGATGCATTTATTAAACAATATTATCAAGAAAACATTCTTGATATCAATCCTGAATTGAAGTAAAAAGTTTATTAAATTTAAACGGTAAATTTAAAAGTTATTACGGTATGAGAAGAGGTAATTTTAAAATCAGATTATTGATAGGTTTAGCAATAGTCGCGTTTGCTTTTTTCAAAAAATGTAATAATAGTCAGGAGAATCCTTACACCGGAAGAGTTCAGAATATTGATATGACTTCTAAACAAGAAATAGCTATTGGTCTGCAAAGTTTACCTGAAATGAAAGCAGCATATGGCGGACTTTACCCAGACCAGGCAAGTCAGGCGTTTATAGACCAAGTTGGCAATAAACTGGTACAAAACAGTATTGCTAGAGATACTCCATATAGATATGAGTTTCATTTACTTGCTGATTCAAAAACCATAAATGCCTTTGCACTACCCGGTGGTCAAATATTTATAACATATGCGCTTTTTTCAAAATTAAAAAACGAAAGTCAGCTAGCAGGAGTGCTCGGGCATGAAATTGGTCATGTTATTGGAAGACATTCCGCAGAACGCATTGCAGAAAGTGAATTTTGGCAAACCATTTCTATGGGTGCTTCCGTAGGTGCAGATGCTGGAAATCTTGTTGGGGGTATTGCACAGAGTACCCTACTAAAAAACGGTAGAGGCGATGAATTAGAAAGTGATGACTTAGGAGTTTTATTTATGATTAATTCTGGATATGATCCACAAGAAATGATTGGTGTTATGAATATTCTGAAAGCAGCAGCAGGGCCAAATCGCACACCGGAATTTCAAAGTACACATCCTGATCCAGAAAACAGAATTGAAAAAATTAAGGAAGCTATTAGAAAATACGGTAGGAATTAGCAGCTTTTGCAGTTCATAGATAAAATGATTGGTTTGATCTAATTCTCGATAATTTCTATCTCTAATTCTTGCCAAACTCTATAAAGAGTTCTATTTTTAACTTAAGATTATCCCAAATCTTCCATACATTACAACTTTTTCTCTTAGGCTATAACGCCCCTATTTTACAGTACTTTTCATATATCTTGTATTTCTAAAGATTCACTTTGGCATGGTTAATGCAAAAATAATTACATGTTTAATTTAAAAAATACTTGATATGAAAACACTTCTACTCTTTAAAGAACTTTATACAGACGCTTTCCGAGGAATCGGAGGAAATCCGCAAACACTAATTCTTAAATCAATGAGCTGGTTATGCTTTTTATGCATTAGTGTTGCTTTCTATGCATTTATATATAGAGCCGTAACAGGATTTCGATTTTAAAAAATTATAAACGTAAAAAAACCCGGAATTAATATTCCAGGTTTTTTAAGTTTATGAAAAATTAGACTTTATTTCTTTTCTAAATGAGATTTAATGATTTCTGCAGCTTCATTGGCTCCGGAAAGTTCTGCATACTTTAAAGCACGATGTCCTTCCGCAGATTTTGTCTTAAGATTTGCCCCATGTTGAATTAAGGCTTTTAAAATTTCTGTGCGATTGTATCTCGCTGCATACATTGCTGGAGTCATTCCGTTAGATTGTTGATTCACATTTTCACCTAACTCAATAAACTTCTCTACTGTTGTTTTGTCCCCCTTTATAATAGCCATACAAAAATCATTCACTAATACAACTGAAATTTCAGAACTTGTATTATTTGAGTGATTCATGTTTTCTGTTTTTCCAGATGCAAATACTAAACTTGTTGCACAAAATACCGCCATGGTGATAGTTAAAATTGTTTTTTTCATGATGAATGTTTTAAATATTGGTTAATAATGTGATTGTTACACTATAATAGACTTCAATAAGTCTGAATTGTTTCAGAAAAAAACGGTTATAACATATATTTAACTTATTGATGCTGAAATCACTAGACTTTAATTAACTTATAGTTTTCATAATCAAATAGTTACAAATTAAAACATAGTTACAACCTAAAACACGTAACTATCATTTGATTTCTTTTTTATGAATGAAAAGCATGCTTTTAAGAAAATATCGTTATTCGTATCTTTGACAAAAATCAAAAATGAGTAAAAAAGTAGTTCTAATGATTCTCGACGGTTGGGGTAAATCTCCAAATCCAGAGGTCTCCGCCATAGAACAGGCAAACACCCCATTTATAGACAGCCTTTATAGTACATATCCAAACTCAGACCTTAGAACAGATGGCATGAATGTGGGGTTACCCGAAGGACAAATGGGAAACAGCGAAGTGGGACACATGAACCTAGGAGCAGGTAGAATTGTCTATCAAGATCTTGCTAAAATTAATCTTGCCGTAGAAAAAGGCACACTTAAAGAAGAAAACGTGTTAAAGGAGGCTTTTGCTTACGCAAAAGAGAATGATAAAGCAGTTCATTTTATGGGATTGGTTAGTAACGGTGGAGTTCATTCACATATTAATCATTTAAAAGGATTAATAGACGCAGCTAACGCTTACGATCTTGAAAAGGTATATGTACATGCTTTTACAGATGGTAGGGATGTTGATCCGAGAAGTGGAGCAGGTTTTATTAAAGAGCTTCAAAAACACCTATCTAAAGGCAAAGCAAAACTAGCTTCCATCATTGGGAGATATTACGCAATGGATAGAGATAAGAGGTGGGAAAGAGTCAAACTTGCCCATGATCTTATTGTCAATGGTAAAGGAGCTACGTACAAAGATCCAATAAAAGCCATTCAAGAAAGTTATGACAATGGGGATACTGATGAATTTATCAAGCCTATTGTCATGCAGGGTGAAGATAACCAGCCAATAGCTCGTTTACAAAAAGATGATGTGGTTATATTTTTTAATTTTAGAACCGATAGAGGTCGCCAACTCACCCAGGTTTTAAGTCAGGAATGTATGCATGACTATGAAATGCACAAACTCCCTTTGTATTTTGTTACCTTAACAAATTATGACGATACCTTTAAAAAGGTAAAGGTAGTATATGATAAAGAAAATATAAAAGATACCCTTGGCGAGGTGCTCGCTGCTCATGGTAAGAAACAAATTCGAATAGCCGAAACCGAAAAATATCCGCATGTTACTTTCTTTTTTAATGGCGGTCGCGAAAAACCTTTTGAAGGCGAACAAAGAATTCTTTGTCCGTCACCTAAGGTGGCAACCTACGATTTAAAACCAGAAATGAGTGCTTTTGAAATTCGGGATAAGATAATTCCAGAACTGCAAAAAGGCGAGGTGGATTTTGTTTGTTTGAATTTTGCCAATCCAGATATGGTGGGGCATACCGGAAGTATGGAAGCAGCCATTAAAGCATGCGAAGTAGTAGATCAATGTGCAGAAGCTGTGGTAAATGCAGGAACTTCAAACGGATATACCACATTAATCATAGCAGATCATGGTAATTGTGATACTATGAGAAATCCAGACGGAAGTCCTAATACCGCACATACCACTAATCCTGTTCCATTAATTGTTGTAGATAAAGCTATTACAAAAGTTAAAGATGGCATTTTAGGAGATCTTGCGCCCACAATTTTGAAACTCTTAGAAGTTCCTCAACCAGCATTAATGACTCAAAAATCACTTCTATAATGAAAAAATTATGTTTGCTCGTACTTAGCTGTTTTATGTTTAGCTGTGCTACTTCTCAGGAAGCAAAAACAGAAGAAACTAAGGTTAATAAAGCACCCGAAATCTTAATAGGGAAATATAAAAGAGAGGCACTTTCAAAGGTTCCCTTTGATTCTTGGTTTGTGAAAAATTACGAATCCTATTTAGTAGATCAGAAATCAATAGACACCTTAAACCCTTTGCTAAAAGGGGTAAAAGTAAAAATATTTATGGGCACTTGGTGCGGAGATAGCAAAAGAGAAACCCCTCGTTTTTACAAAATAATGGATGCTGCACAAGTAAAGGAAAAGAATATTACCCTAATCACAATGGATCGTTCTAAAAAAACACCTGACAATTTTGAAGAAGGCTTAGACATTACCAATGTGCCCACTTTTATTTTCTACAAAAATGGGAAAGAAGTAAACCGAATTGTAGAATATCCTATTAAATCTCTTGAAAAAGACATGATTACTATTTTAAGTGGTCAAGAATACAAACATGCATATGCAAACTAGAAAATAAGAACTTTTATCCTAAAAATGCCAGCTATAAAAGCTGGCATTTTTTGTTAAAGATTACTTAATAACCACTTAAGTGAAAGTAATACTATTATATTTGCATGTATTATTTTTATATATGAAATCTTTACTTTCAAACATCTCGGTTCATGTGAACAATAAGCTTTATCTAAAAAATCCAGAATCTTCTGAGTTAGGTAAAAAAATAATTGAGAACAGTATCAATATGATTTATGAAGTGGGCTTTGAGAAATTTACCTTTCGCAAGCTTGGAGATCAAATAGGATCTAATGAAAGTTCTATTTATAGATATTTTGAAAACAAACATAAACTACTTCTCTACCTATCTTCATGGTATTGGGGGTGGATAGAATATAAACTGGTTTTCACCACCAATAGCATTCCAGATGCAAATGAAAAACTTAGACAGGCACTTATCATTATTACAGAAACTGTAGAAGAAGATTCCTCATTTTCTCATATTAATGAAGTTTACCTAAACAAAATTCTTATTTCAGAACATTCCAAATCCTATTTAACCAAAGAAATAGATCTGGAAAACAAAGAAGGTTATTTTACTATTTATAAACGACTTATTTTAAGACTCACAGAAATGCTTATTTCAATAGCACCTGATTACAAATACCCAAGAAGCTTAATCTCTACGGTACTTGAAGGTGCGCTTTATCAAAACTTTTTAAAAGATCATATGTCTTCAATTACAGACTGTGACTCTAAAACCAATCCCACAGATTTTTTTACCAACCTGGTATTCTCCGCAATAAAATAAGATTTTATGATCACATCTTGGCAACGTTTAATTGGCCTTTTAAAATTAGAAAAAGCAGATCTTTTTCAAATAGTGTATTATGCTATTTTCGCTGGTCTAGTAAATTTATCATTACCCCTGGGTATTCAAGCTATTATAAATCTTATTCAAGGTGCACAAATAAGTACTTCTTGGATAATATTAGTAATATTAGTAACTATTGGGGTTGCATTTGTGGGGATCTTACAGTTTATGCAAATGAGAATTATTGAAAATTTACAACAAAAGATTTTCACTCGCTCCTCTTTTGAATTTACCTATAGGTTTCCTAAAATTAAAATGAGTGAATTACACGATTATTATCCCCCAGAATTAGCGAATCGCTTTTTTGATACGCTCACCATTCAAAAAAGTCTTTCTAAAATATTATTAGATTTTCCAGCAGCGACTTTACAAATTATTTTTGGTCTTATCCTGCTATCGCTCTACCATCCGTTTTTTATTATTTATGGTCTACTTCTCGTATTACTTATTTACGTAGTGTTTAAGTATACTGCAAAGAAAGGACTTGAAACCAGTTTGATGGAATCAAAAAATAAATACAAGGTAGCCCATTGGATACAGGAGGTTGCCAGAACTATTATTAGTTTTAAACTTTCTGGTAAAACTACTCATGCCGTAGACAAAGGAGATGAATTAGTTTCTAAATATTTAGACTCCAGAGAAAGTCACTTTAAAATTCTAATGATCCAATTTGCGCAGATGATTGGGTTTAAAGTATTAGTTACAGCCGGACTCCTTCTAATAGGTGGTATTTTAGTATTAAACCAAGAAATGAATATTGGACAATTTGTAGCTGCAGAAATCATTATTCTTTTGATCATAAGCTCTGTAGAAAAATTGATAATGGGGTTAGAATCATTTTACGATGTACTAACCTCATTTGAAAAACTAGGCCAGGTAGTAGATAAGAAATTAGAGCCGCAGGAAGGGACACGTCCTTTTAAAGAAAATGAGGACTTCACCGTAGAATTTGAGAATGTAGATTATTCTTACCCAGACGATACTACTAAAATACTGCATGATGTTTCGCTAAAAATCACTCCTAAATGTACTATTTTGATTCAAGGATCTAACGGTTCTGGTAAATCAACATTACTTAAACTTATTGCAGGTATTTTAGAACCAACTGAAGGAAATATTTATGTTAATGAGATTAGACTTTCTGGTATTAACCTCAATTACTACAGATCACATTTAGGACAATCCTTTACAGAAGAATCGCCTTTTGAAGGAAGTTTGCTTAACAATATTACTTTTGGCGATAAATCTATTGAAATGGATCAAGTAATGTGGGCCATAAAAATGGTAGGTTTACAAGATTTTGTTAAAAAACAGGCACAGGGTATACATACCATTATCTATCCAGAAGGAAAAAGGATTCCATATACGGTTTCTAAAAAGATAGTCTTAGCAAGAAGTATTCTTCGTAAACCCAAACTTCTTATTTTAAAAGATCCTTTAGATCAAATGGATGAAGAAGAAGCCATCAGAATCATGAACTTTTTAACAGACAAATCTAATCCTTGGGCGTTGGTAGTGGCCAGTCAAAACATGGACTGGAAAAAATACTGTGGTAGAGTGATTAAATTAGAAAAAGGGAACGTCATCAATCTATAAAAAATAGACAATGCTTAATATCTCAAATAACAAGCTAAATAAAGAAGTTGATCTTACTCAGTATAAATCGGGAAAGAAAGTATTCCATAAAAAGCATTATGAATTCTTTAATCAATTCTTACTTATCTTCTCCCTTATAGGCATTATTGTTTTGTTTCTTCCATGGACACAGAATATTTCTGGGCGCGGATATTTAACAACACTAACGCCAGATCAAAGGCCACAAACCATACAATCACCTATTGCAGGTCAAGTTGAAAAATGGTATGTACGAGAAGGAGATTTTGTTAAAAAGGGTGACACCATTATTCATATTTCTGAAGTTAAATCGGAGTATTTTGACCCGCAATTAGTAGAGAGAACAGGACAGCAAATGAAAGCCAAAGAAATGGCAGTTGCCTCGTACAACGGCAAGGTTGGTGCTCTTGAGAGTCAGATTGGAGCGTTACAAACAGAGCGAAAGCTCAAGCTAGAGCAAGCAAAAAACAAGTTACTTCAAGCAAATCTAAAGGTACAGAGTGACAGTATTGAATTTGAAGCAGCAAAGACCAATCTTATGATTGCAGAAAGACAATTTGGCCGAACAAGTCAATTGGAAGAAGAAGGTTTAAAAGCAGTGACCGATGTGGAAGAAAAAAGATTAAAACTTCAAGAAACTCAAGCTAAAATTATTGCACAAGAAAACAAACTACTAGCCTCTATAAATGAAGTTATTAATGCAGAAGTAGAAATTAATAGAATTCGAGCAGAATACACAGACAAAATATCAAAGGCTCAAAGTGATCAATTTACCGCTTTGTCTAATCAATATGATGCCGAAGCACAAGTTACCAAGCTTCAAAATCAATTTACTAATTACGAAATACGTAATGGCCTTTATTATATTAAAGCACCTCAAGATGGTTTTGTGAACAAAGCAATTCAATCTGGAATTGGTGAAACGTTTAAAGAGGGGGCATCTATGGTAAGCATCATGCCTACTAATTACGATATGGCTGTTGAAACATTTGTAGATCCTATAGATCTTCCCTTGATTCATAAAGGTGAGAAAGTACGAATTCAATTTGATGGTTGGCCAGCTATTATTTTTAGCGGATGGCCTAACGCATCTTACGGTACCTATGGAGGCGAGGTAGTAGCCATTGAAACCTTTATTAGCCCAAATGGGAAATATCGTATTTTAATAGGGCAAGATAAGGAAGCAGAAAGCTGGCCGGAAGCCCTAAGAGTAGGATCTGGAGCATTTACACTTGCCTTACTAGAAGATGTACCAATCTGGTACGAACTATGGCGTAGACTCAATGGCTTCCCCCCAGATTACTATCAGCCTAACGATACTAAAACCACAAAAAAATCTGATAAGAAATGAAAAACATAGTGGTTTTTATTTGTTTTCTCATTGGATTTAGTGCAACGAGTCAAACATTAGACAGTGTTCCCGTTAATGAGTTAACATTAAATGAATTTCTAGGTTATGTTAAGTTATACCATCCCGTTGCAAGACAGGCACAGTTAAAAGTGAATATGGCACAAGCTGAATTATTGAAATCAAGGGGAGCTTTTGATCCTAAAATAGAAGTTGATTACGATAGAAAGGAGTTTAAAGGTTCTGAATATTATGATATTCTTAATGGAAGTTTCAAAATTCCAACTTGGTTTGGAATAGAATTAAAAGCTGGTTTTGAACAAAATGAAGGTGTATTTCTAAACCCACAACTCACAGTGCCGGAAGATGGTTTATATAGTGCAGGCATATCTGTACCTCTAGGCCAAGGATTATTTATCAATGAACGAATGGCGACTTTACGCCAGGCAAAGGTTTACAGAGAATTGTCTAAAGCAGAAAGAGATCTTCAGTTAAATCAGATTTTAACAGATGCAGCGCTAACCTATTTTGAATGGTTTAAATCTTATAATGAAGTGCTACTTTATGATAGTTTTCTTGAAAATGCACGCATTCGTTATGAAGGAATCAAAAAACGGGTTATTGCTGGTGATATTGCTGCTATTGATAGCCTTGAGGCTGGAATTACCATAAAAAACCGTAAGCTGAGTTTTGAACAGGCAAAAGTAAAACTCATGAAAGCTGGATTAGAACTTTCAAACTTTCTCTGGCTGGAAGGAAACATCCCGCTAGAGGTACAATCAGATGTGATCCCGGAAAATGATCTCCTTTTCTCCATAGATCAAACGTTAAAAATTAACAATGAATTAGCTATTGATTTTAATTTAGAAGAACATCCTAAAATAAAAGCACTAGACTATAAAATAAGGGCGTTGCAAATAGACAGGCGATTTAAGGCAGATAAGCTGAAACCTAGAATTGATGTAAACTATAATTTCCTTACCAGTGATGCAGGTAATTTGAATAGCATTAACTCAGGAGATTATAAAGGTGGAATACTTTTTAGATTTCCCTTGTTTTTACGAAAAGAAAGAGGAGCTTTGAAGTTAGCCAAATTTAAAATACAAGATGCACAATTCAATTATGATCTAGAATCTTTAAGATTGACTAATAAAATAAGTGCAGGGTATCAAGAGTTACAATCCCTAGAAAGACAAATTTTACTAATTGAAAGAATTACCCAAGATTATGGATCTTTGCTTACGGCAGAAGAGCGGAAATTTAGTTTTGGAGAAAGTTCCGTTTTTCTTATCAATAGTAGAGAACGAAGTCTTCTAACTTCTCGGTTAAAGCAAATTGAACTTTACACCAAGATATTCAACAGCAAAGCAAGTCTTTTCCAAAGCCTTGCCACCCAGCTATAGCACAATGTTGAGCTATACTGCATAAATATTCTTTGTATCTTTACATCTAAATTAAAAAGAATTTCAACCACTCCATGATTATTACAAAAACACCGGAAGAAATAGCTTTAATGCGTCAAAGCGCTCTTATAGTTTCAAAAACCCTAGGCATGCTTGCCTCAGAAGTTAAACCAGGTGTCACCACAGAAGAACTTGACAAACTAGCAGAAGCTTTTATAAGAGATCATGGTGCTATCCCAGGATTTTTAGGGCTGTACGGTTGCCCATCTACACTCTTAACAAGTGTAAATGAAGCGGTAGTTCATGGACTCCCTACAAAAATTCCATTGAAAGAAGGAGACATAGTATCTATAGATTGTGGTGCACTTATGAATGAGTTTTACGGAGATCACGCCTATACTTTTGAAGTAGGTGAAGTAGCTCCTGAAACTAAAAAATTATTACAAGTCACCAAAGAATCCCTCTATATTGGCATCCAAGAATTCAAGATAGGAAACAGAGTGGGCGATGTTGGGTATGCCATTCAAAATTATTGCGAAAAACATGGATATGGAGTCGTGAGAGAATTGGTTGGACATGGTCTCGGAAAAAAAATGCATGAAGACCCTGAAATGCCTAATTACGGTAAAAGAGGACGTGGCAAAAAATTTATAGAAGGCATGGTAATTGCTTTAGAGCCTATGATTAATATGGGTACCCATAGGGTTAAACAACTAAAAGACGGCTGGACGATTGTAACAAGAGATGGAAAACCAAGTGCCCACTTTGAGCATAATGTTGCTTTGGTGAATGGAAAACCAGAACTACTCTCCACTTTTAAATATGTATATGAAGCATTGGGTATTCAAAGTGATGAAGAAATCGCTTTTCGTGAAGAAGCATCTGTTCTATAAATTAAGATTTGCCTTCACCTTTTATGAAACGACTTTTTAAATTTTTTCTCAACTTAATCCCCAGACCTTTACTCATCCGATTAAGTTATTTTGTAAAACCTTTATTTGCCTTCTTATTAAGAGGTAATAAATATATAGATCCTATTGATGAAAAAGGCTACAGGAGCTTTCTTCCTTATGGATATGAAAACCCGAGAGACAATGTCTTAGCCCCAGGTACTTTATCGCTAGAACGCCACAGATTGCTCTGGATATATCTTAAAAATGAAACCGATTTCTTCACAGCTCCTAAAAAGATACTGCACTTTGCTCCGGAACAGGCTTTTTATAAAAGATTTCGTAAAATGAAACATCTAGACTACATTACTACTGATCTCCATTCGCCTTTAGCTGATGTAAAAGCAGATATTTGTGCACTTCCTTTTGAAGAGAATGCGTTTGATGTGATCTTTTGCAACCATGTACTGGAACACATCCCAGATGATCAAAAAGCAATGCAAGAATTGTATCGGGTTTTAAAACCTGGCGGTTTAGGAATATTTCAAGTTCCACAGAATCTTAGTTTAGCAAATACTTTTGAAGATAATAGTATTACAGACCCAAAAGAACGCGCACGTATCTTTGGGCAATATGATCATGTTAGAGTCTATGGCAAAGATTATTTTAACAAACTGAGAGCGGTTGGTTTTAACGTAGATGAAGTAGACTACATGAAAACCTTAGCAGAAGAGTCTATTGAAAAATACAGACTTGCTAAAGGAGAGATTCTACCTATTTGTACCAAATAAACAAACCTACCCTTTTTTATTTATCATCTTCTATCATTAATTCTTTAAATCCAGAGGTAATATATTTTTCAATGCTACCATCATCACCAGACATAAGCATATACGTTTCTAGCTGAGGTAAAGATTCTGATAATTGTTTTACTTTATCTACTTCCATTACCATAAATGCAGTAGCAAAAGCATCTGCTTCCATACAGTTAGGTGCCACTACGCTAACGCTTAAAATATTACTCTTTTCTGTATACCCTGTTTTGGAATTAATGGTATGTGCATACAATTCTCCCGTACTTTCCTCTACCCTATATTTTCGGTAGTTTCCAGAAGTAGCCATCGCTTTATCTTTAAGGTTAACCAAAGCAATAGTAATACGCTTTTCTTCTTCTTGACGGGGATCATCTATAGCCACAACCCAGTCTCGATCCATTTCTGTATTTCTACCTTTAGTTAAAATTTCTCCTCCTATTTCAATAAGATAATTTTCAACATTTTTTTCTTCCAAAAGCCGGCCCACCACGTCTATGGTATATCCTTTAGCAAGTGCATTGAAATCAATAAAAATATTTGGATTTTCTTTTTTCACAGTTCCTTCAGCAGTTATCTGTACTTTATCAAATCCCACGAGTGTAAGAATACTATCTACCTTTTCTTTAGTAAGATCATCTATTTGTTCTCCTGGGCCAAAACCCCAAGCATTCACCAGACTCCCAACGGTAGGATCAAAATCACCATCTGTAATAGCCCATACATCATATGCTTTTGAAAATACTTCTTTAAAGTAGGCATCTGTTACTATTGTAGAATCTCCTCTGTTCACCTTGGAGATTAAGGAGGTAGGAAGATATGTAGACAAAGATTCATTCATCTTTACAAAAATAAGCTCTATTTCATCCCTGTAATCAATAGAATCGTTTGCTACTTCATATTTAATCGTGTAATCTGTACCTAATGAATACCCTTTTTGCACTTTGAGTACAGAAGTATCAAAAAGATTGCAAGAGGTAATCACGCAAAATAGCCCAAAAAAACAAAATAATGAGCATTGCCTAAACTTCAATGATTCCATCATAATTAACCACATAGTTTTTATTTTTAAACACAGGTTTTTCATAATCTTCTGCATTGGCTATACCAACGCCAGCATAATAAGTTCGCGCTTTAAATTTCAATGCATGCTCTTTCATAATCTCTAAAGATACAAGGTTCATTTTTTTAGGGTCTTCCGGATATAATATTGCCTTAACTATAATAAAGTGTAGCTTCTTTTCCTTTAGACAAACAAACTGTGGATCTTTCCTAGGCTTACTATTCACAGCTAAAAACTCAAAACCTTTTGATTCAAGATCTTTCCCTACCACATTCATAGCGAGGTTAAGTAATTCCTGTTCATTTAAGATTTGATTCTCCACCCTAGTAGTTTTTAAAATAGAAAGAGTTAAAAAGGAAAGCCGGCTAAGAACCGGCTTTCCTTATATAAATATATTATAAATTATCCTCCAAAATCATCAAAACGAACATTTTCAGGAGGCACCCCAAAATCATCACACATTTTTTCCACCGCTTTATTCATTAATGGAGGCCCACAAAAATAAAACTCTATATCTTCTGGTTCTTCATGAGAAGAAAGATAATTATCAATTACTACTTGATGTACAAACCCGATAAATCCGTCTCCTTCTCCATCCAAACTATCCTTTACTTTCCAATTATCCTCCTCCATAGGTTCAGATAAAGCTACATAAAATTTAAAATTTGGAAATTCTTTTTCCAAGTCTCTAAAATGTTTCAAATAAAAGAGCTCTCTTTTAGAACGTCCACCGTACCAATAAGTAACTTTTCTACCTGTTTTTAGGGTTTTGAAAAGGTGGTATAGGTGTGATCGCATTGGAGCCATACCAGCTCCACCACCTACATACAACATTTCTGACTCGCTATGGTTAATAAAGAATTCACCATAAGGACCAGAAATAACTACTTTATCTCCCGGTTTTTGTGCAAAAATATAAGATGATGCAACCCCAGGATTTACATCCATCCAACCGTTTTTAGACCGATCCCAAGGTGGTGTAGCAATACGCACATTCAGCATGATATCTTTTCCTTCCGCAGGGTAAGAGGCCATTGAGTAAGCTCGCTCCACAGTTTCTGTATTTTTCATTACAAGATTCCATAAGTTGAACTTATCCCATTCTAATTGGAATTTATCTTTTTGATCATGTTCTTCTGGATGTGCAGAAATATCAATATCCTTATAGTTAATTTCACAAGGAGGAATTTCTATCTGAATATAACCACCCGCTTCATAATCCATTTCTTCTGGTAATCTCACTACAAACTCTTTAATAAAAGAAGCCACATTCCAGTTTCTAACTACCTCTGCTTCCCATTTTTTGATACCAAAAACTTCTTCTGGAACCTCTATAATCATATCTTGTTTAACCTTTACTTGGCATCCTAATCGCCATCCTTCGGCAATTTCTTTACGCGTAAAATGTGGAGCTTCTGTAGGGAGAATTTCTCCTCCACCTTCTTTCACGATGCATTTACATTGTATACAAGTTCCACCTCCACCACAAGCAGACGGTAAAAATATTTTATTATTTCCTAGTGTAGACAGCAAAGTTCCCCCTGAAGAGACTTCCACCTCATTATCTCCATTTATTTGTAAGTTTACTGGACCTGAAGGTACTAACTTTGCTTTGGCTCCTAATAAAACAGCTACCAAAATAAATATCAATACTAAAAAGACGACTAAACTTGCTAAGATTACTGAAAAATCCATAGTTCTTTTTCTTAGTTATTTTTTTATAATTTAATTCCCATAAAGCTCATAAAGCCAAATGCCATTAAGCCTGTTATGATAAAAGTAATTCCAAGGCCTCTTAAAGGCGCAGGAACATTAGAATATGCGATTTTCTCACGAATAGCCGCAATTGCAAGGATGGCTAAAAACCAGCCAACACCAGAACCAAGACCATAAACTGCTGCTTCTGAGATACCACCAAAATCTTTTTGTTGCATAAACAGAGAACCACCTAAAATAGCACAATTTACAGCAATAAGAGGTAGAAAGATGCCCAATGCGCCATAAAGTGCTGGAGCAAATTTTTCAACAATCATTTCCACTAGTTGCACCATTGAAGCGATCACTGCAATAAACATAATAAAGCTTAAGAAGCTTAAATCCATTTCTGCATATTCGGGCCCTAACCAACTTAAAGCCCCTGGTCTCAATAAATAAGTATCAAGCAAAAAGTTAATTGGAATAGTAATTCCTAAAACAAATATTACAGCCGCTCCTAAACCAACAGCTGTCTTAACGGTTTTAGATACTGCCAAATAAGAACACATTCCTAAAAAATAGGCAAAGATCATATTCTCAACGAAGATACTTTTAACAAATAAGTTTACGTAATCCATATCTTTAATAATTTAAAAGCCGGGGCTTAATTTTTTTCAATTAGACTTCTGTTTCTTGAACGTTGTACCCAGATAATGATTCCAACTACCAATAGTGCTGCTGGAGAAAGTAACATAAGTCCGTTATTTTCATATCCAAGTGCATACAAACCAGTTGATTCTGCTAGGGTAACGCCTTTATGTCCCAGTACTTCAAATCCAAATAATTTTCCAGATCCTAATAACTCTCTGAAAAAAGCTACAATAACCAGAAGTAATCCGTAACCCGCAGCGTTACCAATTCCATCAAGAAAAGATTTCCATGGCCCATTTGCTAATGCAAATGCCTCAAGTCTTCCCATCACAATACAGTTGGTTATAATAAGACCTACAAAAACCGCTAACTCTTTACTAACATCGTAGGCGAATGCTTTTAGCACCTGATCTACCAAAATCACCAAAGCTGCAACTACCACTAACTGTACAATAATTCTAATTCTATTTGGAATTAAATTACGCATTAGAGAGACAATAACATTACTACATGCCATTACCGCTATTACGGCTATTGCCATTACAACAGAAGGTTTCAACTGCACTGTAATTGCCAATGCAGAACATATTCCTAATACTTGAACTGTAATGGGGTTATTATCATCTAGAGGGTCTGATAGTAGTTTTCTGTTTTTCTTAGAAAAAAGAGGTTCTCTCTCTTCTGCTACAAACAGCACTACAGGCTCTTTAACTTCTTTATTTTTTTCAGCCATAACGCGTATTATTTATATGCTACTTTTGATTTTTGATTTTCAAGGTAAGGCAAGTAATGCTCAAGACGTTCTTTAATCATATCAGAAACTCCATCTCCTGTAATAGTGGCTCCTGAAATTGCATCTACTGCATTATCTTCTTTGTTATTTCCTCCAGAGTATCCTTTAACTACAGATACACCAATGAAGTCCCCGTTCTCATCATAAATTTTTTCTTCTTCAAAACGCTTTTCAAACCATGCTTGTGTAATTTCGGCACCAAGTCCAGGAGTTTCCCCTTTATGGTCAAAAACAGTACCTTTAATAGTATTTAAATCATTTTTTAAAGAAACATATCCCCAAATTGCATCCCAAAGACCAGAACCTCTTAGAGGAACTATATAGTATTTAGTTCCTTCCACATCCGCCAAATAAAGCGGAAAATTTTGTTCTGCAATAGGCTTTTTAAGCTCTTTTTTAAGATCTACCTGAAATGCGTTTACGGACTCATCAATAGTACCATCACTTTTAACCGTTACCGCTTTTGTTATGTACTTATTATATAGTTCTTCTGCGCCATCTCTATCTGTTTCTACACCTATGGTGGTAAGAATATTTTGCATTTTCTCTTTTCGCACATTATCATCCTGACGCTCTTTTAGACCTGTAGCGGCAAATGCAAGAGCAGATGCTACAACAATCACCATTATGGTGGCGAAAATAAACGTATACGCGTTACTATCTCTATTCATAATTAGGCGGTTTTAAGTTGTTTTACTGCCAATCTTTTCTTTCTTCTTTTAACACTGGCTTCAATTACATAATGATCTACCGTTGGTGCAAACACATTCATCAATAGAATAGCCAACATAACTCCTTCTGGATAAGCGGGATTAAACACTCTAATCATTATACAAAAGATTCCCACCAGAATACCATAAATCCATTTCCCCTTAGTAGTTTGTGCGGCAGAGACTGGATCTGTTGCCATAAACACAACTCCAAAAGCAAAACCTCCCACTATTAAGTGCTGGTACCATGGAAAACTCATTAATGCATTTGCGCCCCAAAGATTGAATAAAAAGCCCATGAAAGCACCGCCTATGATACCACCGGCAATAATCCTCCAACTACCTACTCCTGTGAGCACTAAAATAGCAGCACCCGCCAATATCCACAAAGTAGATGTCTCCGAAATAGAACCTGGTATAGAACCTGCGAACATACTCCACATATCATAATTAGCCGCTACTGCCGCATCCTTGCCTTGTGCCAAATACCCTAAAATAGTTTCACCAGAAATTGCATCTGCATTAGAAGCTTCTGAAACCCACACTTTGTTTCCAGACATATACGTAGGATACGCAAAGAATGCAAATACCCTTGCTGTAAGTGCAGGATTTAATATATTCATACCAGTACCTCCAAATGCTTCTTTACCTATGAGCACAGCGAAAGCAACTGATATAGCTACCATCCATAACGGTATATCTACTGGCATAATCATAGGTATGAGCAATCCAGTAACCAGATAACCTTCGTTAACCTCATGACCTCTGTAGACAGCAAATGCAAATTCAATTGCCAAACCTACTCCATAAGACACTGCAATCATTGGCAATACTTTCCAAGATCCGTGTATGAAAGCATCCATAAAAGTAAAATCAGCACCCAATTGAGATAAATACTGATATCCAGTATTGTAAATCCCATAAATCAATGCCGGTACCAGTGCAATTACCACAGTAATCATAGTACGCTTCAAATCTACAGAGTCACGTATGTGAGCTCCCCCTTTAGTGGTATGGTTAGGCACAAACAAAAAGGTGTCTAACGCATTGACCGCAGGTGCGTATTTTTCAAATTTTTCACCTTTATTAAAAGGCTTTTTTAGCTGATCTATTTTCTTTCTTAAAAAATTCATAGCATTTTATATTTAACCAACTTCTTTTATCATCATATCAAGACTCTCTCGAATAATTTCTTGCGCTTCTATTTTGGAGGTATTTGTATAATCTACCAAACAAAAATCTTCTGGAGCAACTTCGTAAATACCCAAGTTTTCCATTTTCTCAATATTTCCTGCAAGGCATTCTTTTAATAATTGCATTGGAAAGAGATCCATTGGAAAAACTTTTTCCATTTCACCCGTTACCACTAAGGCGCGCTCTTCTCCATTCAAATTTGTATTCACCTCATAACGCTTGTTAGGAAACAACCATGATAGAGATGTCCTGGACATACTAGGTATGTTATTATCCTTAAACGGAAGCCAACCAAAAAGACGGTATTCTTTTCCTTCTGGAATTACTGAAATTAAAGTGGAATAAAAACCTAAGTACCCATCCGGCGCTACGGTATTCCCTGTGAGAACATCTCCACTAATAATACGTATGTTATCAGGAGTATACACTCCTGCATCATATACATAACCTGAAATTTGTGATCCTATGATTGCCTTATAGTATTTAGGTTTTTTTACTTCAGAACCCGCTAAAGCAATAATACGACTCGCATCAAATTTACCTTTATTGAATAAGGCTCCTATAATGGCTACATCTTCCGGATTAATCACCCATACTCTTTCCCCGGCATCAATTGGATCTATATGATGAATTTGCACACCTACATTTCCAGCAGGGTGCGGTCCAGAAACTTTATGATGTGTTACTCCTTTAACATCGTCCAAGAAGGTTTTTTCATTTTTCCCTGTAGATAAATGTACTTTACCCTCAGTAAGCTTGGCAATAGCATTCACTCCTATTTGAAAATCTTCTTCTCTTCCTTGAAGCACAAAAGAAACATCTGCAGCTAAAGGAGCAGAAGCATACGCAGAAATAAAAATAGCTTTTGGCTTATCTTCTGGATTTGCCACCACATCATAGGGACGCTGCTTGATAAAAGGCCAACAACCAGATTCTAAAATATGATTCTTCACCTCAGCAGCTTCCATAGAAGAAGGATCTTTTTTCCCAAATTCCTTAAAAGCATCTTTACCATCAGCTTCAATAATCACTTCTAAAATTCTTCGTTTAGCACCTCTTCTTATTTCTTTCAAAACACCACTAACAGGTGAAGTGAATTTTACCGACTCACTGTATTTAGAAAAAAACAATACATCACCAGCCAAGACAGAAGCTCCTTCTTTGAGAACCATCTTTGGAGTAACTTGATGAAAGTCGGTGGGTTTTATTGCGAAGAATTTTGATTTTGGCGCCTCAGAAACCGTTTTTTCCGCTACACCTTTTAGCTTTAAATTTAAGCCTCTTTTAATACGGATGTCATTGGACATGTCTATAAAATCTTTAGAATTACGTTCATTCAAAATTCGTGCAAATTTACAAATTAAAAAGAATGTTTTGCTAATAAAAATCCATAAATTTCTTTTAATCAGAGGGGTTTCAAATTTAGGCATGCATTTTGTTTATCTTTGATAGCTGAAATCAAGAAAAATGACGAAAAACGTTCAACTATTATTTATTCTCTTTTTTTTCACTGGCCTTTTAACACCGCAATCACAAGTACTCACAGAGGTAATTGAACCAGAAGAAATAAGATCTATTATATTTAAAAGTAAAAATGAAGGAGACCAGTTTCCTATCCTAAAACTAGGAGACCAACTAACTTTAGAGTTTGATGATCTAACCGCAAATGAGAACGATTATTACTATAAAATAATTCATTGTAATTTTGACTGGACTCCCTCTGATTTAATGAAACAGCAATACCTAGAAGGTATTGACAATCAACGAATTATTACTTACCAAAACTCTTACAACACCTTACAGCCTTATTCGCATTATACACTTACCCTTCCTAATAGATATTCAAAACTCAAGATTACAGGTAATTATATGCTATCTATTTACAATAGATTTGACGAATTATTATTTTCAAGAAAATTTATTCTTTATAAAGATGCAGTAAGTGTTGGAAGTATTATAAAAAGAGCTAGAGACCTTAACTCTATCAACAGTAGCCAACGAATTCAATTTACCATTAACAGTAACGGCTTTGAGTTAGTAAATCCACAACAAGAGGTAAAAGTAGCTATTTTACAAAATTATTACTGGCCAAGTGCTATCACCAACCTCAAACCTCAATTTTACTCTGGGAATCAATTAATATATAAATATGATAAAGAGGCTTCTTTTAATGGACAAAACGAATACTTGTTTTTTGATACAAAAGAAATTAGGGCTTCCAACAGCGGAATTAACAAAATTCAACTAAACAAACTCTATGAACATTTCCTCTTTCGCGACAGAAGCCGTAATAACCTCGCCTATACTTTCTATCCTGATATTAATGGAGATTTCTTTGTTCAAATTCTTGATGTAGAAGACCCAAACACCGAAGCAGATTACTCTATTGTACATTTTGCCTTAGAGTACAACGAAAGTATTGGGCTAAATCAGGTATATGTTTTTGGCAAGTTTAATAATTATGCGCTTACAGAAGAAAATAAGCTGAAATTTAATGAAGAAAATGCTATGCTTGAAACAGATATATTAATGAAGCAAGGTGTTTACAATTATAAATATGTGGTTAAAAACGAAAAGGGAGAAGTAAATACTTATGCCATATCTGGCAACCATTTTGAAACAGAAAATCAATACCTCATTATTGTTTATTACAGAAATTTTGGAGATATGTATGATAGCATTATTGGGATTGGAACCGCCAGTTCAATCAATATTTCTAATTAGGCCATTTTCAATATAAAAAATTAACATTTTACAGGAAATTAATTATTTTTATAACGATAATATCCTTTTTAAAAGCTTTTTTGCTAAAAATTATAGCGACAACACCTTTATAACAATAATAAAATTTGTATTTTTGGTTATGTTTGTTAATTTAATGAAAAGTAATTTTATTTTAATTCACTACTTTACTTAAATTTGCAAATCTAAAAATTGATGAATTAGATGATTACGCAAGTAACCAAAGGCATAAAAATTTCTGTAGAAACTAGTTTTGAAGGCACCTTCTTCAAGAACTACAAAATGCATTTTGCTTTTGGATATAAAATCACTATTCAAAACAATAGTAAAGATTCTGTTCAGCTCACCAGTAGGCATTGGGAAATTTTTGATTCCCTAAACGGCACAGAGGTTATTGACGGTGAAGGTGTTATAGGCAAAAAACCCGTTTTAAAACCAGGAGAATCTCATACCTATAGTTCAGGATGCCTCCTCACTTCACCTATTGGAGCCATGAGAGGTTATTACAACATGGTTAATTTTACTTCTACCCGAAGGTTTCGGGTATTCATACCTACCTTTAAGTTGTGCGCCCCCTTCGCGTTAAACTAAATGAAACGTATTAAATTTCTTTTTCTTGCTATTACGATTTCGTATTTAGTACCTTTGCATTAAATTTAATTTAAACATATTCTATCATGGGAAAAGGGTTTTTTCATGTTCCTATTGCAACAAATGAAGCAGTTAAATCATACGCTCCTGGAACAACTGAAAGAGAAGAAGTTTTAAAACAATATAAAGACTACTTTAATAGTCATGTAGACATTCCTTTCTATATTGGAGACGAAGAAATTCGCACTAACAACACAAGAAATATTACGCCCCCACACGATCATAAGCATGTGGTTGGACAGTATCATTTATCAGACAAAAACCATGTAGAGCACGCCATTAGTAATGCACTTGAAGCAAGAAACGCATGGGCCTCGTTAACCTGGGAACAAAGAGCTGCTATTTTTCTACGCGCCGCAGAATTAGTTGCAGGACCATACCGTGCTAAGATTAATGCGGCTACGATGATTGGCCAATCAAAAAACATTTATCAGGCAGAAATAGATGCCGCATGTGAGTTTATTGATTTTCTGCGTTTTAATGTAGAATACATGACGAAAATATACGATGAACAGCCAGAATCTGGAGAAGGGGTATGGAATCGTATAGAATACAGACCCTTGGAAGGTTTTGTATACGCTATTTCTCCATTTAACTTTACGGCAATTGCGGGCAACTTAACCGCTAGTGCCGCAATGATGGGCAATGTAGTGGTTTGGAAACCTAGTGACCATCAAATTTTTTCTGCTAAAGTAATCATGGATATCTTTAAGGAAGCAGGGCTTCCTGATGGGGTTATTAACGTAGTCTATGGAGACCCCGTTATGATTACAGATACGGTTCTTGCTAGTCCTGATTTTGCTGGGATTCATTTTACAGGTTCCACCTTTGTTTTCAAAGAATTATGGAAAAAGATTGGAAATAATATTCACAACTACAAAACATACCCCCGCATCGTAGGAGAAACAGGAGGAAAAGATTTCATTATTGCACATCCAAGTTCCAAAGCAAAACAGGTAGCTACCGCTATCACAAGAGGTGCTTTTGAATATCAAGGACAAAAGTGCAGTGCTGCCTCCAGAGTATATTTACCAGAATCTATGGCACAGGAAGTGCTTGATTTTGTAAAAGCAGATATTGAATCTTTCAATAAGCCAGGAAGTCCTGAGGATATGAGTAATTTTATTACGGCGGTTATTCACGAAGGATCTTTTGATAAATTAGCTAGCTATATTGACAAAGCGAAAGCAGATGCGAATGCAGAAATTTTTGCTGGTGGTGGTTATGATAAAACAAAAGGATACTTTATAGAGCCTACGGTAATTGTAACTACAGATCCTAATTATGAAACGATGAGCACAGAACTTTTTGGTCCTGTGGTTACTGTCTACATATACAAAGACAAAGATTGGTCTGAAGCCTTAAAGTTGGTAGATAGTACCTCAGAGTATGCATTAACAGGTGCTGTTTTTTCTACAGACCGATATGCTGTAGAAGAAGCTTCAAAAGCACTTCAAAATTGTGCGGGTAATTTTTATGTAAATGATAAACCTACCGGAGCAGTTGTAGGGCAGCAACCATTTGGTGGTGCCAGAGCTTCCGGCACCAACGACAAAGCAGGTTCTCCACAAAATTTATTGAGATGGGTCTCTCCAAGACTTATCAAAGAAACCTTTGTTTCGCCAGAAGATTACAGATATCCGTTTTTAGGTTAAATAATAATATATTATTTTATTACAAAAGGCGTTTGATTTCATCAAACGCCTTTTTTATTCCCATTAAATATCTCCCTTAAATGTAGATTCACTACACCTATGTCTTACTTACTGTTTACCTGTACTTGGCTTATACTTTAAGGGAAGGTATACCACTTTTTTAGTTTCAAAAAACGAATTTTCAAAATAATCAGACAGTAAAAATTCCTGATGTGTTGTAAACAATTTAAGTTCGTCTGTAAGATCACCACCCTTTAAATACAAAATCCCGTTCTTCATTTCATGAACAGATTTTTTAGCAATTTTACTTCGTACCCACTTCACAAAATCGGGCATATTTGTGACAGCTCTACTCACAATAAAATCGAATTCCTTATTTACTTTTTCTACTCTGGTATGAGACACTTTTACATTAGTAAGATTTAATGCTTCTACCACAGCTTCTACTACTTTTATTTTTTTACCAATAGCATCTACCAAATAAAAGTTGGTTTCAGGAAACATAATGGCCAAAGGAATTCCAGGAAATCCACCCCCAGTTCCTACATCTAGCACCTGAGCTCCGGGCTTAAAAGACTGAATTTTAGCTATTCCCAACGAATGTAATACATGGCGTTCCAGCAAAAAGTCTATGTCTTTTCTTGAGATCACATTAATTTTAGAATTCCACTCTTCGTAGAGTGCGGGCAATCTTTTATATTGACTTATTTGGTATTCTGTTAATTCAGGAAAATACGTAAGCAATTTTTGCATCTATGTGTTAATTTATCACAAAAATAACCTTTTTGATACGTTTATTACATATAAGGAGACACATCTCAATAGTAAACACTACTTTTGATGTTTATATAATATTATCTATTTTAGCTATAGAAAAAGCATTAATTATTTATGTCACATACTTCAATTCGATTTTCACGAAAGGATTCGGCACAATTTTTTAAAACTTTAAATTCACGAGTCAATTCATACTTTAAAGAGAACAATTTAAAAAGGACTGGAAACTGGAAATTACACGTAAAAACAGTGGTTATGTTTTCCATTTTTCTTACTCCATATTTTTTAATCCTCACACTTGATATGAACCAATGGATTCAATTACTCCTTACGGTAGTAATTGGTATTGGCATGGCTGGTGTAGGCATGAATGTAATGCATGATGGAAATCATGGTTCCTATTCTTCTAAAAAATGGTTGAATAACCTAATGGGAAGTAGCATTTATATTCTTGCAGGTAATGCATATAACTGGAAAGTACAGCACAATGTTTTACACCATACCTATACAAATATCCATGGGCATGATGAAGATCTTGAAAATAGCGATTTGATTCGTTTTTCAGTGCATGCAAAATGGAAACGCTTCCATAGATTTCAACATTATTATTCTATTTTCCTTTATGGATTGCTTACCATTAATTGGGCAATTACCAGCGATTTCAAGCAAATGCGCAGATATGTAAAAGCCAAATTATCTTATGGTAAATTTCCTAGTGTTACTACCAGATGGAGTATTTTGATCATTACTAAAATATTGTATGCTGCTATTTGGATTGTAATTCCTATGTTGGTACTTGAAATTTCATGGTGGAAAATTTTGATTGGATTTTTTGTGATGCATTATACTGCAGGGCTTATTCTAAGTGTAGTATTCCAATTGGCACATGTAATAAAAGAAGCAGAGACACCATTACCAGATGAAACTGGGTCTATGAAAAATACTTGGGCTATTCATCAACTTTTTACCACCGTTAACTTTTCAACTAAAAATAGAATTGTAAACTGGTTTACTGGAGGTTTAAATCATCAGGTAGAACATCATATTTTCCCTAACATAAGCCATGTGCATTATACAAAGATTTCAAAAATAGTTAAGGAAACGGCTAAAGAATTTAACTTGCCTTATAACGAATATAAAACTACTCGTAAGGCAATTATATCACACTTTAATCATTTAAAGGAGCTTGGAAAAAGACCAAACCTCCAGCTTTCCTAATAAAATTATATCATTTAAACCGCCAAAATGAATCATTTATTATCGGACAGAGTTGTGAACATGTCCACTTCAGCCACCCTAGCGATGGCTGCCAAAACCCGTGAATTAAAAGCAGAAGGTAAAGATGTGATAGGCCTTAGCTTGGGAGAACCAGATTTTAACATTCCGGATTTTATCAAAGAAGAAGCTATACAGGCTATTCATGACAATTACAGCAGCTACACGCCAGTTGATGGCTATGCAGATTTAAAAGCTGCCATTATTGAAAAATTCAAGAGAGATAATAATTTAACCTATACACTCCCTCAGGTGGTTGTATCTACAGGTGCTAAACAATCTCTTGCTAATGTTGCCATGGTTTTAATTAACCCGGGAGATGAAGTAATACTTCCTGCTCCCTATTGGGTAAGTTATGCCGATATTGTGAAAATTTCTGGAGGTGTTCCTGTAGAAGTACCTACGAGTATTGATACAGATTTCAAAATGACTCCTGAGCAACTGGAAGCAGCTATTACACCTAAGACCAAAATGTTGTGGTATAGTTCTCCTTGCAACCCAAGTGGATCTGTATATAGCAAAGAGGAGTTAGAAGCCTTAGCAGCCGTGCTTAAAAAGCATCCAAATATCTATGTGGTATCTGATGAAATCTATGAACATATCAATTTTAAGGGAGGTCATGTAAGTATTGCCGGAATTGATGGTATGTACGAAAGAACCGTTACCGTCAATGGTGTTTCTAAAGCGTTTGCTATGACTGGATGGAGAATAGGCTATATTGGTGCACCAGATTGGATTGCCAGAGCTTGTAACAAAATTCAAGGACAGATTACCAGTGGTGCTAATGCTATTGCGCAAAGAGCTACCATTGCGGCCTTAAAAGCGCCCGTTAGTAAAATCCAGTTTATGATAGACGAATTTCATAAACGAAGAGATATGGTATTAGAACTTTTAAAAGATATTGAAGGCTTTAAAGTAAATGTACCAGAAGGCGCCTTTTACGTGTTCCCAAATATTTCTTATTTCTTTGGAAAAACCTTAAAAGGAAAAACAATTGAAAATGCTTCTGATTTTGCTTTGTATTTGCTTGAAGAAGCCAATGTTGCTACAGTAACCGGAGAAGCTTTTGGAAATCCTGCCTGTATTCGTATTTCCTATGCAGCGTCTGAAAAAGAATTACGTGAAGCTTTTAAAAGAATAAAAAAAGCAGTTACTGTTTAATAAGAAAAAATTAATAGTATTAAAGCACGGCTCCTTCTAGTCGTGCTTTTTTATTGACATCATCGCTAACTCTTTTATTTTACGGAATTCCTTACTTATGAAAGACTTTTATTCTGCTTAAACACCAATAATTTTCTATATTCGTTTAAATAAAATGATCCCCATTAGACGAAAGTCCACATACCTGTTCTAATTAAAACAAAACTAATGAGCGTTTTGAAAATGCTATTTTCTTAAGGCTTACTTAAAAATGGATGATGCAAGAGATTAAAACAATACCGGGAAGAGGCTTGGTGAGTCCGGTTTCTTTAAATTTAAGACTTGACTATCTAAAAAAATTAAATTTTAAGACAGATAAACTGGTAGTTTCTGGTTTAGATCTTAACGACATTCAAAAAAATATTGAATCCTACATTGGTTCTGTAGAGATTCCTGTAGGGATATTAGGGCCGCTTTTATTTAAAGAAAAAGACGCTGAAGAATTTGTGTATGGCGCAGCAGCTACATTAGAAGGTGCGCTGGTGATGAGTATGAACAGAGGTGCCAGAGCCATTAGTGAAAGTGATGGGTTTAAAGCATCTATTGCGTGGCAAAGAATGACCCGTGCCCCTATGTTTCTTTTTGAAACCAAAGAAGAAGCAGGCCTATTTAAGAAATTTACAAAAAGACATTTTGAAGATATTAAAAAAGTAGCAGAAGGCTATTCAAATCATGCTGTACTGCATGAGATAAAATCCATACAAAAAAAGAAGGTGGTACACCTGCGGTTTAATTATACTACGGGTGATGCTTCTGGGCAAAACATGACAACTACCTGTACATGGCATGCTATGCTGCATCTGGTAGAAAGCTTTCGTAAAGAATCTGGCATCAACCCAATAGATTTTGTGATTGAAGGTAATGCCTCTTCAGATAAAAAAGTATCCCTATACACCATTGCATCTGGAAGAGGAATTAGAGTAACCGCTTCTTGTGTCCTTAAAGAAGAGGTTATTGCACAGGTATTACGTACTACTTCAGATAAATTGGTTCGCTGTTTTAAAGCCTCCAGAAAACTGGCGAGACAGAACGGGATGATAGGCTACAATATAAATGTAGCCAATGCTATTTCCAGTATTTTTGCGGCAACCGGGCAAGACCTCGCCTGTATACATGAGTCTTCGGTAGGTATTTTTTCCCTTAAAAAAGTGAAGAAAGGACTAGCCGTTAAACTCACCCTCCCTAATTTAGTAATAGGTACGGTAGGTGGCGGAACACACCTTCCTAAACAATCACAAGCCTTAGAATTAATGGGTTGCATGGGACCCGGCAAGGTTGAACGCTTTGCCAAGCTTATTGCAGGCTTTGCCTTAGGCCTGGAGATTTCTACCAGTGCAGCCATTGTTAGTGGTGAATTTGCAAAAGCTCATGAAAAACTAGGGCGTAACAAACCTAAAAACTGGTTATTAAAATCAGAACTCAACCCTAAGTATCTACAAAAAATACTAGTTGATTCTGGTTTGACAGATATAGAACTCCTCCAAAACAAGACTATAGAAAATGGCATTCTTACCAGCATTACCGGTAAAATTAGCAAAAAACTTATTGGTTTTGTACCCTTAAAAGCCTTCCGTAAAGCAGATTACCAAGAAGTTCATGTATTACTCAAGTCTAAACCAACAGATGCCGAAGTAATTAAAGGACTCCACATGATGGCAGCATCTGTAAATCCGCTGCTTTCCAATCTGATAAAAGACACAAAAGAGGATCTAGAATATAAAAAATGCCATCTAAAAGAACTGGAGGTATATGAATTTCTAAACCGCAAAGGCTTTAAAAATATGCCTGAATTCTACGGCACCTATATTAACAAGCAACGTGAAATTTATATTATAGCGCAGGAATTCTTAGAAGAAGACGCACTTTCTATCTACAATAGTGAAAATCATCCGGAAAAATGGGATAAAACTTCTATTGAAAATGTTATTAAAACTGCAGCTCATTTTCATCAATTAACCAACCAGCCCGAAGCGCTGCAAAGCATGTCCTCGGTTCAGCATTTTGTTCCGCATAAAGGAACCGAATTATATGATGCACTGCTGAGAATCTCCTTAAAAGAAACAGGAGATGCTTACAAAGTTGAACAGCTCAAAGCTTTAAAAACCGAAATAAGATCAGATCGCTTTATTAACCAGTGTGAGTTACCAAAAACCATTATTCATAATGATTTTAACCCCCGTAATATTGCTGTAAGAAAAGACGGTACTATTGTTATTTATGATTGGGAGCTGGCGGTGATAGATTACCCCCATCGTGATATTGTGGAGTTTTTAAGTTTTGTACTTCCCAAAGACTTTTCAAAAGAAGAGCTAATGTACTATTTGGAATATCATTTTAACTTGTTACCAGAAGAATGGAAAAAAAGTTATAGCAAGGCAGCATGGTTTGAAGGGTATAGACAAAGCCTAGTTAACTTTATGGTTTCTAGAGCGGTTTTTTATGATGTGGCAGGTATTCTTATTAAATATAAGTTTTCAGACAGAATTCTTCATACGGCTTTTCGTATGTTGGCATTTCTTGAAGAAAATGAGTAAGCTCTTAACACATATACTTATACTTTTTATACCCTTAACGCCTACGCTTATTTTGCATATGTTGGTGGTAAAAAAAAATTGGTTCTCCAGCTGGTGTATTCCTATAGCCACCCATACTTTTGGTAAAAATAAAACCTGGCGAGGGGTACTTTTTGTGCCTTTGGCAAATGGCTTCTTTTGTCTATTATTAGGGATATTTTTGCAAAGAAATCTATTGTATTTCTTAGGCGTAGGCATAGCACTAGGTCTTGCCTACATAGTTGCAGAACTACCCAATTCTTATATGAAGCGTTCTCTGAATATTCCACCAGGAGGCAGACACCCTAAGTATCCATTTCTTTTTCTTTTAATTGACAAAGCAGACTCCATAACCGGAGTACTCCTCATGTATTATTTTTTGGCTGATATTACACTATCAGAAAGTATGTATATATTTATATTGGCCATGGGGTTACATCTAGCTGTTTCCACCTTGCTTTTTAAGTTAAAAATTAAATCTTCCATTTAATGTATCTATGCTCTTTAGATCATCATATCACTGAAAATCTGGCGGGAGCCAAAGGGTACCATTTAAGCTTGATGAAAGCAGCAGGGTTTCCCGTACCTGAAGGATTTATTGTAAAAAGTAATGCCTTTACCCACTTTTACCTTGCACAAAAAGAACCAGATGCTACCTTTAAAGAAGAACTGATACAACAATTAAATGCAATAGGGGCAAACGCCTATATGGTGCGGAGTTCTGCTATTGGTGAAGATGGTGCCGAAACCTCTTTTGCCGGACAATTAGATTCGTTTATTTGTAGCGGAGATACCAATGCTATTATATCCGATATCATTCGCTGCTGGCAATCGTATGAAAAAGAAAATGTAGCCGTCTATGGGGCACATAAAGGAAAGCAACTGGCAGGGATGGCGGTAGTGGTTCAAAAGTTAATAGATCCAGATTATGCTGGCGTTATTTTTACCCGAAGCCATTTACACGAAGGACAAATGCTGGCAGAATATGTAGAGGGACATGGAGAAGCATTGGTATCAGGGCAAGTAAATCCAGCAAGTGTCCATTACCATATTGCTACCGAAACCTTAGATGAAGCGGTAGATTTTAATTTAAAACAGGGGTTTGAAATAGCCAGAAAGCTAGAATTACATTACGGGTATCCGTTAGATGTAGAATGGGCGGTAAAAGAAAATCTCTTTTATGTGGTGCAATCAAGGCCTATTACCACAGTAGTGAAAGAATTACCACAGTACTGGTCTAACACCAACGTAAATGAAAACTACCCAGATCCCATTAGTCCGCTACTCTATTCTATCGCCAGAGATTCTTATTATCATTACTTTAAAAACCTTTCCAAATTGTTTCAGGTAAATGAGCATACTATAAGATCTTTAGAGGGCGCCTATACCAATATTGTAGGTGTTTGGGGCTGCCATATGTATTACAATATGAGTAGTATTCATGAAATTATCTCACAATCTCCCTTCTCAGAAATGTTGATGAAATCTTTTGATAATTTTGTGGGATATACGGCAGAACAGGCACATAAACCTAAAAAAGCAAGCTTTAAAAACAAGCTCAGATTTGTACGTGACTTTGTAAAGTTTAATTTTTTTCTGGAGAAAAACGTTTCTTACTTTGAGCATCTGGTTAATGGCTATAGCAAGCAAGCAAAAGAAGCAGTAAGCCTTCAAGAATTAAAGAAAGCGTTTCACGGGTTTATAGAAATTAGAATGCATAGCTGGTACAGAGCCTCTTTAGCTGATTTTTTTGCGATGGTCTCTCATGGTATTTTAGGCGCCTATTGTAAACTTTTTTACAAAGAAGAAGGTGTTGCTATTCATAACAAACTCATTCAGGCCATTCCTAATCTTATTAGTAGTGAACCCATTATTGATACCCATAGAATCAAATTAAAAATCAGAGAAAACAAAGAGCTGTATGCGCAGTTTCAAAAGTTAAGTGCGGTAGACTTTTACAGTGTATTACAAACGAACAAAGGCTATGTAGAGGTTTTGCAATTGGTACATAATTATCTGGAGAATTGGGGCTATCGTTGTTCTGGAGAACTCATGCTTACCCACGACAATTATACGGAGAATCCTGCCTTGTTTATTGCCCTATTGCAACAGTACAATCGCCTTCCTGACAACGATCCGGAAGCATTAATCCAACAAAAATACAAGGAACGTCAAAATGTGATTCGTAGATTCCAGAAGAAAATCATTTCAAAATATCATATCCTTTTTCCTATTTCGCTTTTTCATCTTTTTATACTTCATTTGTTAATTAAATTAGCGTCTAATGGCATTAGCAGTAGAGAAAGAGCGCGCTTAAAACAAGCCTTACTCTATTTTAGGTTTAAACAGGTTATTCAAAAAATAGGACGAACTTTTGTTAGGCAAAAACAACTAAAAGATCCAGAAGACATCTTGTTTTTGCGCTATCAAGAAATAGCAGAAAGCCTCTCTAGCGCTGAGATGCTTCCCGTAAATTTAAAAAATTGTGTAGCTGCTAGAAAAGAAGCTTTTAAGCTTCAAAGCAAATTAGCATATCCAGACGATTTTCAAACTTTTATGGGCTCCTACCCTTCTCCGGATGAACTGGTTATTCCCAATGTAGCAACAGAAGGGAGTGATATTGATCTAAAAGGTTTGTCTGCTTGTGGAGGAATCGTAAAAGGGCGAGCAATGGTACTGGCATCGGTTTTAGAAGCCGATAAGTTACTAAAAGGTGATATCTTAGTTACCAGACAAACGGATCCGGGATGGGTGGTGGTTTTTCCATTGATTAGCGGACTCATTGTAGAACGTGGCGGAATGCTTTCACATGGCGCCATCGTTTCCAGAGAATTTGGAATCCCTGCCATTGTAGGAGTTCCAAAAGCAACTACCAGATTAAAAGACGGGGATCAAATATTATTAAACGCAAACACAGGGCATATTGCTATTTTAGATGAAAATACTACGGCTATATCTTAAACAACGTTTTAAGCCTGTAATTTTTGGCGCGCTTACTTTGTTACTGATCCTTTTCTCAGTAGCGCATTCACTTACCAATAGCCAGGTTTTTCTTTTTATACTACCCGTTTTTCTTTTTTTAGGGATGCTCCGCTTGTATGATGATCTAATGAATTATCAAGTAGATGTAGCAAAGCCTAATCGTATTTACACCCAGCCCAAATCGCGCAATTTACTCGCCCTTATTCTGGCGGGCTTTGCATTTTTTTGCAGTCTGGTTTTATTTCTGCTTCATCCTATTTCTGCAGGGGTATTGGTTTCATTTTTAGTACTGAACGATCTCATGTATAGGTTACTTTTTAACCGAGGAATCTGGAGGCATTTTCTCCCCTTGTTTAAATATCCGATGGTGGTTGGCTTTCTCTATTTTTTAAGTACTGCTCAATTTTCATCCCTAGAAATTACTGGCTTGATGGTAAGTATTTTTTGCGCCTTTATTGTCTTTGAACAATTAGATGACACCCACTTCCCTATTGCTAGAAAATATAAGGGGCTCTTTGCAAACCTCAGTTTGATTGCTTTGCTCATTGCTTTTATTGATTTGCAGTTCTGGTGGGTTTCTATAGCAGTTCTGGTGAGTGGCAACCTTGTAGTAAGGCTCAATCATAAAAGTACTCCGTACCTTTTTTTAGCTTTTGTCTTGGTGTCCAAATTGGTATTGGAGACACTGGCTTAATGAGCCTTGTACTTACCAAAGACTATCCCACAACTTTTCAAAAACCCTCATATTCTATTTATCTACTGTATAAAAGTAACTGCACCAACAGGGAGCATTCGCTCAAAACAATACATTATTAATACTTTCAATTTTCACAAACTACAGCTGAAATAAAGAGTGAATATGTTATTTAACGTCGGTTCGACGTAAACAAGAATTAAAATCGATTTCGAAATTGTCTTTTTCCGCAGTATAACAAGGTTTTCCGTTAAGAATTTTCGAAACCCCGATCGTTCGGGGGAGAAATGTAAATTCATGAACTCCTTTGAAGAAAATAGAGTATAGTGAACTAAAATTTAGGAAAGCCTTGTGGTTTTGTCCACTTTATGGACAAAAATACCTTGGAAATCGAAGATTCATGAATACCTTCATGCAAAACAGATATGACATGAACTAAAAAGTGTCTTTTCTTTTGGTTTCCCCGCGCCACCTGTCTGCTTCACTAAAAACAGCTACTAGCTGTTTTCTTTACGTTCGCCCCTAGACAAGCAAAGAAAATGAACGTAATGATCTAAAAATAAGATGGTTAAATTAAAATAGTGTAAAAAAATTTAAATCATATTTTATGAAAGTTATATCGAACTCACGTTATTTAGCAATAGCAAACCAAACCCATTAACAACTTTTTAATCTTTTTATTATTTTGTTAAGAAATTCTCATGAAAAATAACATTTCTTAAGAATATTATGGGTTATTCTTAACAAAATACCATAGAATTCTCAATCATCTTTGTGATAACGAAATATAAACTTAACAAGTAAAACAATTATGAGTGTAACATTTAGAACAATCCAAAAACGAAATCCACAAGATCTTACCGCAACTCCTAAATATTATGCGTTGGCGATACCTAAAGGCACCTCAGATATAGACCGCCTTTCTGAATTGATTGCCGATGGTTCTACTGTACGCCAAGCAGATGTTTATGAGGTTATTATTGGTTTAGTAAATGCCATTCAAGGCGAACTTAAACAAGGACGTAATGTAGTGCTGGGTAAACTAGGCACTTTTAGTTTAGGTGTGAACAGTGAGGGGGTAGAAGAGGAAGAAAAAGTAACGGCCAATCAGATTAAAAAAGCGAGAATACGTTACCGCCCTGGCACCAAAATTCGCAATATGCTGAAAACTCTTCGGTATCAAAAAGAACGTATCGAAAAGCTTACAGATGCAGATACCTCGCCCGAAATAGAACTTACAGATGTGGGCAACTAATTAGTTGGTTTTAACAGTTAGTTTTTAGTGTTAGTTGACACATTTTGTTAGAAAAGCCCTTCGGGGCTTTTTTTATGCTTTGTTATTTCCTTAAAAACATGCGAAGGTTTTGACCCAAACATGCGGAGCTTTACATACAAAGTTGCGGAGCTTTTTGTTTGAAGCTCAAAACCTTTAGAATATAGCCTTTAAAACGTCTTTTAAAAACCTTAAGTGTAAACTATACACGATTTGTAAAGTATTATCGATGCTTGCTTTTAAAAATAGCATCCATGTCTCTTTAATTTTTTCACTTTTGTCTGAGCATCTTGTTAAGAACAATGAAGTACCATGCGACCTCACTTTTAGTTAGCTTTTGTACAGCATTTATCTTTAAAAAAACAACTATTTGAAATCTATATGTTTCTTATAATTCGTTTTTTGTATACTTGTTAGGGCCAATTTTTATACTACAATTAAAAACTGATCCCTATTATTTTAAAAAAGATGAAGGAAACTATTACCTCATACATCAATCTATCAGATAAGGTATATACGCTATTTTTTAATTCGGGAGAAAAAAAAGAAGCTCCTAAGCATCAAATTTTATTTGCTCCGCCCAAAGTCAGTAGAAAATGTTTATTTATAGAAAGCGGGCTGCTACGGGGCTATAAATTAATAGAAGGGAAAGATTATACCCATCATTTTTATGCTCCTAAATGGTTTGCTACAGACTTTAAAAGTTTTCTAACCAATACACCCAGCACCTTGTTTATAGAGACCTTAACAAAGGTGCATTATTATGAGTTTGATAAAGAACATTTGTATAAACTATATGCGTCTTATCACGAATTAGAAAGACTAGGTAGAATTATTGCAGAAAAAGCATACCTTTTTACCGTTGAAAAATTAGCAGACTTACAAACTCTTGATCTAACAGAACGTTACCAAAGCTTAATAATTAAAAATGCTGAGTTATTTCAACAGGTACCTCAAAAATATATTGCTTCTTATTTAGGTGTATCAGAACAAAGTTTAAGCAGAATTAAAAAGAAATGCATTTCTTAACAAATGTGAATTTGAGAAACACTAAATCTATGTTTCTTTGTAATTCACAGAATTCGCTAAAAATGAAGTTTCGGTTATTATTTTTTATACTGTCTATACTGCTTATTGGCTGCAAGAGTACCAAAGAGATTACAAAACCATTTGTACCTACTTTTACTATATCTAAGGAAACAACTCATAAAATTCCTGAAGGACAAGTATATACATTTGGCTATCTGGAAGTACTTGAAAATCGTTTTAAACCAAACGGCAATAAAATACAGCTCCCTGTTTACATTTTTAAAAGCAGCAATAAAAACCCTAAAAAAGATCCTATCATCTACACAGTGGGTGGTCCTGGCTATTCTACCATGAGAACTGCTCAATACATGAAGTATTATACCTATCTGGATGATAGAGATTTTATTTTATTTGAACAACGCGGTACTCAATATGCACAACCAAGTTTGGATTGTCCGGAATGGTCTAAGGCTATCTATTTATCTCAACTTCCAGGCTATAGAGGCAAAAAGGAAGACAGCTTATTGAATGATGCCGTATTAAAATGCAAAACCCGCCTCTTAAAAAAAGGCATTGACTTAAATGCCTACAACACTCATGAAATTGCTTCCGATATTGAGGACTTACGAAAAGTTCTAAAAATAGAACAGTACAACTTATTGACTATTTCATACAGTACAAAAATAGCGCAAGTCCTACTAAGAGATTTTCCACAGGCTATTAGAAGTGTTGTTATGGACTCCCCCTTACCGCTAGAAGTTACTTACGACGAAGTAAGCGTTGAAAATCTTTTAGACGTAGCAGCTAAGTTACTTTCAGATTGTGAGTTAGACGAGAAATGTAATAAGGCATTTCCAAACATTAAAAAAAGGTTCTTTACTTATTTAAAGGAGAAAACAGAAAATCCATTACTTGTTGAAATCGAAAATCCGACTAACGGAAACTTAGAAACTTTTTACTTAAAAGGAAAAGATTTAATGAGTGTTTTCACTTCTGCTTCTACGGGTAGCATTGCCAATGTGCCATTTGAATTGGAAAAACTTTTAAATAATGATCTCAGTACTTTAAAAGAAGAATTGTTAAGTATATTCAAGAAACCAGCCGCGTATAACGGTTACGGAATGGGCATGCGATTGTCTGTTTGGTGTGCAGAGGAATACCCTTTTGCTTCTCAAAAAACAATTGAAAGCGAATCAAAAAAACACCCACAAACCAAGGGGCTTTCGCCAGCAGTTTTTGAATCGAACATCTGCAAGCTTTGGGATGTAAAAAAAGTAGGGAGTATTGAAAACAAAGCGGTTATTAGCAATAAACCGGTGTTACTAATTAGTGGTGCCTATGATTATGAAACTCCTTTAAAATGGGCTAATGCCATGCAAAAGAATTTACCAAATAGTTTTCATTTAATTTTTAAAGGTTGGACGCACACCCCAACCACCTACTGGAGTAACCCATGCGCTATGGAAGCAGCAAATGTATTTTTTAATCATCCTGAGAAACTGCCAAATCTGGAATGCCTTAAAAACCTAAAACCTCCTAAGTTTAAAACAGATTAAAAATACGGTTTATTGAAATGGTTACTGGTGTAAACAACTTTTATTTCAAGGATTCTAGCAAGTCTTTACGTTTTAAAGAAATACTATTTAACGCGAGTTCGATGTAAAAAGAACTACTTTTCTATAGTTTTTCTGCTTAATCTTTTAATATGAGTTCTCAATGTGAGATTCATTCGCTCAATTTTATTAGTACACTATTGAAATACGCTATGGATTTTTGATGGAACCAGACCGAGGTAAATAACGTGAGTTCGATCTAATTTCAGTTTTATATTTTAATCTTAAATAGGGTCTTTGAATTATTAAAGTTGTTGTATATAAGTTGCTTACATTCATTTTCTTTGCTTGTCCAAAGAAAACGAACCAAAAGAAAAGACAATTTCGAAATCGATTTTAATTCTTATTTTCGTCGAACTGACGTTAAATATTAAGTCTATAGGTATAAATTCACTTTGGGTTATTAAACCATTCCTATCATTATCTGAATAAGATAGTCCCCCCGCGCCAACTGGCTCGTTCACTAAAAACAGCCACTGGCTGTTTTCTTAACGTTCCGCCCTCTAAATGATCTTATACTGGTATACGTAATCAAAAGAACTTCCATTGGGTTCTACATAGCCTTCAGCTGTATTGAAAAACTGTAGCGTACCATTCTCATAGATATAGTTTCCAGCATATTTGCCAATGCGCCAGCTGGCCTGTTCGCTAAAAATATCCACTGGATATTTTTTTAACGCTCCATCCTCAAAGAACTTTCCGCAGTGTTTTTTACTATCTTTTTTAGCTTCACCCCTACGGCATTATAAATATACTGAATATTTCCGTCTGCCATAGTTACCTGAGTAGGTAAATTCAAATGGTTGTAGGTGATATTGGTAATGCCTTTGTTGGCATCAGTTGTCATATTTCCGTTTTCATCATAACTATAATCTGTTCCATTG